>JBKPRZ010000445.1:0-12861 GCA_046734815.1 Myxococcota bacterium | reverse complement strand
GCTCCGCTCGCGCCCGGGTCGGTCGCCGCGCGCCTTGCTCTCGCTCTTGCGGGGCCCGCCGTCGCGGCTGCGATACCCGCGCTCGGTGGCGGGGCTCTCGGTCACGATCGACTCGACCGGCGTCGGCGGCTGCACCGCCGGCTCGTTCTCGAAGGCCTGCGCCAGCAGGCCGGCGCACAGCTGCTCGCCATCGAGCGCGCTCATCAGCCGCCGGGCCAGCGACCGCCACTGCGCGCCCGGCTCGCGGGGCAGCCGCGTCCGCAGCGCCTGGATCCGCTCCCCCTCGCGCTTGGCCCGGATCTCGGCCTCCGAGGGCAACGAGCGCTCTTCCGGACGGATCTTGTACAGCAGCTTGACGTAATAAAAGGGTCCCACCTCGGTCGGCCCGATCAGCGAGATGGCGGTCCCATGGCGCCCGGCCCGCCCCGTGCGGCCGGTGCGGTGGATGTACACCTCCGGCGATTCGGGGAAGGTGTAGTTGATGACGTGCGAGAGCGCCTCCAGGTCGATGCCCCGCGCGGCCACGTCGGTGGCCACCAGGAACTGCAGGGTGCCGCCCCGCATCTTGGCCATCACCTTCTCCCGGTCGACCTGCGACAGATCCGACGAGATGGCCTCCGCCTCGTAGCCCTGACGGCGCAGGAACTCGGCCACCCGACCGGTCTCCTCGCGCGTGTTGCAGAAGATGATCGCCCGCTTGGGGTTCTCGAACTCCAGCACCCGCAGAAGCTCGCTCTCCCGCTGCCCGCCCGGGATGGCGTAATAGACGTGCCGGATCTCGTGGACCCCCACGAAATCGGCCGACAGCTTCACCATCTCGGGGTCGCGCAAGAAGCGACGGGCCAGTCGCTGGATGCCTTCGGGCACCGTGGCCGAGAACAGCAGGGTCTGTCGCTCGGCCGGCGTGCGCTCGACGATCGCCTCGATGTCCTCCTGGAAGCCCATCGACAGCATCTCGTCACACTCGTCGAGCACCACACAGCGCACCCGGTCCAGTAGCAG
This sequence comes from Myxococcota bacterium, assembly GCA_046734815.1. Classification (GTDB taxonomy): domain Bacteria; phylum Myxococcota_A; class Polyangia; order Fen-1088; family Fen-1088; genus CAVYGB01. The sequence continues at coordinate 11,859 of JBKPRZ010000445.1, read as the reverse complement.
GGTGCCGCGCCGGATGTGGTCCAGCACCCGGCCGGGGGTGCCACAGACGATCTGGCCCCCGGCCCGCAGCTGCTCGATCTGGCGGCCCATGGGCGCACCGCCGTACACCGGCACCACCTCGATGGGCCGGTAGGCGGCGATGCGGGCCACCTCGCCCGCCACCTGCAGCGCCAGCTCGCGCGTCGGCAAGAGCACGATGGCCTGCACGAACCCGTCTTCGGGGTTCACGAGGCGATCGACCAGTGGGATGCCGAAGGCGGCGGTCTTGCCCGATCCGGTGCGCGACTGCACCATCAGGTCGCGGCCTGTCAGCACCAGCGGGATGACCGCGCTCTGCACCTGCATGGGCTCGGCGAAGCCCATGTCTCCCAGGGCGCGCAGCACCTCCGGGCCGAGGTTGAGCGAGGCGAAGCTGGGGGTCGAGGTCGGGGGGCTCTCGCCGGATCCGACCGGATCGTCGCCGGCGGGCGGCGCTGGTGCGTGTTCAGTCATGGTTCGGGATCTCCCTCGCGCCCTTGCTGGTTCTCCAGGCGCTTGCCGATGCGGTTGATGCGCGCCCGGACGCGGTCCAGGCGCGGCGCCTGCTCACGTCCAAAACGCAGAAGCTCCTTGGTGTACACGGCGGCGGTCTCATCGAGCTCGCGGTAGGCGTTCACCATCTCGTCCAGCTCCTTGCTGCTGCGGGCCGGTGCGGGATGGTTGAGGCGGCAGCGCCCCCCCAGCGCCTTCCACTGGTTGCGCCAGAAGGCCCCCTCGTTGGCCCAGCGCTGGGCCTCGGCGGGGTCGTAACCGCCCAGAAGGTAGTGCGATTTCTCCAGGTGTTTTTGCAACGCCTCGGTGACGTCGGACAGCTCCTGCCAGCAGCCCAGCATCTCGCTGAGGGTCAGCTGCTGGCTGACCGGGCTCCCCAGCGGCACCGCGTGCCGCTGTCGGTAGATGCTGACACCCACCGAGACCAGCAGGTAACCGCCCCCCACGAAGATGACGCTCAGTGCGACAAGCGAGACGAAGCGCCGGTAGGGCCGGAATTCCTGATTGGCGCTGGGGCTGGCGGCCACGGCTGGGCGCGGCCCGGAAGGCGTATTCAGCTCAGTTGACTTGGACGTTGCCGACACCGTGTCGTCTCGAGGGCGTCGCTTGCTCCTCATGCGCGCGCCCCCGACGAGAGGCACGCGGGCTCGACCGCCGGAGCGCCGGTCGGTCGGACGCGGAGACCCTACGAGGCGCTCTGGCCATTGTCAACCAGCGCCCGGCCCCCGGACTGCCTAATTCGGCAGGATCAGCCGGACCGAGCCATCGGGCCCGCTGAGGGCGCCGCCGCGGAGCAGGGCGTGGCCGTCCGGCCCGCGGCCATGGACCTTCACTTCGGCCGCCTCCACCGGATCGCCGTCCGGCGATACCACCCGGCCTTCCACCAGCACCGAAGGGGGCAGGGTGTAGACATGCGCCCGCGAGACAAGCAGCGACACCCCCGCCTCGGTTGCCATGGGCAGCGGCGCGCCCGCCGCCGGCTCGTACTCCAGCCGGTATTGCCCCGGATCGAGCAGCAGTCGGTAGTGGCCATCCGGACTGCTGGTGACCTCGGGCGGCGCCGAGGACAGCGGCTGCCCACATTCGCCCGCGGCCTGGTCCCCCTCGGCGATGGCGCGGACCCGCACCGAGCCGGCCGGGCGGCCGTTCAGGCGCAGCACGCGCCCGTCGAGCGCAACCCGGCGGCTGAGCTTGATGGGCGCGCCGACCCGCGGCGCTTCGGTCACCACCGCTGCCACCGCGTAGGCCCGCAGACAGCGGGCGGCCGACTCGGAGTGCGCGGGCGGGATCGCCCGCACCAGGTAGTCGCGCGTCTGCCGGACCGTCCCGGGGATCAGCCTGAGCATGGCGTTGCCCTGGGCGTCGGTCTGGGCGCTCTGGCTGTATCGGGCCTGCCCGCCCACCGCCCCCTCGATCACGGCGTCGAACATGACCGTCACCCCCGGCACCGGTCGGTCCGTCTCCTCGTCGACCACCGGCACGATGAACGGCGCGGGCTCGGGGTACGCCGGCAAGGTCAGGTTGCCCAGGCCGCGATTGCCGGGCGGCAGCGTGGTCACGAACTGCAGCGCCGGCTCGGTCGGATCCACCGGCTGCAGCTCGATGCGCACCGGCTGCGCCGCCGCGGTGGCCACGCTCCGTTGCAGGCGCAGCTGGAAGCCGCCATCGCTGCCCACGACGTCCACGTTGCTGACCAGCCGATCCAGCACGAAGGCGCGTGCCTGATAGGCGACCGGCACTCCCGCGCCCGGGTCGGCCTGTCCCAGGGTGCCCGAGACTGTCACGGTGTCCTCGCCGCCGGGCAACATCACGGCGGCGTTCGTCGCCAGGTCGATGCCGAGCAGGAACGGACAGATGAAGCGATCCAGGGGCGCCCGGGGCAAGACGCTGAGCGTGCCCATGCGCCCGAGCAGCGCCGCGGGGATCGCCAGGGTCAGCTGGTAAGACGACGCCGGCCCGGCGCTGGTCCCCTGCGCCTCGAACGTGAGGTCGCCATGACCGGGGATGCTGGACGGGACCGCCAGCACCACGCCGACCGAGGTCGCCATCGGCGGTCCGTCCGCCGGTCCTCCCGACAGCTCCGTCATCATCGACACCTTGCGGTCCAGCGGCAGGTCCACCGGGACCGCTCCCAGCGCCTGATCTGGCAGTTCGCGGCCGGCGAATCGCGACTGCGGCCCCGGCGTTATCTCCACCGCCCAGTGCCCTCCCGCCGCCCCCGCGCGCGCCACGCAGATCGAGCGCACGCAGGCGGAGGCGGCGCCGCAGTCGGCGTCCCGCGCACATTCGCTCTGCGCCTGGTCGCCGCAGCCGCCCAGCAGAGCCAGCAGCCCCAGCCAGCGGACGGCAGCCGGCCGCCGGCCGCTCACCGGCAGGCTTTCCGGAAGACCCAGACGCTGCGAACCCACCCCGCCGAGGACGGGATGCTGTCCCAGTAATTCTGCAGCTTCGGGTCGGTCTCCTTGATGAAGGGACGGTCGGAGACCACCAGCATCAACCGGTGCTGGTTGCTGGCGTTGCTGATGGCGTGCTGGACGCAGTCGGGCTTGAACCGGATCGGATCGGGCATCGCCGTCGGATCCTCGGGCGGCGGCACCACGTCCTCGCGGCCCGGCATCATCGCCGGCGTCTCCGAGCGGGGGTAGTCGACCAGCCAGCGGGCGTACAGCCTGTCGCCCGGGTTGGGATCCCTCAACGTCACCGCGAACGCCATCTCCTCGTTCTGCACGTCGCTGCCGATGGGCGGATCGGCCTTCACCACGATGGGCTGGGCGTTGTCGACCGCCTGGAACTCCGGCGCCAGAGGCAAGATACAGCCTGACAGGCAAGACGCCAGTAGCGGCCCGACGGCGAACGCCGTCCCACGGCGCACTCGGGCTCGGGACAGGGGGCCGGCGGGCACGGGTGCGCTCAGGCCCTCAGGAGCCCTCCGGCGCCGACGGCTCGTCGCTCCCACCTTCCTCCTTCTCGAGGTGGCGGAAGATGGTGCGGGGATCGACGCCCAGGTCGCGGGCGGTCTTGGTGCGGTTGCCTCCGTTGAGGGCCAGCACCTCGTTGATGTATTCGCGCTGCCAGCGCTCGCGCGCCTCGGTCAGCGCCAAGATGGGAGGCAGCTCGTCCGGGTTGAGGCTCAGGTCCTCGGGGCCGAGCAGCGCCTTGTCCGCCAGCACGGCAGCCTTCTTGATGCGGTTCTCCAGCTCGCGGATGTTGCCCGGCCAGCGGTGTCGTTTGATGGCGGCGATGGCGCTCGGAGAAAACCCGCGCACCTTGTTGCCGTATTCGGGTGCGTAGCGCCCGAGCAGGTAGCGCGCCAGCACGACGATGTCGTCGCCCCGGTCGCGCAGGGGTGGCAGGTGCAGGTGCACCACGTTCAGCCGGTAATACAGGTCCTCGCGGAACCGCCCGGCCCGGATCTCGGTTTCCAGATCCCGGTTGGTCGCCGCCACCACCCGGATGTCCACGTTCTCGGGCACGGTGTCACCGACCCGCAGCACCACCCGGTCTTGAAGAGCCCGCAGGATCTTCACCTGCAAGGCCACCGGCATCTCGCCGATCTCGTCCAGGAACAGGGTGCCCTTGTTGGCCCCCTGGAAGCGCCCGGTCTTGTTGGCCACCGCGCCGGTGAAGGCCCCGCGCACGTATCCGAACAGCTCGGACTCGAGCAGGTTCTCGGGGATGGCCCCGCAGTTGATGCTGACGAACGGCCCCTTGGCGCGTGGCGAGCGGTTGTGCAACTCGCGCGCGATCAGCTCCTTGCCGGTGCCCGTCTCGCCGGTGACCAGCACCGAGATGTCCGTGCCCGCCACCTTCTGCACCTTGCGGAAGACGTCCTGCATGACCGGCGAAGCGCCCAGGATCTCGCCAAAGCGCATCCGCTCGATCCGCTCCTGCAGCGACCGGTTGTCCAGCTGCAGCTCGTTGACCAGCAGGGCGTTGCGGATCAGCAGCGAGGCCTGCGACGCGAAGATGGTCAGCACCTCCAGGCTGGACTCGTCGAACAGCTGGGCCACGTGATCGTTGCCGACGTAGATGACGCCGATCAAGGTGCCGCGCTCGAGCAGCGGCACGCACATCACCGAGGTCAGCCGCAGGTTCACCACCGACAGCGAGTTGCGGAACTGCGCGTCCGACAGCGCGTCCGAGACGATGAGCGGTTTCTTGTTCTCGATCACCTTGGCCAGGATCGAATCGGACAGGTGGCTGACCGCATCCGAGATGGTCTCGCGGCGCAGGTTGCGCGCCACCTTCACCACCGGCTCGCCCGACTCCATCAGCACGATGAATCCCTTGTCCGCGTTGGACACCTGGATGATGACATCCATCAGCTGATCCAGCAGGGCGCCCACCTCGTATTCGGCCATCAGCTTCTGCGAGAACTCGAACAGCTTCCGGTACGAGTTCAGCTCGGCCATCGTCTTGGCGGCCGTGTCGTCGGTCACCGGCTCGTCGAACAGCGAGAACTCCATCTCGGCAACGCCCACGCGGATGCGGTCGTCCTGGGCCAGCCGGTGCTTGTTGCGCCGGCGCCCGTTGATGTGCAGCTCCGCGTCCTTGTCGGTGGTGGCGATGTTGAAGTCGCGGCCGTCGAAGTGGATGTGCGCGTGCGTGTCGGCCAGCAGCGGGTCGGGGAGCACGACGTCCACGTCCTGCCCTTTCCCCAGCGACGTGATCTTCTTGTAGATGTGGTACACACGCACACCCACGCCCGGAAACTGGATTCGCAACGTCGCCATGGGTCGAGTTTCCCCGTTTCCGACTAGAAACGGAAGGCGAGAGCGCCCCCCCAGCTGCCATCACCCAGAGGTGCGAACACCAGCCGCGGGCTGGACAGGCCTGCGCGGGGAGGGGGCGTCCGGCCGGACGGGCTGGCCTCCACCTCGGGCTGGAAGTTCAGGATGGCATCAGTCACTCCCCAGATCGCAGCGGCGAAGAACAGCGCGCCGCTCACCAGCTGGACCTTCAGCAACAGCTGCGAGTGGTCCTGCGCGGACGTCGGCTTGAACCCGGGAGCGCAGCCGGCGTTGCGGGCCATCGGGTCGCCGGTCGGTTCGCACTGGATCACCGGGCGGAAGCCGTAGAGCGCGAAGTTCGCGCTGAACGCCGCCACCGACATCCCGGCCAGGAAGGCCTCGCTGCCCAGGAAGACCCACCCCTTGGTGCGCTGGCCGTTCTGGAACTGCCCGGCCCCGAAGGGCAAGAAGGCCACCGCCAGCGAGTTGCGCACGAACCGCCGCTCGATGACGGTGGGGCCGTTGCGGAAGGCGTCCTGCCGCCGCCGCTCGTCCGCCTCCGCCTGCTGGCGCATCTTCGCCAGCTCGGCCAGCTCGGCCTCGTATTGTTTCAGGACCCCGTTGAAGAAGTCGACCACCAGCGGCGGATCGATCCGGACGTCCATGCGGATCTCCGGTCGCAGCTGCAGCAGCTTGCGGAACTCCTGGGCCGCCTGATCGTTCTGGTGCTCGAACAGGTGGGCCACCCCCAGCATGTGGTGGGCGGTGACGATCAGGCCTTCCGACTCCAGCCGCGGTTCCGGATACAGCAGCGGACGCAAGATCTCGATCGTGCGGGCGTAGTCACCGCGTTCGAATGCAGCCTTGCCCTGGGCATAGTCCGCCGTCGGTGACGGCGTCTGCACCAGCAAGAAGAACAGGAGAGAAGGGACGGCGAACACGCGAGGTTAATCGTCCAGCTTGACGACGACTTCCTGGTTCTGACCGGCTCTCACGGTCGCGACTTGAGAACCGGTCTTTGTTCCCTCGGGAGCGTCCGCGGCCACCCACACCTCCAGTCGTTTCTGCATGTCGGTGTCGCCGCGGAAGCTGATGTTGATCGGTTCTTCGAGCGATCCGCCCACGTCCTTGACCGCGTCGGGTCCTTCGGCCGCATCCAGATCGCGCACGGACACCTTGCCCTTGAGCGCCGGCTGGGTCTTCACGGTCAGGAGCATCGGGCGACCCTGGAACGGGATCGACAGAAAGCCCTCCGGCAAGGGGTCGGCGGTGGGTCCGACCCGCCTGGTGATCGAGAAACAGCAGACGTTCCGGAACTCGAGCTCGTGGTCCTGGCTCCAGTCCAAGGTGATGGTGGTCTTGTCGACGTCGTACGAGCCGTACTTCTTGCCGTCGACGAAGATCTCCGCGCTGGGAGGGTAGGGGGCCAGACGGATCTGTTTCTGCTCCGGGGCGGGTGCTGGGGTGGTCAGGTTGACGGTCTTGCGCTCTGACCGCGCGGCCATCCGGTGGGTCGGAAGCGCCGGTTTGTCGACCGCCCTGGCCAGCACGGGTTCGCCGGTCCGGGGCGCCGGCGGCTTCCTGGCCGGCTGACTGGGCCGCAGGTTGGTCAAGGGCGGCGTGCTGGTCTTGGCCGGCCCACGCACGGGGTCCTCGCCGCTGGCGCGGTTCAGGGTCACGAAGGCGCCGACCGACAGCACGGCGACCGACGCCGCCACCAGGCTGCCGCGCTTGAGGTGCTGCCGGGTGGCCAGCCGCTTGAGCTCGTGCAGGACCTCCTTGTTGGTGGGGTCCATGTTCAGCGCCCGGTTCCACAGCTCCAGCGCCCGGGCGGTCTGGCCGGCGGCCCGCTCCTTCTTGCCGCTGGCGACCAGAGCCGTCAGCATGCGCGGACCGATCTCCTTCTCGTAGACGTCCGGCTTGCAGAAGTAGGCCTGCAGCTCCTCCCGCGTCGAATCCAGGCCCCCGTCGGCCACGAACGCGTTCAGGTCGGTCAGCAGGTCACCGATGGCCGGGTAGCGGTCCTCGGGCCGTCGGGCCAGCGCCCGGGCGATGATCTTGGCCAGCCGATCGGCCACCTGCCGGTTGATGGTGCGGGGATCGGCGAACTTGCCCTCGGCGATCCGCTTGAGCACCTCGTGCGGGTTACGGCCGGTGAACGGCAGGGCGCCCGTCGACAGCTGGTACAGCATGATGCCCACCGAGAACACGTCGGTGCGAACATCGAGGGTTCTACCCTCCAGGATCTCCGGCGCCATGTAGGCCGGCGAGCCCAGCAGCTGCCCGGTCACGGTCATGCGCTCGAGGTCCATGATCTGCGCGACCCCGAAGTCCATCAGCTTCAGGATGCCGTCCTTGCGGACCATCACGTTCTCGGGCTTGACGTCGCGGTGGATGATCCCCAGCGAGTGCGCGTGCAGCAGCGCGCCCCCGACCTCCATCGCCACCAGGGCCGCCACCTCTGGCGCCGGGGGCCGCCGGCCGGTCATGAATTGCTTGAGGGTCTGGCCCTCGATGAACTCGGTGACGATGTACGACGCCGTGGAGGCGTCGCCCGAATAGTCGAAGACCTGGACGATGTTATCGTGATGCAGCTTCGCCACCGCCTGGGCCTCGCGCTCGAGGCGGGTCTTGGACTCGGTCTCGGCCAGCAGGTGCGCGTGCAGGACCTTGACCGCCACCTCGCGCTTCAGCGTCTCGTCGTGCGCTTTGTACACGACCGCCATGCCACCCTGGCCGACTTCTTCGATGACGCGATACCGAGAGGGGAGCCGTCCTTGCAACATGAACTCGGGGACCTTCACGCAGGCGGATCGGAGTCGCGGTGGACCCCAATCATCTCAACGTTCAAGACGAGATTTCACTCCTTGTCGGGCCGGTTTTTCCTGCCCAATCCACGCTGCCAAGCCAGGTCACCGTCTAGTCGTGGGGGTCGACCCCCGCGAGCGGCGCGCCTTTAGGCTAACCAGAGCCGCACACCCACCCCCCTGGCCCTGGATCGAACAGCGGTCGCTCGGCGAGAACTTACCCACGCGGAATCTTACGTTCGAAAACAGTCCGGAACAATACCGTTGCCGCGCCCGGCCGCTGGTGGCCGTCACGCCCGGCCAGGGTAGGGCCTGGCAATCGGGCGAAGGTCGGACGATTTCCGGCCACCAGCACCGCTCGCCCCGTTGACGCGGGCGGAGCGCATGGACGATGGTGCAGGCGTGAGCCTGGCGGCGGCGTCCTTTCGCAGCGCGAACGAGGCCTGGAGCAACCGCGTCTCGGAGAGCGGCGAGGCCCTGGCCTATCGGCACAAGGCGGCCGGACGCTGGCGGGACCTCACCTGGCGCGAGGCCGACACCCAGGCGCGCGAGATCGCCGCAGGTCTGTCCTCGCTCCGGCTGTCGCCGGGCGACCGCATCGGCCTGCTGGCACAGACCCGGCTCGAATGGATGCTGTGCGACATCGCAATCCTGATGGCCGGGGCGGCCACCGTCCCGATCTATCCGTCCAGCACCGCCGACCAGTGCGCGTACATCGTGCGCGACGCGGGTGCGCGGGCGGTGGTGGTCGAGGACGCCGCCCAGCTGGCCAAGCTGCTGCCATTGCTGCTGACGGGTGTCGACCTGTACCTGATCCACGTGGATGGCGACGCCCAACTCGAACGGCCCGACGCCGACGGCAAGACCGAGGTGCGGCTGGCCGATGTCCTGGCCCGGGTCCCCCGCGAGGCCTCGAGCCGGGTGATCTCGCTCGAGCAGGTGCAGAAGCTCGGCCGCGAGTGGCTGCAGGACGAGGGCCACCGCACCGAGCTCGAGCGCCGCCGGACCGCGCCCGGTCCGGACGACATGTTCACGATCATCTACACCTCCGGCACCACCGGAAACCCCAAGGGCGTGGTGCTCACCCACGGCAACCTGGTCTCCGGCTGTGCCAGCGTCTGCCGGGCGCTGGACCTGCAGCCCGAGGGGGTCCACTTCCTCTGGGTGCCCCTGGCGCACGTGGTCGGGCGCGAGGTGGCCTGGGCCTCGATGTTCGTGGGGCTGCCCATCGCCTTTGCCGAGGGGCTGTCCCGCCTGCGCGAGAACCTGCTGGAGATCCGGCCCTCCCTGATGGCCGGGGTCCCGCGCATCTACGAGAAGTTCTACGCCGCCATCCGGGCCGGGATGGGCGAGGGCTCGGCCCTGCGGCGGCGCCTGCTCGGCTGGGCGTTCCGGGTTGGCGATCGCCAGGCACGGCGCCTCCGCGAGGGCAAGCCGGTCACGGGCTGGCTGGCCCTCCAGCACCGCTGGGCCGATCGGCTGGTGCTGTCGAAACTGCGGGCCAAGGTGGGCCTGGATCGGTGCCGGCTGCTGATCTCGGGCGGGGCGCCCCTGGCCGCGGAGATTGCCGAGTTCTTCCAGTCCGCCGGTCTTCTGATCCTGGAAGGCTACGGCCTGACCGAGACCATGGCCGCCGCCTTCCTGAACCGCTACGACCGCTACCGGTTCGGCACGGTGGGGCTGGCCATCGACGTGATCGACTGCCGGATCGCCCCCGACGGCGAGGTGCTGCTGCGCGGACCGACGGTGTTCCCCCAGTACCACGCCAACGCCGCGGCCACCGCCGAGGCCATCGACGGCGAGGGCTGGTTCCACACCGGCGACATCGGCCAGCTGGAGGACGGGTTCTTGCGCATCACCGATCGCAAGAAAGACCTGATCGTGCTGTCCGGTGGAAAGAAGGTGGCCCCCCAGATCCTCGAAAACGCACTCAAGGCCCGCTGCACGCTGCTGAGCCAGGCGCTGGTCTTCGGCGACCGGAAGCCGTATTGCGTGGCCCTGGTGACCCTCACCGAGGAGGCGGTCCGCCACTACGGCGGCGGCGACGGCCGCAAGGCCGCCGCCGACCCCCAGTTGAAAGCGGCGATCGCCCGGGCGGTGGACGCACTGAACGCCACCCTGGCCAGCTTCGAGACCATCAAGCGCTTCGACATCCTGGCCGAGGACTTCACCGAGGCCAACGGCCAGCTCACCCCCAGCCTGAAGGTCAAGCGCAAGGAAGCGGTGGCCCGCCACCGCGCCACGATCGACGGCCTTTACGAACAGCCCTCGGCCTGACCGAGAGCCCCGGCTCAGTGGGCCGCGCGCAGGTGCTCGCGGAGCAGATCGCGCCCGAAATCGCCGTTGAAGTCGCGCCAGGTGGTGTGGATGTGGTTGCCGTCGTTCTGGCTGTTGTCGTATTCGATGAGCGCGGTGGGGCCCTGGATCCGGTAGTAGTGCTGCTCGCCCTTCTTGATCCCGCCCGCCCAGCCGAAGCGCAGCTTGTCGAAGCCGGCCTGGTTGATGCGGGCCAGCCGCTCGGAGGCCAGCGGCGCCGGCATGGTCGAGGCGTATTCGGCCAGCAGCTTGCGAAGGATCTCCTTCTGCTTGGCCGACATCTTGCCCGCCTCGATCCCGAACGGCGGCAGCGGCTCGACCTGTGTCTTGTCGGTGCTGAGGATCTCGTTGAGCGCCTTGTTGTCGAACACCACCTGGGCCCGGGTCTTCTCGTCGAACGACGTGACCAGCTCGCGGCCCAGGTCCTCTTCGACGTGGAGCACGCGCCGGCCCTTGAAGGGCCCGTCCAGCCGCACCTCGGCCGGGTTGGCGCCGAAGAAGTTCGGGCTGGTCGCGATGGCAGTCCCGCGCACCACGGTGAAGTTGAAGGACATGTGGTGACCCTCGGCCTTCCAGCCCCAGGTGCCGTTCGCCTCGGGCGTGCCGAACACCCAGAAGTAGTAGAGCTCGGGATCGCGCCGCACCGGGTTCTTCTCGATCTCGGCCAGCACCTTCTCCAGCTCCATGATCTGCGAAGCCTTGGAAAAGCCGGTGCTCGACAGGCCAGTCTTCAGCAGGGCGAACGCCAGCTTGCGCTGATCCGGGTTCAGCTTCTTGAGCGGCGCTCCCGAGCGGGCCTTGGGTACATAGACGAAGGAGGTGCGGTCGGCGTCCTCCCATCTGTGCTGGGCCAACTTCTTCTGCTCGGCATCCAGGGAGGCCAGGAACTTGCTGGCCGCCTCGGCCATCGCCGCCGCGGTCTTGTCCGCGGGCGCGTTCTTGACCAGGGCGAAGGCCACCGGACCGCTCGCCAGCAGCGCCGCCACAAGAGTCGAGGCCAGTCGCTTCGTCGACGTCATGGCGCGGACCTTCTCCCAGGAAGCGCCCCCGGTCAACAGCCGCCGCCGTAAAAAGTCCCCGCAACTCCGACCCACCGCCGCCGAACAATTGGACGACATGCTGCAAGCGGCCGGATCGTTTCTCGCGCGCATGCTCTGGCCCCCGCGCTGCCCGGCCTGCCGCGGCGGCGTGCCCCGGGCAGCCACCTTCTGCGCGCTATGTGATGTTACCGTTCTCACCGTCGAACGCGCCTGTCCCGGCTGCGCGGTCGAGGACACCTCGGCCGGTCCGTGCCTGGCCTGTCGCGCGCGGCCCTTTCCGTTTTCGCGCGCACGCGCCAGCCTGGTGTACGGCGGGGCGGTCGCGGACGCGCTCATGCACCTCAAGCACGGCCAGGGCCTGGCCGCCGCTCGCCCGCTGGGGCGGTTTCTGATCCCGCTGTTCGACTGGGCGGCCGCCGAGGGGCTGGAGGCCAT
>JBKPRZ010000444.1:0-6295 GCA_046734815.1 Myxococcota bacterium | reverse complement strand
GAGTTGGAGCAGCGGCTGCGCGCGCTGTACCGCCGGCGGTTTGCGCGAAGACTCGACCAGGCCCGCGCCGCTCGCGGCGCCGACGTCGATGCCGATGGCCGGAGGGAATCGGCTGGAAAGCTGCCGCTGGCGGTCGACGGTCGTTCGCCCGGGCGGGCGGCGGGAGCGCGGCGGTGGCGTTGGCGGTTGGCGCTGGCGGGGCTGACGGCGACGGTGGCGGCGAGCCTGGTTCTTCTTCACCGCGAGCGGCCTCCCGAAGGTCAGGCGCCCGTGGCCACGGAGGCGCCCTCATCGCCCGCGGCGGAGGAGCGGGCGGCGGTGCCCATCGGCGATTCGCCGCGCGGGCGGCCGGTGGCGCGGTTCCTGCCGCTGGGCTGGGAGCAACGGCCGATCGAGGTCGGGCGCATCGCCCGCGTGCGGTTGCCGACCTCGATCGCGGCGCGCTTCGGGTGGCCGGTGCTGCCCGATGCACCCGAGGCGCACGTGTCCGCCGACGTGCTGGTGGGCGAAGACGGCACCGCCCGGGCCCTGCGCTTCTTGCCCGCCAGCTTCACCCCGGTTTCTCATCGCGAGGAGTAGACGATGTCGAGAACAGGCGCCCGAGGAGTAGACGATGTCGAAAGAGGAGGAGTCCCCATGAAACGTCCGTTGTTGCTGCTGTCGTTCGCCCTGGTCATCCCCGGCCTGGGCTCCGCCGCCCGCGCCGACCAGCCCGCGCCCACCGAGCGCCGGATCGAGCGCCAGGTGCGCATCATCCACGGCCCCGGCGGCGCCGACCAGACGATGTCGATGTCCTGGGTGGGCACCGCCTTCGACGGCAAGCCGATGAAGAACGCGCCGTTCTCTGCCACCGCCGTCACCGAGATGGACCAGCCGCTGGCCGACGGCAACCGCATCCACCAGAAGACCACCGCCGCCCTGGCCCGCGACTCCGCCGGCCGCACCCGCCGCGAGGTCGCCCTGGGCGCGATCGGTCCGCTGGTGGCCGGCCCCAACCCCGAGCTGCTGATCCACATCTCCGACCCGGACAAGGAAACGAACATCACCCTCGATCCCGCCCGGCACAGGGCCTTCAAGATGCCCCAGGGCCGCCAGATGATCGCCCTGCCGCCGCCGCCCGGGGGTCGAGCGGTCGGCGTGCGCGTCGAGACCGACGACAAGGTGACCGACCGCCTGATCGAGCGGACGCCGGGCGGCGCCTTCTTCGATCTGAAGGTCGCGCCCATCCCCGGCGCGGGTGACATGGCGTTCAAGGTGATCGACGGCCTGCCCCCCGACGCCCCCAAGCCGGTGAAGGAGGAGCTGGGCACTCAGACCATCGAGGGCGTCAAGGCCGAGGGCCAGCGCACCACCGTCACCATCCCCGCCGGCAAGATGGGCAACGATCGCCCCCTGATCACGGTCAGCGAGCGCTGGTTCTCACCCGAGCTCGGCGTGGTGGTGATGAGCCGCCACAGCGACCCGCGCTTCGGCACCACCACCTACCGCCTCACCGCCATCGACCGCCGCGAACCGCCCGCCTCCCAGTTCCAGATCCCGCCCGACTACAAGCTGGAGGAGGGCCCCGTGATCATCCGCAAGCACGTGACGACCGGCGACAAGAAGGAGCCTTGAGACCGCTCGCCCCCGTATGCGTCCCCCTCCCCGTCCCCGATGGTGATATCTGTCTGCGCTGAGGGGACAGCCCGTTATCTCCGCTGCGGCCGGGCCCGCCGGGCGTGCTTTGGCTGTTGCTGTTTGTCGTCTTCCTTGGTGGGCTGCGCTTCGGGGGGCCCCTCGTCCTTCTTGAGGGCCTTGATCGCCTGCTTGATCACGCCCTCTTTCTTCGGCGCCGCCTTGGGCGGCAGGTTGCGGAAGCCGGCAGCCAGGCCCACGACGAAGGCGTTGCGCACGACCCCCAGCACCGTCGGCACGATCTGAAAGTCGGGCTGGTCCAGCGTCCCGCGGATCGGGATGGTCGTCGCCACCGCGTTCCGGCCCGGGACGTCGTCCGACAGGACGTCGATGGCCTTGTCGGCAAAGTAGGTCTTCAGCCGGGTGCCCAGGTCGTTGTTGGCCGCCTCCAGATCGATGTTCTCGAAGATCGGCTTCACCCCGCCGTCCAGCACGCCGTTGCGGGCCTTCACCTTCGCGTACAGGTTGATGGTCCCGGAGGCGGGACGCATCTCCGCGTTCTGCGTCAGAAACTCGTGCAGCTCACGCACGTCCAGGCCCTTCAGCGACGACTCGACGGTGAAGGTGGGCTTGGCGGTCCAGGGGTTCATGGTCCCCTCGACGGTCAGCGCGCCCGAGCGCTGCACCCGGCCCCGCATGTACAGGGTGGACGGCTCGCCCTCCATCAACGCCTTGCGGGTGGCCAGGTTGGAGGCCACCAGGTTCAGGTGGTTCAGCCACAGCTTGGGCGCGTCCTTGCCCTTGCCCTGCCCGATCAACGCCTCGCCGTCCTCGATCTCGATCCGGTCGATCTTCATGGGCGCCAGATCCTGCAGTTGCTTGCCGATGGTGACGCCCTTTTCCGCCTTCTCCTCGTGGCGGCGCACGGCCACGCCCTTTGGCTTTTCCAGCCGCACGCGCGCGACCAAGTGGCCGCGCAGCAGCTCGCGCCAGAACACGCTCATCTGCGTGTTCTCGACGAAGAACAGCGGCTCGTCCCAGCGGCCGCCGGGCTCCTCGATCAGCTTGAAGCGGCGGATCTCGTAAGCCGGCGGCAGCAGCGACAGGTGGACGTCCGAGAAGGCCGCCCTGAAACCGTGCGCGCGGGCCAGCGCCTTGCGTGTGCCCCAGGCCGCGATCGGGTCGAGCACCAACCGGATGACCACCACCAGCACCACCAGCGCCGCCAGCACGTACAGCCATGCGCGGCCCCGGCGGCGCGGACGACCTTCCCACGTGTCCATGCGTGGACGCACTTCAGGATCCGTGCCGACCGAAAAAGAGGGAATTGTCCCGCATTGACGGCCATTTTCGTTACGGACGCGTAACCGCGCCCGTCACCGGTGCTACTCGCCCGCCGCGGCCACCGGCGCGCCCACCGTCACTTTCGGCGGCCGGGCGAAGTCGCGCCACAGCCGTTCCAGCAGCGGGACGTTCGCCCGTCCATCGGTGACGACGAAGCGGTAGCGGGCCGCGTAGGGGTGGCCGGGCTCGATGCGCAGCGGGCCCGCCTTCGGGGGCGCCACGCACAGCAGCGGGATGCCGGGGTTCAGGCGCACCGGCTCGGGCGCGCGGAGGTTCAGTGGGTGGATCAGCACCGCGACGCCCGCCTCCTTGGCGCCGACACCGACCCTGCCGCCCAGGTGGACCCAGCGGGCGCGCGTGTTCTCGCCCGTCAGCCGGTCCTTGCCTTCGGAGGTGAGGAAGGTGACCCGCATGGGATCGATCCATTCGCGGTTGCCGCGCAGCCCGAGCCCGCCGTACCGGTATTCGGGCAGCAGCAGCGGCTGCTGGCCGACGACCTGATCGGTCCAGTCCAGATCGAACAGGAAGTATCGGCGTCCGGGGACGCGGTGGACCACCACCTTCCACGAGCTGTCGAGCACCTGCTTGGCCGGCTTCACCGACAGATCGGTCGAGGCCAGGCGCGCCGCAAAACCGCCGGCCACCGCCCCGCTCCACACCTCGCCCACCGACACCAGGTCGTTCTTCGAGCGCCCCGGCTCGGGCCCCCAGAAGCCGAGCCGCCGCCCCTCGAATTCAGTCACCGTCCAGGCGGTCCAGATCCCGTGGTGATGCCCGTGGTCCGCCGGCGAATCATCGGTGACCACCACGCCGCCCGGGCTGAACACCGGGTGCAGGTAGCCCGCGCGGGTGAAGCGGGCGGGCACCGCCTCCGTCGCTGCCGGCGCCCGCGTGCGGAAGTGAAACACCGGCGCGCCGTCCGCGGTGACCACGAGCGCGTCGGCCTCCTGTCTCACCTCCACACCGGTGGCCGCTACCCCGCGCGCCCCCACTTTCCCGGTCGCCGCCGCTCCGCCGGTCGATGCCGCTCCGCCGGTTGGCGGTGACCCGTCGGCGCGGACCAGCTGGTAGCTGACCTGCTTGCCCGGGCCCAGCGCCGGCAGCAGGAAGCGCGCTTGCGGCTCTCCCGGATCCACCTCCACCGGCAGCCGCTCGCCGCGCGGCCCGCGCAGCTGGAAGCGACCGTCTCCGCGGGGAAGCTCGCGCGGCAAGGGGAAGCTGACGGGCGTGTCCTTGCGATCGATCGCCTCCGCCGCCACCGTGATCGTCACCGGCGTCTCGGGTGCCGCCCGCGCCACCCCCGCATACGCCACCTGCGCCAGCAACAGTCCCGCGAGCCATCGACCTGCCATGCCCCGGCACCATATCAGAGCCCCCGCGCACCGGTGCCCGATCACCGGCGTGGAGACCGCGACCCCGTCACCGTAGCTGGAGGGGGACTCGGTACTTCCCTCCGGCGCCGGATCTCAGCTGCACGCTGCCGCAGGCGCGCCTGGGGGGCGGCGTCGCCATTTGAAACGGGCAGGCGCCGCGGTCGCAAGCCTCCACGCAGATGGTGGCGGTGTAGATCCCGGGCGCTGCCGGCTGCCGTTCCGATTCCAGATCACACGCCTGCGACATGCCCGCCAGCGTGCAGGTGCTGGTTGGTACCTCGAGAAAGTCCCAGGTGAACGCCCCGGTTTCCGCGTCGATCCGGCTGAAGTACGGCGTCGCCGCGCAGGGGGGAATCGCCGCACAGGGGGCGCAGGTGAGCCCGCTCGAATGAACGTAGATCGGCTGGCCCGCGCGCGTGACGCTGAGGCCGTTTCCGAACACGCAAGAACCGAGATAGTAGTCGAGCTTCGGGTCGAGCTCGGGGACCAGCATCGCGATCTCACCACCCCCCTCCGGCGTGGCTGGCGCGGAACGCGTACCGTCCACCCCGCCCCCGCAGCCAGCGAGCAGAACGATGACCGACGTGACCACCGGGTTTGCGACTCGCGAAGCCATGCGTCGGGACGCAGCAAGCAACATACCAGTCCTCATCTCACGCCTTGCCGCGCCCGCCGACGACGAAACCGTGACGTCAGCGTCAGCATCCCCTCGACTCCAGCGCTGCGTCGGCCTACAGGCGGACGCGTTTCCAGCGGCCGCGGCGGAACAGCAGGACCCCGATGACGGCGGTCATGGAGAAGGCAGTTAGGATGGCGATGAAGACGCCCTGGGGGCCGCGGTGAAGGGGGCGGGCGAGGAGCCAGGCGACCGGGATCTCCCACAGCCAGAAGCCGAACAGGTTGATGAGGGTGGGGGTCCAGGTGTCGCCGGCGCCGTTGAAGGCCTGGGTGACCACCATGCCGTAGGCGTAAAACAGGAAGCCGGCGCTGACGATGCGCAGGGCGCTGGTGCCGTGGGCGACCACCGCCGGCTCGGGGGTGAAGGCGCGGACGATGGTCTCGCCGAACGCGACGAACAGGATGCCCACCACGCCCAGAAAGACCATGTTGTACAGGGCCGCGCGCCAGACCGCCTGCTCGGCGCGATCGGAGCGGCCGGCGCCGAGGTTCTGACCCACCAGGGTGGCGGCGGCGTTGGCCATGCCCCACGAGGGCAGCAGGGCGAACATCACCACGCGCACCGCGATGCCGTAGCCGGCCAGGGCGGCGCTGCCGAAGCCGGCCACGATGCGCACCAGGCCCACCCAGCTGGTCGTGCCGATCAGCGACTGCAGCACCGCGGTGCCCGACAGCCGGACGATCGTGCGCAGGATGCCGAAGTCCAGGCGCAAGTGCTCGCGCCGGACCGCCAGGTGGCCACGGCCGGCGGCCAGCGCCCGCAGCTGGTACAGCACGCCGACGCCGCGGCCGAACACGGTGGCCACCGCCGCGCCGGTGACGCCCAGGCGCGGGAAGGGCCCCAGACCGAAGACCAGGAACGGCGCCAGCACGATGTTGATGGCGTTGGCCAGCCACAACGTGCGCATGGAAATGGTCGCGTCGCCGGCGCCGCGGAAGGCGGCGTTGATGAGGAACAGCAGCAGCACGGTCACGCTCCCGCCCAGCATCACCCGCGGGAAGCTGCTGCCGATGGCCAGCACCTCGGGCGAGGCGCCCATCACCGCCAGCAGCTTCGGGCCCAGCAGCGCGCCCGCCAGCCCCACCACCACCGCCAGGCCCATGCCCAGGGCGATGGCCTGCACCGCCGAGCGGGCCGCGCCGGGCGCGTCCTTCTCGCCGATGCGTCGGGCCACGACCGCGGCCGCGCCCATGGACAGGCCCATGGCGAACGCGTAGACGATCACCAGCATCGATTCGGTCAGCGCGACCGTGGCGATGGCGTCGGGTCCCAGCTTCGAGACCCA
>JBKPRZ010000443.1:0-19431 GCA_046734815.1 Myxococcota bacterium | reverse complement strand
CACGCCGGCCGCGCGCACGGTGCGCGAGGCGTGGTGCGCACCGGGCACCAGCGCCGCGCCCGCCAGCGCGCCCCCGATGGCCAGCCCCACGGCGATGCGGACGATCGATGAAGGCCCCGGCCGGCTGCGTCCGGCCAGCAGGGGCGGCAGGCAGAGCGGCGGAGTCATCAGCAGGGTGGACGGCTCGCCGGCCAGGCCGATCAACCCGAAGGCCACCGCCAGCCCGACGATGTCCAGCGGGCGGCCGGCGCGGCCGATGCGGACCGCGAACATCGGCACCAGCGGCAGCACCGCCACCGCGAACAGGATCGGAAGCAGGTTGGTGGTCGACAGCAGGTAACCGCCGGCCGCCCACGAGAGTGCGCCGAACAGCGAGGCCCAGCGGCTGCGACGCAAGGTACGCAGCAGGGCGAACATCGCCGGGCCCGCCCCCAGCACCGGCAGGATCACCTGCAGCCGGAACGCCCACTCGAAGGGCAGGACCAGAAACAGGTTGGTCAGCGGGTGGAAAAGCTCGTGCTCGGGGTTGGCAGCGAACGGCTGCCCCGAGGCGAAATACGGGTTCCACAGCGGCAGGCCTTCCGAGGCCAGGAACAGCCGCCGGATGATCGACTTGGCCGGGCGGTAAAAGGCGATGAGGTCGCGCTCGAAGAACGTCTGCCCGAAGAACAGCGCCGGCGCGAAGAACAGCAGCCCGAGCGCGACAGCGAACAGCGCCACCCACAGCCCGAACCGCCGCTCGACCGTTCCCATCCCCTCCGAAACAGTAACCGACGGGGCGGCACGCGCGCGCAGGGAAAGCGCGGTCTCTGCCTGGCCCTCTGTCGGGCGCGGTCGTCGGGGCGCTCACATCCGGCGAACGAAGCCGCCGGAGGTGCGTTGCTCACCACCGGCGGCGCTGGGGACGAAGGCTACTTCTTGGTGTCGGGCGTGGTCTGGGCCTGGTGAGCCTTGCTCTTCTTGCTGGTCTTCTTCTTGTGAGTCTTGGCCGGCGCGCTCTGGGCGTCCTTGGCCGCCGCGGTGTCGGCGGCCTTGGCCGGGGCGGCCTCCGCGACGACGGCGGAGCCGAAGCCCAGCAGGGCGACGACGGCAACCTTTGCGAACAACGATCGGATCATGCGTGCGTACCTCCGCCCACCCGGAGCTGCACCCCTCGTGCCACGGGTGCATGCCGAAAAGCGCGGCGGAGAGCCACTGACAGCGGCGATTCTTGCGCGTGCGGTGAGGACCGAGTCCCAGATTGCCCCGCGCGGGAAAAACGCCCGATCGCGCGCGGTGGTCAGCGGCGGGGCGCGGCCGGCGTGAAAACGATCGTCACGGGGTCCCGCACTGGGCCCAGTTCACCAGCGCGGCCTTCTGCTCGGCGCTGGGGGTGCTGGTACCGCCGGCCGGAGGCATGGTGCCGATGTTGACCCGGATGGCGGCGCGGGTGGCGGAGGCCTTGGCCGAGTTGTAGCTGTCGAAGTTCACGGTCTCGGGCGCCATGTTGCGGGCGGCGCCGGTCTTGGTGGAGGCGTGGCAGTTCGTGCAGATCGGCCAGATCGTCAGCTCCGAGTACTTCTGCACGGTCGCCGTGCTGCAATCGATTGCCGGCAGAGTGGGCTCGTCGTTGCCGGCGCACGCGACCAGCAGGCCGGCGGCGGACAGGGTGAGGACCGGACCGAGCTTCCTGACCAAGAGGGTTATCCGACGGGGATGCGTCATCGTGCGCTCTCCTTCGCTGAGGGGCAGCGGGGCACCGACCGGGGGGCATATTAGAGGAAGGCGCGCCCGGGCGCGGCAAATTCTCGGCAAGGTGCGCCCGCCCGCGATCAGCCATCGTTCCCTCACCGTCCTGCGGCAGGCGCGTGATCCATCCTGCCCCGCGCTCGCACCTGGGTGAGGGGCCCCCCTGCCGCTAGACTGATCGGGAGGCGAGGGAAGGGCAGGGTCCATGGATCAGGACATCCGGGCGTTCGGGATGGAGCTGGGGCGGCACGCGCTGGCGCGGAACTGGCCGGCGGTGCATGCGATGCTCGCGCCGTGGATGCGAGCGCGGTCCTCACCGGATGACATCCGCCGCTTCTTCGAGGACGAATACCGCGTGACCCTGGAGGAGAACGGGATCACCGGCATGTTCTATCCGGAGCATCCCGAGCCCGAGCTGGGCGGCAACGGGTTCACCAGGGCCAGCGACCTGCGGGCGCCGATCTCGTTCGCCAAGGGGCGGGTGCGGCCGCTGGCGCCCGAGGTGACGGACGACAACGTCCGCTACTGGATGAAGATGCAGCTGCAGTGCTCGGACGAGCAGATGGAGCAGCTGTCGTTCGACTTCTTCTGCGAGGTCTGGATGGCGCTAGTCGATACGCCCGAAGGCCTGCGCATCGGCTACTGGAGCCAAGGGGCGTACTGAACCGCGCCTTGGCTCCAGGTCCCTTCTGCTAGAGGTGCGGGCCCGAGTCCAGGGCGTCGACGCCCAGGATGTTGCGGGACTCGTCGAGGTCCAGGCGCTCCCAGGTGGTGCCGAAGTCGTCGGTCAGGAAGACGGCGCCGCGGTCGCCGACGATGGTGCCCTCGCCGCTGGCCGACAGGTGCAGCGCGCGCAGGGTGACGCCCGCGCCCAGGCTGCGCGAGGCGGTGGCGGTGCCGCCCACCGCGCCCTCGAGCACCAGACCGTCGTCGCCCACCGCCACGAAGCGGTCGGCCTGCTCGCCGGTCAGCCAGACGTCGCGCAGGTTGGTGCGGGTGCCGGTGTCGCGCGCGCGCCAGCTGCGGCCGCCGTCGGAGCTGACCAGCATGGTGCCGCCGTCACCGACCGCCACCGCGGTGTTGCCGTCGCGGCCCAGGACCACCGAGCGCAGGGCGCCCCGGTCGCTGCGGCCGGTCTGACCGATCCAGGCGCTGGCCACCTCGTAGCGGTACAGGGTGCCGTTCTCGGAGGCCAGCAGCGCCACCGCACCGTCGGTCTTGCGGGTGGCGACCGAGGTCCAGCGTTCGGTCGGGATGCTGGGCGTGGTGAGCGAGCGCCAGTTCTGGCCGCCGTCGAGCGACAGGCGGGCCACGCCGTCGTCGCCGGCCACGTACACGGTGTCGGGCACCGCCAGGGCCACGCCGCGCAGGCTGCTGGTCACACCCGCGTTCATCACCTTCCAGCTCTGGCCGGCGTCGCGGGTGGACAGCAGCAGGCCGTCGTTGCCGACCACCCAGGCGTCGGTGGTCCCGCGGCAGGCGATGCCCAGCAGGTCCTCGCGCACGTCGAGCTTGTAGTGGCCGACGGAGCCGGCCGGGTCGTGGGGCACGTTGATCATCAGCGCGCCTTCACCGACCAGCCACCCGCCGCCGCCGCCACTCAACCCGCCGCCGCTGCGCCCCGTGCCCTGGTTGCACGACTCGCAGGACGCGGCGGTGACCGCAGCCAGAGCCACCATGAAGAACGTGACGTTGCGGACGTCGGACAGACTTCGGAACAACCGGGCTCGGATCATCGCTCTCTCCTTTACGCGCGACCAAAGGGTAGGGGCGGGACTCCGAGCGCGGCCGCTCGGGGGGGCAAGGCGGGGGTTACTCTACTCGATCCTCCCGCCGGGCCCCATCCCGAGCCAAACCTGCCGCAACAGGCAAGCTGACGCGACGCCTATTTCGGCTGCGGCACGATGCGGATATACGGCCGCGGCGCCTTCCAGCCCGCTGGATATTGCTTCTTGGCGTCGTCGTCGCTGACCGAGCCGGCGATGATCACGTCTTCGCCCGGCTTCCAGTTCACCGGCGTCGCGACCTTGTGCTTCGCGGTGAGCTGCAGAGAATCGATCACCCGCAGCACCTCGTCGAAGTTGCGGCCGGTGGTCATCGGGTAGACGAGGATCAGCTTTATCTTCTTGTCGGGCCCGACGACGAAGACGTTCCGCACGGTCTGGTTGTCCATCGGTGTGCGGCCCTGGGAAGTGCCCACCAGCTCGGCCGGCAACATCCCCCAGGCCTTGGCCACCTTCAATTCTGGGTCACCGATCATCGGGTAGTTGGGCGCGTGTCCCTGCGTGTCCTTGATGTCCTCGGCCCACTTCGAGTGGGCGTCCACCGGGTCGACCGACAGGCCGATGATCTTGACGTTGCGGCGGTCGAACTCGGGCTTCAGCCGGGCCATGTAGCCGAGCTCGGTCGTGCAGACGGGGGTGAAATCCTTGGGGTGCGAGAACAGGACCCCCCACGAGTCGCCCAGCCACTGGTGAAAACGGATGCGACCCTCGGTGGTATCCGCCTCGAAATCCGGTGCGGTGTCGCCGATCTTCAGACTCATGAGACCCTCCTCGCTGGTTGAGCGCGGAGGCGGCCTCCGCGCCGGGGCTGCAACGCGAAGAGCGTAGCTCCCCGGACGCGGATTGCCCAGGACGAGTTGACCGTTTACTTGACCGCGTCCTTGCTCATCAGCTTGTCGCGACCGGCGGCGATCTCCTTGCGGGTCAACACGCCGTCGTGGTCGCTGTCCATCTTGTCGAACATCATCTTGGCGCCGGCGGCGTGCTCGTCGGCCGTCAACACCCCATCGTGGTTGCCATCGACCACCTTCAGCTTGTCCGCGGCGGACATCTCGCCCCCGTGGTGCTTGAACCCCATCTTGGCCTGACAGCTCTCCATCTCGTCGACCGTCACCTTGCCGTCCTTGTTGGCGTCCATCTGCGCGAACATCTTGCGGGCGCCCTCGGCGTGCTCGTCGGCGGTGATCTTGTGGTCGCGGTTGGTGTCCATCATCCGGATCTCGTTGCCGGCGTTGTGATGGTCCTTGTCGTGATCGCCCTTGTCATGGGCGTAGGCCGGACCGGCCAGCAGCAGAGCCACCCCCCCGAAAAACCCGAACGTCGTCTGGATGCGCGTCTTCATTGTGTGCCGCTCCTTTCCCCAACGAGTTGGGTTCGGAGCGGTCCGGCTACAACCGTCCGCTGTTCTCCCGACGTTATCCCCCCGAGGCCTTGGTCTCGGCGGCGCGGGCTTCTTCCTGGTGCAGGACCTCCTGGGCGAACTGCAGGCGGTACAGGCGCGCATACACGCCGCTCTTGGCGAGCAGCTCCTCATGGGTGCCGGCCTCGACGACACGACCCTTGTGAAAGACGATGATCCGGTCGACCGCGCGGATGGTGGAGAGGCGGTGCGCGATCACCAGGGCGGTGCGCCCCTCGAGCACCGCCTCCAGGGCGGCCTGCAGGCGCAGCTCGGTGTCCGAGTCGATGCTGGCGGTGGCCTCGTCCAGGATCAGCAGCGGGCTGTCCTTGTACAGCGCCCGGGCAAAGGCGATCAGCTGCCGCTCGCCGGCGCTGAAGTTGGCGCCCCGTTCGTCCACCCGCGCCTCCAGCCCCCCGGGCCGGCGCAGGAACAGGTCCAGCGCGCCGACGCGCGACAACGCCTGCTCGACCTTGCGCAGGTCGGGCACATCGTCGGACGTCATATCCGACATGGCGATGTTCGAGGCCACCGTGCCGGCGAACAGGAACACGTCCTGGGGGACCACCGAGAAGTGGTCGCGCAGCGCCCGCCGGTCGTAGCCGCGCACGTCCCGCCCGAACACCCGCACCGAGCCCTGCTCGAAGTCGTACAGCCGCAGCAGCAGGCTGGTGACGGTGCTCTTGCCCGCGCCGGTCGCGCCCACCAGGGCCACCCGTTCGCCCTTCTGCACGTGGAAGGTGACGTCGCGCAGGACCGGGACGCCCGGCTTGTAAGAGAAGGTGAGGTTCTCCAGGGCCACCGCCTCGCCCTTGATCAGGTCGGGGACGGTGGGCGAGCTGGACTCCAGCTCGTTTTCCAGGGCGGTCTCGTCCAGCAGCTTGAAGATGCGCTCGGCCCCGCTCATGGCCGACTGCAAGACGGTGTAGCGCTGGGCCAGCAGGCTGACCGGCTCGAAGAACTGCCTGATGTACTGGGTGAAGGTCACCACCAGCGGGAAGGTGATGGCCGGATCGGAGACCCGCTTGAGCCCCGCCCACCACAGGATGCTGGCGATGCAGACCGTGCCCACCATCTCGATGGCCGCGTCCAGCACCGCCTCGTAATACAGCGAGCGCTTGTAGGCGTCGCGGTACTCGCAGTTGATGCCGTCGAACTCGGCGGCCATGCTGGACTCGCGGGCGTAGGCCTGCACCACGCTCATCCCCGAGACCTGTTCGTTGAGGAAGGCGTTGAGGCGCGCGGTCTTGACCCGGATGTCGCGGTAGGCCTGGCGGGCGCGGCTGCGCACGAACCAGACCAGCGCCCCCACCACCGGCAGGGCGGCGAACGCGATCAGCGACATGCGCACGTTCAGCAGCAGCATCATCACCACGATGCCGATCAGCGCCACCAGGTCGCCCATGGCGTTGAGCACGCCCGAGCCGAACAGCTCGGCCACCGCGTCCACGTCGTTGGTGGCCCGCGTGACAAGGCGGCCCACCGGGGTGCGGTCGTAGTAGCGCAGCTCCAGCCGCTGCATGAACTCGAACAGGCGGGTGCGCAGGTCGGCCATCGACCGGGCGCCGGCGATCTGCATGGCGTAGATCTGCACGAAGGACACGCCCTGCTGGCCGATGATCAGGAAGGTGAGCAGCAGTCCGTTGCGCAGCAGCTGATGGCTCTCGCGATTCTGGGCGCCGGCCACCAGGTCGCCGATCACCAGGGGGCGCACCAGGTTGAATCCGACCATCACCAGCAGCAGGGCGAAGGAACCGAACAGGTAGCGGCGGTGCGGGCGCAGGAAGATCCACAATCGCCCCAGCATCTGCCGGTCGTAGGCCCGGCCCAGCCGCTCTTCCTCGTGGAAGTCGCGCAGGGTGGACGAACCCCGCCCGGGGGCCGGCTTGCGCGCGGGCCCGCTGGCGGCGGGGGTGCCGTTGGCGTCCGCGCTCATGCCACCACCTCCTGGTCGTCGACCTCCACGGTGTCCAGATCGGACTGGGCCGACTGCTCCTCGGCGAAGGCGGCGTACAGCCCGCCCGCCGCCACCAGCTGCTCGTGCGTGCCCTCGGCGATGATCTTGCCCTCGTCCAGCACCACGATGCGGTCGCAGCGGGCGGCGGCGGCCACCCGGTGGGTCACCAGCACCACCGTGCGCGACTCGGCCTGCCGCTCGATGGCGTCCAGGATGGCGGCCTCGGTCTTGGCGTCGACCGCCGACAGCGGATCGTCGAGCACCAGCACCTTGGGCTCTCTCACCAGCGCCCGGGCCAGGGCGATCCGCTGCTTCTGCCCGCCCGACAGCTGCACCCCGCGTTCGCCCACCACCGTGTCGAACTGCTCGGGCAGGGTCAGCGCCTCCTCCAGCACCTGGGCCTCGCGGGCGGCGTCGCGGATGCGGGTGGTGGCCTCGTCCGACTCGCACTCGTCCAGCGGCAGGCCGATGTTGCGGGTGACGGTGGTGGAAAACAGGAAGGCGTCCTGCTGGGCGTAGCCAACCGTCTTGCGGACCGCCGCCAGCGGCAGGTCACACACGTCCATCCCGTCGATGAACACCGCCCCGGCCGGGGTGGGCAGCAGGCGAGACAGCAACATGGCCAGGGTCGACTTGCCGCAGCCGGTGCGCCCCACCACCGCCAGCGAGCGGCCGGCCGGCACCTCGAACGAGACCTGATCGAGCACCTGACGATTGCCGTAGTTGAAGCTGAGGCCGCGGACGCTGATGTCGCCGCGCATGGCCGCGGCCGGCTCGGGCAGCGGTCCGTCGGTGACCTCGGGCTTGGCGTCGAAGATCTCGCGCAGGCGGGAGTAGCCGGCGCGTCCGCGCTGGACGATCGAGATCGAGAAACCGAGCGCGATCATCGGCCAGATCATGCGGCCGTAGGCCATCCAGAAGGCGAAGAAGCTGCCGCCGCTGATGCCGCCGGCGGCCGGGCCACGCATCAGCAGGTTCGAGCCGTACCAGAAGAAGGCGAGCACCCCCAGCGCCGCGGCCGCGCCGACGATGGGGAACATCACCCCGCGGATCCGGGCCAGGGACAGGCTGGCCTCGAGGTAGCCGCGGTTGGCGGTGTCGAAGCGGCGGCGCTCGCGGCGCTCGAGGGCGAAGCTGCGCACCACCCGCACGCCGGCCAGGTTGGTCTGCAGCACCTCGCTCAGCTTGCCCAGCGCCTCCTGGTTGGCGCGCGTGCGCAGGAACATCTGCCGGGAGAACCGGCGGGTGAAGATGATCATCAGCGGCATCATCACCAGCGAGACCAGGCTCAGCCGGACGCTGATGCCGACCATCACCTGCAGGGCGCTGGCGAAGGCGAAGACGACGTTGACCACGTTCAGGATGCCGAAGCCCAGCAGCAGCCGCACCTGCTGCAGGTCGCCGGTCGAGCGGCTCATGATCTCGCCGGCCGACATGGTCCGGTAAAAGGCGGTGCCCAGCCGGTGCAGGCGGGCGAGCAGCAGGCTGCGCAGCTCGTATTCGGCATCGCGCCCCGCGTTGAAGATGAACCAGCGGCTGGCCACCCGGCAGACGAAGGCCAGCAGGGCCAGGCCCAGGATCGCGCTGGCCGGGCCGATGACCCGTTCGGGGACCTTGCCGAACACCTCGTCGATGGCGGTGCGGGACAGCCAGTCGATGCGGTTGAGCGCCAGCTGGAATACAGCCAGGACGACGGTGCCGGCCACGTAGCGCGGCAGGTGTCGTCGGAACTGCCCCCCCAGGGTGATGGGCAGCGTTTCGGGGTCGCGGGAAGGGCTGGCGCTCACCACCGGACGAAGGGGTCTACATAGCAGACAGGAGGGGCGGCGTGGGGCTCAAGTTCGGGGGGAGGGCCGACGAGACACTCAGGGGGGATACGGCCCCCGAACCGTGAGCCGGCGAACCCCGCCCCAGCCGCACCCTTCGATTTCGCCACGAGAGGCGGAGGTGCTGCGGCCTTCTCCCGTGACCAGGCCGCTGGTCGTGCCGGGGGGCGTGCCGGCGGGATCCTCCGACGAGCTGCCGCAATTCGACGAGTTCGCGCGCGACGGCAGCACCGATGTGTTGCCGGCGGCGTCGCTGGCGCCGCTGCAGGAGCCCGGTGAGTCCCGGCAATACATCGTGCGCGTGCTGGCCGGCCCCCAGACTGGCCTGTCGCGGATGCTCGAACGCGGCGAGGTGGTAGTGGGCCGGGGCCAGGGCTGCGAGCTGATGCTGGGCGATTCCGCGCTGTCGCGGCGGCACTGCCGCATCCTCCGCACCAGCGAGGGCGTGGTCATCGAGGACCTGGGCAGCAGCAACGGGACCCTGGTCGACGGCGAGCGGGTGACCGGCCGCCAGCCGCTGGCCGAGGGCAGCCGGATCCAGATCGGACGCCATACCGTGCTGGGCATCGCGATGCAGGACGTGCTCGAGCACGCGGCCTCGCGGCAGCTGTACGAATATTCGATGTGCGATCCCCTGACCGGGATCCACAACCGACGCTACTTCGATCAGCGGATGCAGGAGGAGTTCGCCTACGCCGTCCGGCACCGCACCCCCATCACGGTGATGATCATCGATCTCGACTACTTCAAGCGGATCAACGACACCTGGGGGCATCCGGCGGGAGACCGGGTGTTGCGGCACGCGGCCGACATCCTCCAGCGCTGCGTGCGCAAGGAGGACGTGGCGGCGCGGTTCGGCGGCGAGGAGTTCGCGCTGCTGGCCCGGATCGAGGTGCCCGAGGGCGCGCGGGCGCTGGGCGAGCGCGCGCGCCGCCGCATCGAGCGCGCGTCGGTGACGGTGGACGGCCACATGATCCAGCTGACCGCCAGCATCGGCATCGCCAGCCTGTTCCGCGACCGCGAGTACGGCAGCGTCGCCGAGCTGCTGGCCGCCGCCGACAGCGCCCTTTACCGGGCCAAGGCCGGCGGCCGCAACCGCGTGGTCGACGACTCGCCCGGCGGCTGACCGCCGATCAGGGCGCGGGCGGAGGGAACGCGTCGGGCGGCGGGGCCGGGTCGGCGCTGGCCTGAAGGCGGGTGCTGCCGCTGGCCACCGACCAGGCGGCGGCGAAGGACTCGCTGGCGCCGTCGGGCCGCTTGATGCTGTCGTAGTGGAACCAGGCCGCCTGCACCCGTTCGGGGACCACGTCCAGGATCAGGTAGCCCTGCTTGACCAGCTCGAACCAGCGCAGGTGCGGGTTGAAGGGGCGCGCCGCCTCGACGATGGGCAGGTACATGGGCGGCAGGCCCGGGCTGGTGATCCCGGGGGTCACGAACTCCACCGCCACGCCGAAGCGGCCGCTGGCCGGGTCGTATTGCGCGGGATCCAGCGGGTCGACCGCCAGCTCGTTGGCCCACGAGGTGTGCAGATCGCCGGTGAGGATGACGACGTTGTCGGGGGCGAGGCCGCCCAGGAACTGCAGCAGGCGGCGGCGCGAGGCCGGGTAGGCGTGCCACTGGTCCGGGTTCACCAGGGTGGTCTCGTTGAGGTTCAGGTTCGCGACCATCACCTGCTGGCCGATCAGCTTCCAGCGCGCGGTCGAGGTGCGCACCTGGTCCTCCAGCCAGGCCGCCTGATCGTCGCCCAGCAAGGTCACCCCGGGGGCCTCGGCCGGTATCGGCGCCACCAGGGCGCCGCTGCTGGCGGTGCGGGCCCACAGCCGCGTGTCCAGCAGGATCAGATCCGCCAGATCACCCCAGCCCAGCTTGCGCCAGATGCGCGCGGGATCGGACTGATCGCGGATCGGCATCCACTCGGAGTAGGCGCGCTGGGCGGCGGCCTTGCGGTCGGCCCAGGCGCCCTCGTCGGGCTGGTGGTTGACGGCGCCGTCTTTCCACGAATTGTCCGCCGATTCGTGATCGTCCCAGACGCAGATGAACGGGTGCTGGCGGTGCACCTCCTGCAGGTCGGGGTCCCGCTTGTAGTGCGCGTGGCGGGTGCGGTAGTCGGCCAGGGTGATGGTCTCGTGCGGCGGCTGCACGGCGCGGTCGTTGCCGAACTGCCCGGGCCCCGATTCGTAGATGTAGTCGCCCAGGTGAATGACCGCGTCCAGGTCCAGCCGGCGCGCGACCGCCCGGTAGGCGTGGAAATAGCCCTGGTCGTAGCTCGAGCACGAAACCACGGCGAAACGCGCGCGAGACACGGCGCCTTCGGGCGCGGTCCGGGTGCGGCCCACCGGCGACAGGCGCTGCTGCGCGCGGAAGCGATAGTAGAAGGTACGCCCCGCCGGAAGGCCGGTGACGTCCACCTTCACGGTGAAGTCGCGCTCGCTGCCGGTCAGGGTGGTTCCCGAGGCGGCGATGTCGCCGAACTCCGCGTCGGTGGCCATCTCCCACTCGACCAGTACCGGTCCGGCCGACGCGGGGGTGACCCGCGTCCACAGGATGATGCTGTCGGGACGAGGATCGCCGCTGGCCACACCATGCTGGAACAGGGACTGGGGACCGGGTGCGCCGTCGTCGGAGCCGCACGACAGCCACAGACCCGCCGCCCCCACTCCGGCCAGCAGCTCGCGACGGCTGACGCCCGATTCCCCTGCGCGGTCGCCATCCTGCGGGATTGGTTTCATGCTTCTGCGCGGCAGCGTCGCGCCGCGGGCGGTGTTCCGTCAAGGCCGGCCGGGTACATCCAGGATGAGCCGCATCGTCCCCGGCGATGCCGCAGGTGGGCTGGCTCCGCCGGGGCCGCTCCGGCATGATGGCCAAGGTGAGCGGCCTGTTCACGGAAATCTCGATCATCGTCGCTTTGATCTTGATAAACGGGGCCCTGTCCGGCGCGGAGATCGCGGTGGTGTCGGTGCGGCGGACCCGGCTGCAGCAGCTGGTGGACGAGAAACGCCTCGGCGCCCAGGCGCTGACGGCCCTGCGCGCGCAGCCCGAGGTGTTCCTGGCCACCGTGCAGGTGGGCATCACCCTGGTCTCCACCACCGCGTCGGTCATCGGCGGCTCGAACATCGCCCGCGACCTGGCCCGCCTGCTGGCCCCCATCCCCTGGATCGGCCCGCGCGCCGAATCGATCTCGCTGGTGTTCATCGTGGTGGCCATCTCGTACCTGTCGCTGGTGGTGGGCGAGCTGGTGCCCAAATCGCTGGCCCTGCGTTTCAACGAGACCTACGCGCTGCTGATGGCCCGCCCGCTGCTGGGGCTGGCATGGCTGGCGCGCCCGGTGGTGTGGTTCCTGACCGCCAGCTCGAACGTGGTGCTGCGGCCGTTCGCCGACCGCACCAACTTCATGGAGGCGCGCATCTCCAAGGAGGAGCTGCAGCAGATGGTGGAGGAGGCGGCCGAGACCGGCGCCCTGCACGAGCACGCCAGCGAGATCGCCTCGCGCGCGATGGAGTTCGATCGGCTGCAGCTGAAGGACGCCATGATCCCGCGCAACCGGATCGATGCGCTCCCGCTGCAGGCCACCCAGGATCAGGTCCGCCGCTTCCTGCTGGAAGAACGTCGCTCGCGGGTGCCGGTGTACGACGGCACCGTGGACAACACCGTCGGCTACGTCAGCGCCAAGGACATCGTGGCCCTGGCCTGGGAGGGCAAGCTGTTCGTCTTGCAGGACTTGCTGCGGCCGGTGAAGGTGTTCCCCGAGACGGTGCCGGCCATCGAGGTGCTGCGCTACATGCGGCGTGACCACCAGCGCCTGGCCATCGCCGTCGACGAGCACGGCGCGGTCTCGGGCATGGTCACGTTCGAGGACCTGATGGAAGAGATCGTCGGCGACGTGTTCAGCGAGCACGAGATCGACCCGCAGCAGATCGTCCGCGCCGCCGACGGCTCGGCCACCGTGCGCGGCGACGTCGCCATCCGCGAGATCAACCGCGAGCTGGGTATCGATCTGGAGGCGCCGCCCGATGTCACCACCCTGGCGGGGCTGTGCATGAAGCTGGCCGGCGGCATCCCCAACCGCGGGGCCCGCCTGGCCGCCAACGACGGGGTGGTGCTGGTGGTGCTGGACGCGACCGTGCGGACGGTGCGGCGGGTGCGCGTCATCCCGGCGCCGCCGCCCGAGGAGCCCGTCGCCGAGCCGGCCGGCAGCGCCGCCTGATCCGCGCCCGGCCAGCGAGGGTACAATCGCGCCCATGCAGCGCGAAACGCCGGTGGAGACGCCGGACCGGATCAACCTCTCCTGGCTGGTGCGGCTGCGCTGGGGCGCGGTGGTCGGGCAGCTGGTCACCATCCTGCTCGTCGATCGGGTGATGGTCATCCCGCTGCCCATCGTGCCGCTGCTGGGGGTGGTGGGGCTGGAGGCGACCAGCAACGCGGCGGCGATGTTGTGGCTGCGCGAGAGGCGGCCGGTGCCCGGGTGGATGTTGCCGGCGGCGCTGGCCACCGACATCGTGATCTTGACCGGGCTGCTGTTCTTCACCGGCGGGCCCTTCAACCCGTTCAGCTTCCTGTACCTGGTGCACATCGCCCTGGCCGCGGTGGTGCTGCCGCCGCGGTGGACCTGGGCGCTGGTGGCGCTGTCGCTCCTCTGCTCGGGGGCGCTGTTCTACGGCCACGTCTGGCTGAAGCTGGACAACGCCGATGCCGCCAGCCACGCCCAGCAGATGCAGATGCACCTGCAGGGCATGTGGATCGCGTTCGCGGTGGCGGCGGGCTTCATCGTCTATTTCGTCACGCGGGTGCGACGGGCGCTGGCGCGGCGGGAGCAGGACCTGGCCGACCAGGTGGCGCTGGCCGCGCGCAACGAACGGCTGGCCTCGCTGGCCACCCTCGCCGCCGGCGCCGCGCACGAGCTGGCCACCCCGCTGGGCACCATCGCGGTGGTGGCGCGCGAGATCGAGCGGACGGCCGAGCGCCAGGGCGGCGCCCCGGCGCTGGAGGACATCCGCCTCATCCGCGGCCAGGTCGACCGCTGCCGGGCCATCCTGGCCCAGCTGGCCGCCGACGCCGGCGCCAGCACCGGCGAGTCGTTCGTGCGCACCAGCGTGTCGCAGCTGGTGGCGCTGGCCCAGCAAGGCCTGCCCGCCCACGCCCCCCTGCACACCCAGCTGGCGTCCGCCGCCGACCGCCCGCTGCTGGCTCCCGTGCGGGCGCTGTCGCAGGCGCTGCGGGCGGTGATGAAGAACGCGCAGGACGCCAGCCCCGAGGGCGCGGCGGTGCGGGTGAGCGCGCGCGCCGAGGAGGAAGCGGTGGTGCTGGTGGTGGCCGACGCGGGCGCGGGGATGCCGCCGGAGGTGCTGGCCCGCGCGGGCGAGCCGTTCTTCACCACCAAGCCGCCGGGGCGGGGCATGGGGCTGGGGCTGTTCCTGGCCCGCTCGCTGCTCGAGAGCCTGGGCGGCACCTTCGAGATCCAGTCGGCGCCGGGGCAGGGCACCACCGTGTCGATGCGGCTGGCGGCGGAGGCGGCGGCGTGAAGCCGGCGGCCGCCACCACCCCCGAGCGGCCCTCGATCCTGGTGGTGGACGACGACGAGACCTTCCGCGAGCGGCTGGCCCGGGCCCTGCGCGACCGCGGGTTCGAGGTGCGCACCTCCGGCGATTTCGCGGGCGGGGCCCGCGCCGCCGCGGCCGACCCACCCGAGATGGCGGTCGTCGATCTGAAGATGCCCGGCCGGTCGGGGCTGGATCTGGTGCGCGAGCTGCGGGCCCTGGACGCGGGGACGCGCATCGTGGTCCTCACCGGCTACGGCAGCATCGCCACCGCGGTCGAGGCGATGAAGCTGGGCGCGCGGCACTACCTGACCAAGCCGGCCGACGCCGACGAGATCCTGAACGCGCTGGGCGGCCACCCCGACGACGAGCCGGTCGCCGGCGCGCCGGTGGGCGGCACGCCCTCGCTGGCGCGCGCCGAGTGGGAGCACATCCAGCGGGTGCTGGCCGACTGCTCGGGCAACGTCTCGGAGGCGGCCCGCCGGCTGAGCATCCACCGCCGCTCGCTGCAGAGGAAGCTGGGCAAGAACCCGCCCGGCGCCTGATCCCGCCGGCGGCATGCATACTCGGCAGCTGCGGCAAATTGTCGCAGCAGCCGCTTTTCCGCCGCGGCGGTCGGGCGGGCGTAGCATCTGCCCGATGGCACGGCTGGCGTGTCTTTATCTGGGCGCGGCGCTGCTGGTGCGCCCGGCGCGCGCCGACCCGGGGGACCTCTTCACCAGGCCATGGCAATGGACCGACGAACGCGGGCAGACCGTGACCCTGACGCAATGGCGGGGCAAGCCGTTCGTGCTGACCATGTTCTATCGGACCTGCGAGCAGCGCTGCGGTCCCAGCATCGCCAAGCTCAAGGAGCTGCAGGCCGCCTTCGCGCGCACCGGGAAACACCCGGACTTCCTGGCGGTCACCCTGGACCCGCGCAGCGACACGCCCGCCCGTCTGCGTGCGTTCAAGGCGGCGCGGGCGCTCGACGGGGCCTGGCACCTGCTGAACGGTCCGGCTCTGCAGACCCGGCAGCTCACGCAGTTGCTGCAGGTCCGCTCGGCCGGGGACGACGGCCACATCGAGCACGACACCCGGGTGTTCCTGTTCGACGCGCGCGGAGCGTGCAGGACCGTGTTGACCGGCTGGGCCTACGACGTGAAGGAGGTTCCCGCACCATGACCCCGGCGCAGCCCTTGGCGCACGGGAATTTGCGCTATGGTCAAGCCATGTCGTCCGCCCGGCTGCTGCTCGCCCCGCGCCGCGACACGCTCCCTCGGTTGTGGCCGGCGGCGGTGGCCCTGTCGCTGCTGGCCGCCTGTTCCAGCCCGCCCGCGCCCGAGTCGCTGCCGCCCCAGATCGCGGCGGGCCAGCGGCTGTTCCGCGAGCCGCGCTTCGCCCAGTTCTTCGCCGCCCGCGCCGGCGGCGACATGAACCGCACCTTGACCGAGGGCGACCCCGCCCTGGACACGATGGTCACGCCTGCCGGCGAGCGCCCCGGCCCCTACCGGGGCTCGTCGATCAGCTGCGCCGCCTGCCACCTGTCGGACGAGCTCGGTCCCGCCAGCGCCCGCGCCTTCGCCGACTTCGCCCGCCGCAGCCCCCAGCCCGATCGCGGCGACGGCCACCCGTCGACCACCCGCAACGCCGTGGCCCTGCGGGGCGCGCTGGTGCCGGGCGCGCCCGCGCTGCTGCACTTCGATGGCGAGCACGCCTCGATCGAGGAGCTGGTCGAGACCGGCCTGACCGGCCGCACCTTCGGCTGGCTGCCCGCCGAGCACGACGGGGCGGTGGCCCACGTGGCGGCGGTGATCCGCCGCGACACCGGCCGCGCCGGGCCGCCTTACCGGGCGCAGCTGGCCGGC
The DNA here is from genome assembly GCA_046734815.1 of Myxococcota bacterium. Lineage (GTDB taxonomy): Bacteria > Myxococcota_A > Polyangia > Fen-1088 > Fen-1088 > CAVYGB01. Next base: position 3,356 of record JBKPRZ010000443.1, on the reverse strand, counting down.
TTGCCCGAACCGTTCCGTCTGGACGTGGACGCCGCCAGCGACGGACAGGTGCTGGCCGCGGTGGCCCGCCTGATCGGCGCCTACGTGGGCAGCCTGCGCCTGGCCACCGACGACGCGGGCGCGTACAGCGGCTCGCCCTACGACCGCTTCCTGCGCAAGAACGGCCTGCCCACCCAGCCCGACCCGGGCGAGACCGTGACCGAATACGGCCGGCGGCTGTACATGCGGCTGGCCAGCCTCGCGCGCCCGGCCTTCGTCGACGGCGGCGACGGCCACTTCACCCGCCACCAGCACGCGTTCGTGTTCGGTCCCACCGAGCTGACCGGGCTGATGACCTTCCTGGGTCAGCCCGGCGATCCGCCCACCGGGCCACCGGGCACCTGGGCCTGCTCCACCTGTCACCCGCCTCCGCACTTCACCGACTTCTCCTTTCACAACACGGGAGTGGCCGAGCTGGACTACGACAAGATGTTCGGGCGGGGCAGCTTCGCCGCCCTGGTGATCCCCGGCCTTCCCGAGCGCCGCCAGAACGAGAGCGCTTTCCTGCCGCCCTCGCCGCGGCTGCCCGGGGGAAGCTCGGTGTTCCGCGAGGTCCCCGACCCCGAGCACCCCGGCCGCACCGACCTCGGCGTCTGGAACGTGCTGGCCAACGACGACGCGCCCACCGCCCAGCAGCCGCTGCAGCAGGCGCTGTGCACCCTGGTGGAGGACAAGGCCCGCAGCTGCGATCCCGGCCTGCTGTTGCCGCTCACCATCGGCAGCTTCAAGACGCGCGGCCTGCGCGACCTCGGTCATTCCGGCCCCTATTTCCACGCCGGCCAGGCCGACACCCTGGAACAGGTGATCACCCACTACCTCATGGCCGCGCTGGCTGCGAAAAATGGCCAGCTCCGCAACGGCGACATCGCCCTGGAATGGCTGCAGCTCGGCTCGGGCGACATCGCGCCGCTGGCCGCCTTCCTGCGGTCGCTGGACGAAGACTAGACAGGAGTCACCATGAACCGCCTCGCCCGACCCGCGGCCCCGTCGCTCGTGCTGGCGCTGCTGCTGGCCGGCGCCTGCACCGAGCAGGTGCCGAAATACGAACGCGATCCCTTCACCAGCGATCCGGTCCAGGCCGGCCCCTTCACGGGCAAGCTGGTGGTCACCAACTTCGGCGACGACAGCCTGTCGGTGCTCGATCCGGTCACGCGCACGCAGCTGTGGCGGGTGCCCATCGGCTTCGTGCCGGTCGAGCAGGAGGGCCCCCACCACCTGGCGGCGTCCCCCGACGGCAAGTTCCTCTACGTGAACCTCAGCCAGGCGGTGCCCGGCTCGGGCAGCGGCCCGCACGGCGCCCACGGCACCGGCACCATCAACGGTTTCGTGCTGAAGGTCGACACCCGCGACGGCCGGGTGGTGGGCTACGTGCAGGTGGATCGCAACCCCGGCGACAACTTGCTGTCCCCCGACGGCAAGACCCTGTACGTGACCCACTACGATCTTCTGGCCTGGCTGCCCGCCATCAACGCCGGCAACCCACGCAAGGGCGACTCGCGGCTGGCCATCATCGACACCGAGAAGATGACCATCAAGCGGTTCGTGCCGCTGTGCCCGGCCGCCCACGGCCTGACCCTCTCGGCCGACGCCAACACGCTGTACGCCTCCTGCATGCCGGACCAGATCGCCGTGCTTGACGTCGGCCGCTCCGATTCGGAGGCGCGCCGGATCATGCTGGCGGGCGCGGCGGAGAAGGCCACCTGCAGCGGCTGCCCCTACGCGCTGGGGACGGCGCCCGACGGCCGCATCTTCGCGGGCATGCTGGGCCTGGGCAACAACTCGAAGAACGGCTTCGTGGGTCTTTACGACAACCAGAAGGACTCGTTCGACCTGGTGTCCACCATCCGCTTCTGCGGTGGCGCGCTCTTCCCCGCGTTCTCGAAGCCCGACGCGTCCGGCGGCTACAGCGTCTACGTGCCCGAGCAGGGCCCCTGCGGCGACGCCGTCCGCATCTTCCAGGTGCCCGCCCCGGGCGAGGTGCCCCAGGAGGTCGGCCGGGTGGACCTGCCCAGCACCGACTGCCGGGCGGCCCATTCCCTCCACCTGCTGGACGACCGGACCGCGCTGGTGGTGTGCGAGGGCGACCACGTGGGCAAGGGCAGTGTGGTCTGGCTGGACCTGGTCGATCACAAGGTCCTGCACAGCGAGCCGGTGGGCGTGTTCCCCGACGACATCGAGCTGGTCCCGGCCCCCCCATCCTGAGGAGATCCATGCGCACGATCAGAAGACCGGTGCTGGCCCTGGCCGCCGCCGCGGCCTGTTTCGCGTCCTGCGACGATACCGACAAGCCGCTGCCGCCCGAGGCGGACGAGGTGGTCAACAGCTGCGAGGACGTCCCGGTGGGCGAGGCCTTCGCCAGCGACGAGAGCTTCACCAAGTTCGTCGAGGCCGAAGCGGCCGGCCGGGTGGTCAGCGAGGACTGCCGCGCGCCGGTGCTCACCGCCCCCGCTGCCGGCGCTTCCCTGGATCGCAACACGCCGCCGACCTTCACGTTCATGCCCACCCAGCCCGCCTGCGCGCAGACGATGGGTCCGCCGGCGGCGCCGGTGAAGCGGGGTGGCCCCCCGGCCTGCCCGCGCCGCCCGCGCGGGGCCTGGGCCCGCCTCTGGAAGATGATCTCGCCCATCGGCGTGGCCGAGGCGCATTGCCCGGCGGTGGAGGGGCCGAACTACCTGCTGCGCATCCGCGACGCCCAGAACAAGCCCATCTACACCGCCCTGCTGTCGGTCACCACCTTCAAGCCGAAGGACGACACCTGGAAGCGGGTGATGGCCAGCCACGGCGGGCAAGCGGTGAAGCTGAGCCTCCAGCGCGCGATGTTCGTGCGCGGAAGCATCATGGACGGGCCCTTCGTCAGCACCCAGTCGGTCAGCCTGACCATCGCCCCATGAGATCGACGACGTCTGCGACGAACCGGCCGCGCGCCACCCTGCTGCCGGCGGCCGCGCTGCTGCTGATCGCGGTGGCCGCGGGCTGCGGCGGCGAAGAGATGGTCCCGGCCAGCACCTTCGGGGCCAGGCTGTTCTCCGACTCGACCCTGTCCACCAGCCCGTTCAACTCGTACGCCTGCTCCACCTGCCACGAGGTCAGCGCGCCGCCTGCCTCCGCTGCCGCGGGCAGCACCCCCGCGCGCATCGATCCCGGATACAACCTGTACAACGTGCTCCACCGGCCCAGCTGGTGGGGCGGCGAGCGCAGCCACCTGCTGGATGCCATCAACTACTGCCTGCTCGAGTTCATGGGTGGCCGGGAGCTGAAGCCCGACGAGCCCCAGGCCCGGCAGCTGTACGAATACCTGGCCGCCAACAGCCCCGACC
>JBKPRZ010000442.1:0-3623 GCA_046734815.1 Myxococcota bacterium | reverse complement strand
CGTCTATGGTGTGAAGTCGTACGCGGTCTCGCGGGCCACCCGCGAGATCGGCATCCGGCTCGCGCTGGGGGCGCACACGCGACAGATCTTCGGCCTGGTCGTCAGGCAGGCCGTGTTGCAGACCGCGCTGGGTCTCGCGGTCGGCTCGCTGCTGGCGCTGGCGGCGGGACGGCTGCTGGCGCGCATGTTGTATCAGGTGAATCCTATGGATCCGCTGGTGCTGCTGGTAGCGGGCCTGGTGCTGCTGGCGGCTTCGCTGCTCGCCTGTGTGATACCCGCCCGGCGAGCCACCCGGGTCGACCCGGTGACCGCTCCGCAGCGGGTGAGTCAGCAGCCCGCGGCGGCGCGTGGGCAGCGGAACGGCGGTCAGGTCGCCAGGCGCAGGGGATCGGCGCGGGGGGCGTCGGCGCGGGCGTCGCGGGTGAGCCAGCGGGCGACGTCGTCCAGCTTCTCGTGGATGCCGCTGGCATCGGCCTGAGCGCAGATGCCGTCGGTCTCCTGGCGGGTCAGCATCCAGCTGGTCGAGGCCTCGCCCTTGAAGTCGAAGATGGTGGTGGTCACGAACGGGTCGGCGGTGCCGGGGGCGAGCAGGGCGTCCAGCTCGCCATCGTTGCGGAACAGCATGACCGCTTCGCGCGCGGCGAGCAGGCCGGTGATCGGGGTGGTGACTCCTTCGAGACCGCGCCACAGCGCCGCTGACAGCCGGTCCAGGCGGCGGTGAGGCTCGGCGCGCGGGTCCAGCGAGCGGTCGACGGCGGCGCCCTTGCTGGTGCTGGCGGCGGGGTTGACGCTGAGGGGGGAGACGTTGTCGCGGATCTGGATGACCAGCACGCGATCGATGCGGCGGCGGACCTCCGGGTCCTGCAGCACCACACGGCGCAGCCAGCCGGTCACCAGATTCAGACCGTAATTGTCGTAGTAGCCCGCGTCCACCACCCGCCGGCGAGGCGTGGTCGGCAGGGTCACCGCCGGGCTGACGTACGGGAAGGCCGCGGACAGGCGGGCCGCCGTCCGCACCGGCAGGTGGGCCAGGGCGCCGGGGAACAGCTCCTCGTAATGAAGGGCGGGCAGCGACGAGGATCCGCGCTCGGCGGGACACTCGCCGTGGGCGACCCAGAACACCTGGTTGCGCAGCACGGGCCGCAGGTCGAGGTTGCTCATCACCAGACGGCGGCCGTCCTCGACCAGCATCGGCGTGAACACCAGCGAAGGCCACAGGCCCTGGCGCTCGCCCTCCTGCAGGTCGGCGAAGGTCATGTCCAGCGGTGCCCCGCCGATCCCCCGCCAGGCATCTTCCAGCGCCTGGCCGCGGTCGCCGCGGTTCACGCCGGGCCAGAACGAGAGTGGCACGTCGTTGAACACCAGCGCGCGGGTCACCGCGGTCAGGCTGTCGCGGGCCACCAGCCGCGCCAGCACGTCCCACCCGGGCGCCGCTGCCGGCGGCAGCCCGCCTGCCGCCCGCGCGGCCCGCAGCGCCGACACCCAGAAGGTTGCGCCCACCATGCCGCCCGAGGCGCCGGTGACCATCAAGGTGGCCTCCCGGAAACCGGGGAGTGCGTCCAGGCGCCCGAGGATTGCCGCCGTCCAGGTCGCCGCGCGGATGCCGCCGCCGCTGGCGCACACGAGCACCAGCGGCCGCGCCGGCGCCCCGGTGGGTAGCCGGTCCAGCGGGCGCAGCAGGGCGGGGCAGGGCTGGTCGGGATCGGCCGGCTCGGGCGGGTAGTGCAGGGGCGCATCGTACGAGACGCGCCGGGCCGGTCCGGCGTCGGCGTGCGCGCGTTCGAGGGCCGCGAGGCGGATCTTGTACCGGGGCCGACCAGCGACCAGCAGCAGGATCAGCGCCAGAGCGATGGCTGCGCCCGGGCTGCGTGCCCAGAAGGTGAAGACGCCGTAGATTGCCGCCACCAGCACCAGCAACATCGCGATGCCCAGCGCCGGCGTGGACACCCGCCGCAAGGTCACGAAGGCGAGCAGCGCCAACGTGAACGCGCCCGCCGCCATCACGTGCCGCCAGCCATCTTCACGTCCCGCGAGCAACGGGATGTTGCCGAAGATGTGCAGGTAATTGCGCTCGAGCCAGCCGCTGAGCACGACCAGGCCGGCCACGCCCGCCCCCGCGACGGCCGTGCCGATCAGAAAAGCGACCGGGTACACCCGCGCGGTCCGCAGCGCGGTCATGTCCGTGCCGTCGTACTGGGCGATCGCGGGCGTCAGCCCGGCGGCGGGCGGCCGCTGCATGGACGTGGGCGCGGGGCGCTCGACCATCTTCCAGATCAGCAGGGCTGCCCGCACCAGCACCAGAACCACCCACAGGATCCCGGCCGCGGTGAAGAAGCGGATCATGCCCGCGTGGTCGGCCAGGTCCGGCCAGGCCGCCAGCAGGTAGGTCACGAAGAAGACCTCTGCCACGCAGGCCGTCGCCGCCAGTCCGGCGATCAGCTGCACGCCGAAGCTCTCGTGCCAGAAGAGCAGCGGCAGGCCGAAGCCCTTGCCGGCCCCGTACAGGATGGCGACGATCAGCCCCAGCTCGCCCAGCAGCACGGGCTGGCTCGACAGCCGCTGCAACACCAGCACCAGATCGCTCAACATGTGTGCACCTCCGCGGCCTCCGATCCAACGGCCGGTCCGTCGGTTCTTCCCGCGTCCGCCGGACGCCGGCGCCCCGTCAGGGTAACCCGCGCAGGTTCATCGACACCACCCGCGGGCTGGCCAGGCGCACCCCTGCCCCGTCAGGGGAGCCCGGGCAGGTTCATCGGCACCAGCCGCACGCTGGTGCCGGGTCCCACGATCAGCAGGCTGCGCCCATCGGCCCCGCCGAACGCCAGGTTGGTGCCGCCGCCGTAGTCGCCGATCACCCGCCCGTCGGTGCCGAAGATGTTGCCGCGCGCGTAGATGTTCCCGGCGCAGTCGACCGCCATGCCGTCGCCGCCGGTGAACAGCTCGCGGCGGTTCGAGGGCACTCCCGTGTCGTCCAGGTCCCAGAGCCCTCCGCCCAGCGCGTACAGCCGCCGCTGGTCGGGCGACAGCGCGATCCCGTTGGGCGGGCCGCCCTGGTACACGCGCAGCAGCGTCCCGGTCGGGTCGATGCGGAACACGCCCGGCCCCACCCCGCGCGGCCGGTCGCCCAGCTCGAACGTCGGGTTGGTGAAGTAGATGGTCCCGTTGCCGTGCACCACCACGTCGTTGGGCGTGTCGAGCATCTGCCCCTCGAATGTGCTGGCCAGCGTGCGCGACGCTCCGGTGCGCAGGTCGTAGCGGATCACGGAGCGCGACTGCTGGCACGCCGCCACCAGAGTGCCATCCGGCGCCGCCGCCAGCCCGTTGCAGCCGACGTCGCGCTCGAAGACCTCGCATCCCGCGCCCGGCGTGTATTTGATGATGTTGCCGCCGGTCGGCGCCCGCGCGACGAAGTTCGTGAAGTAGAAGGCCCCCTGGCTGGCCACCCAGGTCGGCCCCTCGTTGTAGCTGTGCTCGAACGCGAACGTGGTGCACACCCGCTGCGACGCCCCCAGCTGCGGCGCCGGGAACGGCCCCGCCGGGCAGCGGAAGACGCCTCCCGCCGGCGGATCCGCTGCGCCGTCGCCGGCAAGGGCGTCGGTCGTCACCGACGCGTCCGTCGCGCC
>JBKPRZ010000441.1:0-3598 GCA_046734815.1 Myxococcota bacterium | reverse complement strand
CGCTGCCAGGCGCGCTCACAGACCCAGCGCCACCTCCGAGCCCGGACAGGCCAGGGCCGGCACCCCGAACAGCGCCGCGCCCGCCGGGGCCTTCAGGGTGAAGGCGGTGCCGCCCGACAGATCCTGCACCGTCACCTTGGGCGTGCGGCCCATCGCCGACTCGTAGGCCAGGTGATCGTCATCCAGCCAGACCGACTCGTAGCTGGCCACGGCCGAGCCCAGCCGCATCGCCTTCTTGTTGCCGCCGTCCCACACGAACAGCCCGTTGGGCGTCGGCGCGCAGGGGTCCACGCTGCCCGTGTACACGAACCGCTTGTGCCCCGGCGACCAGCTGAACGACCCCGGCCGGATCACCTCCCGCGCACGCAGCGGGCGGTCGCCGTCGATGCCGGTCAGCTGCAGCCCGTCCTCGGACAGCGCCACGCCGTCGGGATCGGGGCGGTAGTGCTCGACCCCCATCGGGTCGACGCTGGTGGTGGCCACCGCCTCGGTGCACGCGCCCGCCAGCGGCACCAGACCGGTCAGGGTCGCGTCCACCGTCAGCGGCCGCACCTCGGACGCACCGGCCATGGTCACGCCCCAGACCGGCTCGCCCTGGGCCGAGAAGCACATGTCCACCGACATGACATCGCCCTCGATGGCGAACGGGCCCACCGTCTCCAGCGTGCGCAGCGACAGCATCGTCGCCTCGGGCCGCGTGAAGGCCACCCCCCCGCCCGCCTTCTTCACCGAGCGCGCCGACAGCAAGATCACCTGCCGCAGGTCGGTGTCCGGATGGATCGCCACCAGCTGCCCGCCCGACTCGCTCAGCCGCCGGATGCGCTGGCTGACCGGATCGAAGTGGTACGCCTCCTGGTTCAGGCTCACCCGGGTCTCGCCCCCCTCGGCCAGCTCGGGCGCCGTCGCCTCGTGCGTGCGCGCCACGAACAGCACCCCCCGGTCCAGCCCGGCGGTGTAGCGCCCGCGCATCTCGGCGGTGATGGTCTGGATCTGCTTCCACTGCGGCGACGCGCGCAGCGGCGCCATCTCCTTGCCGGTGTCCAGCCGCCGGGCGTAGCCGACGTAGTCACGCGCCAGCAGCTCCTTCCACAGCGGGGGCACCGCCGCGAAATCGCCCTCCAGCGCGGCCGCGCGCAGCTCCTGGAAACGGGCGGCCGGCTTGTCGGGATAGGCCGTCACCACCGCGTGAAACGCGGCCCGCGCCTCGGTGTACTCCTTGTGCCGGAGCGCCTTCCACCCCTCGTCCACCGTCTGAACGCCCCCGGCGTTCATGCGCACGAACGGATCGATCATGCCCACCGGCTGCGGCGGCGGAGCCACCGGCGGCGGTGGCGGCGCCACCTCCGGCACCGGTGGCGTCACCACCACCGGCACTTGCGGCTGGACCGGCGGCGTGGCCGTCCGGGGACGGCAACCCGCGCCCGCGAAAATCAAACCCACGAACACGGTTCGAACGACTACGCGATTCATGACTGCGAATCCTTTCTCCACTTCCCGGGGCCAATGCGGCCTCACGCGGTGGGGATTGCAGCCGTCGTGCCGGAGATCTCCGCGCGAGGACGCGGCCGTTCCGCGCGCGCCGGGGGGAGTTATCTACGAATCGTTTAGACGTTTCGTAGAACGGCCGGCGGCGGGCGTCCGCGCGCGGCTCTCGAAGCGCAACGCCACCGCCGCCGCCACCAGCAGCACCAGGTTGCGCCCGAAGGTCAGCCAGGTGACCCGGCCGCTGCCCTTGCCGAAGCAGGCGCAGTCGATGTCCAGCCCGCGCACCAGCGCGAACACCACCGCGCCGGTGAACATCACCAGCAGCAGCGCGATGGTCGCCGCGCCCGCCGCCCGCCAGGGCCGCGGCCCCAGCAGCAGCGCCAGCCCGGCCACCACCTCCATGGCCGGCAGCGCGATGGCCAGGTACGGCGCCAGCCCGGTCAGCAGCTGGTAGTTGGCGATCTCCTGCGCCAGGCTGGATGGGTCGACCAGCTTGCCCACGCCCGCGGCGATGAACAGCGCGCCCAGCCCCACCCGCGGGACCCAGACCATCACCTCACGCACGGTCACGGCTGGTTCCTCGCCTGCTCCCGGCAGTCGGGGCACGGTCCCGAGGAGCAGGCCAGACCGGCCCGGTCCCACTCGGCGAACCCGCCCTGGATCACCACCACCCTGGCCGCCGGATCGATCAGCCGCTCGCGCAGCGACCGGGCCACCGGCCTGGCCTCCTCGGTGCTGTCGCCGTAGACGACCACGGTGTGGGCCTGGTTGACCCGCGCGAGCCCACCGCTGGCGGCATCGCCGCTGGAGGCGCAGGGCAGGTGGATGGCACCGGCCACGTGCCCGGCGGCGAAGCGCTCGGCCGGCCGCACGTCCGCGATCACCACCCCGCGGTCGCCGCACAGGCGGACTGCCTCGGTCGGTGGCAGCACGCTGATCCCGTCGGCCAGCGGTCCCGCCGCGGTGCAAGTGGTGGCGGCCACGAACGCACCCGGCCGCAGCCCGTCGGTGCGGACCGCGTTCACCGCCGCACCCAGGCCCACCCCCAGCACCAGCAACACGCCGGTGCGGGCGAGCAGGGAGGGAAGAGAACCGAGCACCGGCGAAGATTAGCACCCCGCCGAGGGCGGCGAAAAACCTACCGGGACGTCCGTCGTTCTCGCATCCTGGGCGTGCCCCCCATCGCTGCCGGAGCGGCATCGGCAGGCGGCAGCCCCGCCGAGCGGCCGGGCGGGACGGCTGGTAAGATGCCCGATCTGAAGGCCATGGCCGCTCCGCACTTCGACAAGCACGTCTTCATCTGCGTCAACCGGCGCGATCCCAACGACCCCAAGGGCGACTGCGCCTCGAAGGGCTCGGAAGAGGTGCGCGAAGCCTTCAAGCGCCTGCTGCACGAAAAAGGGCTCAAGGGGAAGATCCGCGCCAACGCGGCCGGCTGCCTGGACCAGTGTGCCCGCGGCGCCACCGTGGTCGTCTATCCCGAGCAGGTGTGGTACGGCGGCGTGCGGGCCGAGGACGTGCCCGAGATCGTCGAGCAGCACCTGGTCGGTGGGGTGCCGGTCGATCGCCTGCGCATGAAATGACGACGCCCGATCCGGCGCCGGCGACGACCTGGACCATCTTGCAGGTCCTCAAGTGGACCACCACGCGTTTCAGCGAGCGCGGCCTGCCCAGCCCGCGCCTGGACGCCGAGCTGCTGGCCGCCCACGCCTTCGAGCTGTCGCGGGTGGCGCTGTACGCGCAGTTCGACCGCCCGCTGCTGCCCGCCGAGCTGACCCGCTTTCGCGAGCTGGTCCAGCGCCGGCAGCGGGGTGAGCCGGTGGCTTATCTGACCGGGCGCAAGCAGTTCTGGAGCCTGGACCTGGAGGTGGACGCGCGCGTGCTGGTCCCGCGCCCGGACACCGAGACGGCGGTGGAGGCCGCGCTGGAGCTGCTGCGCCCACGGCCGGCGGAGGCGGAGGACGACGCCCAGCCCCGCCAGGCCGATGTCGAGGCCGCGCCCGGGCCGACACCGCCGTCGGCGCCGCGCATCGCCGACATCGGCACCGGCTCGGGAGCGATCGCGCTGGTCCTCAAGAAAGAGCTGCCGCACGCCGAGGTGGTAGCCGTGGAC
>JBKPRZ010000440.1:0-6492 GCA_046734815.1 Myxococcota bacterium | reverse complement strand
GGGTTGTTCAGGTTGTAGGTCTTGCCGTTGAAGTCGACGTTCTGGGGCTCCTTCTTGCCGCGCCCGCCTTCGGTGCGGTCCGGCCCGTCCGAGCCGTGGGCGCCGTGCCCGTGCTCCGCCCCCTCGCCGCGCTCGCCGCGCTCGCCGCGCCCGGCGTTCTTGTGGTAGCCACCGTCCAGCTCGCCGTCCTTCATGTCCCGCCGGTAGCCCTCGCGGCCCTTCTTGGTGTCCAGGTCGTAGGTCTTGTCGCCGTGCTCACCGTGGACCGTCACCTCGTTGGTCGCCCGGTTGTAATCCACGTCGTCGTTCTCGACGGCGTCCTCGAACGCATCCCGACCCTCTTCGGTCTTGAGGTCGTAGTTCTCACCGTCGTAGCGCACGCTCTTCGAGTCGCGCTGCCCGTCGATCACCCCGTCGCGCGCGTCCCGCTGGTAAGCGCGGCGGCCCTTCTCGGTGTCGAGGTCGTAGGTCTTCTCCTTGCCGTTCTCGCCGGTGACCGTCACCTTGTTGCTGGCGCGGTCGTAGTCGACGTTCTTGCCCTCGATGGCCGACTCGAAGTCATCGCGGCCTTCCTCGGTACCGAGGTCGAACTCTTCACCGTCGAACTTGACGGTATCGCCGTCGGAACCTTGAGGGCTGATAGAAGGGCCACCACCGCAGGAATCGATTCTGGACATTTTGAAATCTCCTTGTTGAGCAAAGACGTTCTCGGTACGAGGGCCAGAAAGTTGCGCGTGGAGTGAAAGAACTCGCGGCCGGCAGGAGAGCGCACCTGGCGTGACGCGTCTTGAACTTGTGCCGATACTGAACTCGGACCGCGCCGCCTGGCCAGGGGAAAAAAAGCCCCTTCGCCCGCAGGCCCGAACCGGCTGCGGGCCGAAGGCGCGTCGCGTCGTCAACCTTCTGTCGGACCCTTCGACACCGACCCCCCTCCGCCGGCGGGGGTCATGCGCAGCAGTCGCTGCCGCTCGATCAGGGCGCGCGCCTCGGGGCTGCTCGAAGAGAACCTCTCGAGGTGTTCGAGGGTCATCGGTTTGCGTTCGTCCTTCTCGGTAGCCTCGCTGTCCGCGGCGATGTAGTGCCTGGCGGCCTCTTCCAGGTTGCCTGCCCGCTGGGCGATGTTGCCCAGCAACAGGTGTGCGCGCAGCAACTGTGTCGGCCGGATGCGCGGAAACAGCCGCTCGATCACGCCACGAGCCTCCGCGTCCCGGCCGGTCCGCGTGTGCACCCACGCGAGGTCCAGCGCCGCCGACTGACACTCGTCGTCACCGCCTTCGATGCCCCGGGCGGCCAGCGGCGCCAGCGCCGCTTCAGCCTCGGCAAAGCGGCCGAGCTCGGCCAGCAATCCCCCCCGCTGGCGCTGCATCTCGTCCGGAGCGTCCGGGCCTGGCATCTGTGCTTCGAGCTCGCTCAGCGCCGCCGCCCACTGCTGCCGGTAGAACAGCGAGTGAAACCGGTAGCGTGCTCGCGTAGCGTCCGACGCCTCCACCGCCACCAGCTTGACGATGTCATCGGGACCGTCGTTCTCGGCACGCCAGGCAGCCCCGCACTCGGCACATACGACGTGACCGTCACATGCACCGATCGATCCGAGCACCAGCCGCGCCTCGCGGCCGCAATGATGGCAGCGGTCGGGCAACTCCCCGAATCGAAACGGGTGCGCGGCGTTCCGATACGCTTCGAAGCGGTCGTCGGTACGGCAGTCATAAGTCCGACACCGGAGCGGTCGCCGTTCCCACACGGTACACGCTCCATTGACCTCATCGAGGTACTGACATGCGCCACCCGGCGCGCGCTTCAGCACATCGATGAAGGGGGCGTGCGCCTCCAGCCCTTCGTCCAGATCCTCCTGGGACACCAGCACCATCAGCCGCCGGCAACACAGCGTCCGGCAGCCGAGCGCCGGGATCAGCTCGCGGCACGGCGTACCGCTGTTGGCGAACTGGCGCTTCGGCTTGCCTGAGGCGTAACGAGCCAACATCGCCCCAGTCTAGCCCTTCGACACGGGCGCCTCCACGCCGCTGGCGGACGTCATGCGCAGCAGGCGCTGCCGCTCGACGGCGACGCGCGCCTCCGGGCTGCTCGACGAGAACCTGTGGAGGTGTTCGAGTGCCACCGGTCTGCGTGGGTCCTTCACGCCGGCCGCGCCCTCCGCGGCAACGTAGTGCCTGGCGGCTTCCTCGAGGCTGCCCGCCCGCATGGCGATGTTGCCCAGCAACAGGTGTGCGCGCACCAGGTGTACCTGGCTCATACGCGGGAACAGCTGCTCGACCACGCCGCGGGCTTCAGCATCCCGGCCGGTCCGCGTATGCACCCACGCCAGGTCCAGCGCTGCCATCTGACACTCGTCGTCACCCCCCTCGATGCCCCGGGCCGCCAGCGTCGCCAGCGCCGCCTCAGCCTCGTCGAAACGGCCGAGCTCGGCGAGGAGCCCCCCCCGCTGGCGTTGCATTCCGTCCGGAGGGTCCTGGACCGGGATCTGCGCTTCGAGCTCACTGAGGGCGGCCGCCCACTCCTCCCGGTAGAGCAAGGAATAAAACCTGTACCGTGCCCGGGTAGCGTCTGACGTCTGCACCGCAACCAGGTTGGCGATCTGATCCGGGCCGACTTTCTCGGCACGCCAGGCAGCCCCGCAGTCAGCACACACGATGTGACCATCACATGAATACGCGGATCCCAGCACCAGCCGGGCATCGCGGCCGCAGTGGTGGCAGCGGTCGGGCAACTCTCCGAATCGAAACGGGCGCCCGGCCGCCCGAAGCTCCTCGAAGCGGCTGTCCGTACGGCAGTCATAGGTCCGACACTCGCGCGGTCGCCGTTCCCACACGCTACATTTCCCACCCACCTCGTCGAGGTACTGGCATGCGCCACTCGGCGCTCGCTTCAGCACATCGATGAAGGGGGCGTGCACCTCCAGCCCTTCGTCCAGATCTTCCTGGGACACGATCACCAGAAACCGCCGGCAACACAGTAGCTGGCAGCCCAGCGCCGGGATCAGCTCCTGGCACGGCGTACAGCTGTTGACGAACTGCCGTTTGGGCTTGCCGGAGGCGTACCGAGCCAACATTGCGCCAATCTATGAACGAACGCGCTCTTTATCCAGGCCCGCCAGTCCTGCCCATCCTCTATTGAGGCCCTTTCGTGCTCGGGATCATACGTTCCCCTGTGCGGCGAGTGGTCGTCTCAGAAGGTTACCGACGCGGCCGGCAACTTTTGGGCTATCGTCGTCGTTCTCCAGTGCTCGATCGCGAATCGTTTCGCGCGCTCTACCAGCTCCTGTCCGGGGATCAGACCCTCGACCAGGCCGGCGCGCCGCTGGACTGCGGCGTTCGCTGCGGCCAGTTCTGCTGCGGGCACAGCAACACGTTCAAGTACCTCCTGCCAGGTGAAGGCGCTTTCCTCGAGGAAGCCTTCGCCACCCGCGGGCCCATGCCCTGGCGTTTCACCCGCCCTGGCCTTTTTGACCTGTGCGAGCCGGTCGATGTCACCGCACCCTGCTCCTGCGCGCCCCACCGGGACTTGCGGCCCTTCAACTGCCGCATCTTTCCCTATGGTCCCCGGATCGCCGGGAACCGGGTGGTCGGACTGGGGAAGTCTACCCAGCGCTACCTCGAACCCTGCTGGATCGCCACGCCGGCACCACGCTGGAGGGAGGCCGGAATCCAGGCCTGGCAGATGGTCCTCGACGATCGCGACAACCGCCTGCTGTTCGCGATGTTCGGCTTCTTCTGGGATTTGAGCCAAGCCTCCGCCCGCGGGGAGACGATGCCCGATCCACAAGGCGCCCTGGCCGCCTTGCTCCGCCAGGACGACGCCACGTTGTGGGACCGGGTCGGCTCCGCTTTTCACCGCCGTCAGAAACCGGTCGAGTAAGCGCTCGGGCCGCGGATGCGGCGTGGGCAGGATTATCGCCGCGCCCGAGCGCCACCTGGCGCTGGCGCCACAGCCACCTGCACCGTGGTGGCCTTGTACTCCCCGCCTTGCGAGTCGCCCTTGTGCTGAACCCATACGCGAAAGGCTGCGTCCTGCTTCTTCAGGGGCTTGTGGCTCACGACCGGCATGATGATCACGTTGACGGCACCGCGTTTGAATCGGTGCTCCACCCTCCCCGCAGGCTCGATATCCCATTGAGGGCCCTGAAACCAATGCACCAGGCCACCGGAGCCAAGAAGGCGCGGCTTCGTGGTCGCGCACTCCTCGGGCGGGAACTCGACTGGCTTCGGCGGCTGGTCCTTCGCGAAGAAATAACCGCACTTGATGGGGGCGGCGTCTGTGATGGCGAATTCCGTGTCAGGAGGAAGCTGGATTCTGAAGATGGCGTTTTCGTCGCCGCAGTCAGGAAGAATGACCGTGACCTTCACGGCATAGACATCTCCGACCTGCGGACGCGACCCGTCCCGTTCACCGTAGTACGCCACCTGGATCTGGGGTGGCGGGAACCGATCGAAGATCGATCCACACCAGTGCCAGACAGAACGGTTCCATTCCCCCGCTATCGGGGTCACGGCGGCATGAGCAGGCTCGATGGACGGAATGAGGAGACAGGCGACGGAGAGCTTGATGAGAAGCGACCTGGTCGCGTTCATGTTGGAGACCAGCGATTCAGGCGCCGGCCGAATGCCGCCTTCGGCGGATGATCAACGTGAGGCCGGTCGTCAGGACCAGAGAAAGGAATCCGGCGTTTCGGCGACGGTCTCTCGAGCCCAGCGAGGACACGGCGCAACCGCCCGAGGAGGACGTCCCGACCACCGGCCCGCCGGAATTGGAAGGGCCCGAGGGTCCCGGCCCCGCCGGACCGCCACCTGGCCCTGGCGCCACAGCCACTTGCACCGTGGTGGCCTGATAGTCACCGCCTTGCGAGTCGCCCTTGTGCTGAACCCACACCCGAATGGCGGCGTCCTGCTTCTTCAGGGGCTTCCGGCTAACGACCGGCATGATGATCACGTTGACGGCACCCTGCTTGAACCGGTGCTCCTCCCGCCCCGCAGGCTCGATATCCCATTGAGGGCCCTGAAACCAATGCACCAGGCCACCGGAGCCAAGAAGACGCGGTTTCGTGGTCGCGCACTCCTCGGGCGGGAACTCTACCGGCTTGGGCGGCTGCTCGTTCGCGAAGAAGTAACCGCACTTGATCGGGGCGTCGTCCGTGATGGCGAATTCTGTGTCAGGAGGGAGCTGGATTCTGAAGATGGCGTCGTCGCCGCCGCAGTCGGGGAGTATGACCGTGACCTTCACCGCATAGACGTCACCAACCTGTGGGCGCGACCCGTCCGGCTCACCGTAGTACGCTACCTGGATCTGCGGTGGCGGGAACCGATCGAAGATCGATCCACACCAGTGCCAGACGCTCCGGTTCCATTCCCCAGCTATTGCGGTCACCTCGGCATGAGCTGGCTTGACTGAGGGAATGAGGAGACAGGCGACAGCGAGCTTGATGAGAAGCGACCTGGTCGCGTTCATGGTGACCTCCTGGCGCGAACGTACCGCTGTCCGGTCAGCATCTCGGGCTGGGGCGTCGGCTCAGGCTCGATTCCATAGCACGTCCTCGACGGACTTGGAATTTGCGGTCACTCCGAATTCCGAGTTGCAGCGTTCGATCAGGGGAAGCATCGAACGGACAGTCTGCGCTCCCACCTGGTGGGCGTACAACTCACTTGCTGTCCGTCAGCAGCTCCTGAATGAGCGAGTCCGCCTCGATGGCTTGCTGGAAGGCGAACGAAAAAACAACATCGTCGATTGCCGCTTGCTCTTTGGCAGCGTCGTCTACGCCGTCCTGTGGCGCCGCGGCTGTGCTGGCGGTCGACGGGCCCGCTTCGGCCGGGCTCTCGGTCGGGGCAGCGGCGGAAGGGGCAGTGGACCCATTGATGGATGCCATTGGTCTCTCCGTGTGAAATCTTGAAAATCAGTCTGTCGGACGGTTATCGGAAGTGGGGGACAGGGACGGACAGGAGGGGTTCAGGGCTCCCCTCCTGTCCTGTCGTCGCTTACACCTTGATGGCGTCGGCGAGACCCTTCGTGATGTTGTATTCGGCTTCCTGCTTCTTGAGAGCCAGCGTGAACTCCAGCTGCTCTTTCTGGAAGGCCTTCATGTCGTTGAGGATGTCCTGGTTGCTCTCCGGGCCGGCGCCAGCGGCCGTAGGGACGTTACCCCCCGGGGCATCGACACCATCCTCACCGCCGCCGACGCCGAGCGCCCCCTTGACCACGCCCGCGCCCGTGTCCACTGCGCCCTTCACGATGTCCGCACCGGTGTCGATCACGCCGCCGACGAAATCACCGACTGGTCCAAGAAATCCCATGTTCATTCTCCTCGTTCGTGGTTTTCAGTTCCGTTAGACAAGTGAGTGTTCGGTTCGCGCCGCCGATTGTTGCGTGGGAAGTGAAGAAAACGACGGGCGGGCTGTTTGGCCGCATTCCGCGCCGGGTCATCTGGCAAGGCGGTTAGACACGGTGCATTTTCTATCATGGTTCCGAGGCCGCTGGGTTCTGGAC
>JBKPRZ010000439.1:0-3562 GCA_046734815.1 Myxococcota bacterium | reverse complement strand
CCGTCGAGCTGGTCGCCCAGACCTTGCTGCGGGCGGCGCGCGAGGGGGTGCCGGCCGCCCTGGCCGCCGCCCGCGCCAACCTGGCGGCCCGCCCGAAACCGGCGCCGGCGCCGGTGCCCGATGCGGCGGCGGCGCTGATCCGGTTCATCGATTTCATCGACGCGCGCATGGCGCCCGAGCCGAACACCGCCGCCTACCTGCTGAGCGGCCTTCACGGCGGGCCGGTGGACGAGCGGCGCCGGGCGCTGCTGCCCACCGCGGCCGAGACCTTGCTGGCGGGCCTGAACGGCCTGACCGACCCGCTGTCGTACGAGATGCGGGAGGCGCTGAGTGACCGGCTGCCTGGCCGGGTGGCGCGCACCCTGGGAGGGCCGGCCCAGCTGCATCCCCGCAGCGCCCCGCTGCGCGCGCAGCTGGCCACCCGGGTGCCGGCGGACGTGCTGCTGGCGATGGACGGGATGGACGACGACGAGGCCTGGGCCCTGCGCGAGCGGATGGCCGACGAGGACCTGGCCGCGGTGGTGGCCTCGCTGGGCGGCATCGGCTCTCCGCGCGCCTGGGCGCTGCGCGACCGCTGGCTCAAGCAGATCGGCGGCGAGGCGGGCCTGGCGCTGTTCGAGAACGCGCGCATCCTGGGCCGCTCGTTGACTGGCCTCGACGACGACCGCTCGTGGAAGCTGCGCAAGCTGATGCGCGACAACGCCCCCACCGTGGCAGTCACCTCGCTGAAATACGTGGTCTCGGAGCGTTCGTTCAAGTGGCGGCGCCGGTACCTCGCGCGCGCGCCCAAGCCGGTGTTCGAGACCCTGGCCCGGATCGATGACCCGCGGGCCTGGGACATGCGCGACGAGATGGCCGGCACGGTGAAGGAGGCCATCGACTCGATGAACGAGCTGGACGGCGAACGCGCCTGGCAGCTGCGCGAGCGCTGGGCCGACCTCTGGTCCTCGACGGTGGTCAAGAGTCTGGGTCCGCTGGCCGACACCCCGCGCGGCCGCGACCTTGTCGCGCGCCAGCTGTCCCGCTACCCCGAGAACCTGTCGCTGCTCAAGCACAGCGCGGCGATCGCGCTCGGCTGTCACGTCGACGGGGACGGCGCGTCGGACTGACGCGCGCCCCGGTGCGGCCCGACAGACTGGCGCGGAATTTTTGTTACGCTAAAATATGTAATGTAGATTTCTATGTTTAACGCAGAATCTGCCGGAGCCGACCTGTCGGCCGCGCGGCAGGAGCTTCGTTTCCTGATCCCGGCCGACCGGGCGCAGCCGGTGGCCCGGGCCCTGGGCGCCCGGTTGGCGCACCACCGCTTCCGCGGATCGGCGGCCAACCCCTTGCCGCGGCCGCACCACTTCGTGACGACCGTCTACTTCGATACGCCCTCGCGGCAGGCATACGCAGCCGTGCAGGCGGGCGCCGCCCAGGGCCGCCACAGCAAGCTGCGGGCGCGGCAATATTACGATCTGCACCCGTCGCTGGCCGAGCTGGCCACCGACGCGCAGCAGGTGATGCGGTCGTCGCCGGCGGTGTGGCTGGAGCTCAAGCACCGGGACGGGGTCAGCACCGGCAAGCGTCGGGTGGACGTACCCAGGGAGGCAATACCCGAGATCCTGTCGGGCGCGCCCTCCACCCGGCCGCGCTGCGACCCCGAGGTGCTGCGCGAGATAGGCGCCTTCTGCAGCCGCTTCCCCGAGCCCCTGCGCGCCGATTGCCTGGTGCACTACCGGCGGCTGCCCTGGCAGGACGACGGCGGTGCGCTGCGGGTTACCATGGACCTGGGCGTCGAGTTCTTCGCTCCACCGGCGGGCCTGTGGCAGCGGGATCAGGGACTCACGCGCGCGCGTCTGGGGCCGTCTAAAGGTAAGCTGGAACGAGCCATTATCGAGCTAAAGTGTCGCAACGCTCCTCCGCCCTGGCTGTTAGACCTGCTGGCGGCGGTGGGCGCGGAGCCCACGCGGCTGAGCAAGTTCGAGGAGGCCTCCCGGGCGGTCCATGCAGTCCCCGACTAAACATCGACGCTGGCGCGCGGCCGCTGCCTGGTCGCTGTCGGCGGCGTTGCTGATCGGGTACACGCTGATGGACGAGCCGGATCCGGCGGCCAGCAACGACGCCCCGGAGAACGCCCAGCTGCCCGAGGAGGACCGGGGCCGCGAGCTGATCGAGGTGGTCGAGGTGCGTCCGGGCGAGGTGACTCCCGGCAGCGCCATCGAGGTGTTCTTCGTCAACACCTACCGACAGAAGAACCGCCCATTTCACGCCTGGCTGTCGGTGACCGACTACCGCACCGGCCGGCAGCTGCCCGCCACCGAGCTCCAGGTCCTGCACGCCGACGACGACCGGGTGGTCGTGCGCGTGCCCCAGCAGGCGTTCGAGGGGCGGGCCAAGCTGCGCGTCGGGTACAACAAGGAAGATCGCAGCAAGCCTTACGACCTGCGCTTGCGCTCGGTCAGCTACCGCAAGCTGTTCCGCGAGGTGGTGGGTGGGCTGGCGCTGCTGTTCTTCGGGCTGCGGGTGATGGCGCGCGGAGGCCGGCAATACACCGGCGACCGCGGCAACGGCGTGCTGGCCAAGATCGGCCGGCGCACGCCCGCGGCGGTGGGGCTGGGGGTGGCGGTCGGCGGGATCACCCAGTTCACCACCACCGCCGCCGGGCTGGTGGTGGGCCTGGTCGAGTCGCACCTCATCGCGGTGGGCCCGGCGGTGGCGGTGCTGCTGGGGGCGCAGCTGGGCGCGGCGGTCACGCCCTCGGTGCTGGGGCTGATCTCGACGCGCGAGGGGCTGCTGGTGCTGACCATCGGCGTGTTGTGGCTGTCGCTGGCCTCGGACCGGCGCAGCGAGGCCTTCGGCAAGATCATCCTGGGCTGCGGGCTGCTGTTCTTCGGGCTGCACCTGCTGCGCCAGGGCTTCGAGCCGCTGGTCTCGAACCCCGAGCTCCTGCCCTACATCGATCAGTTCGACGCCAGCACCTTCACGGGGCGGCTGTCCTGCGTGGGCGCGGGCATCTTGCTGACCGCGCTGCTGCAGGGTCCGGCGCCGGTGTTCGTGCTGGTGCTGGGCCTGGCCCAGAGCACCGGGCGCATCGACCTGGCCAGCGGGCTGGCCATCCTGTCGGGCACCGCGCTGGGGGCGGCCATCGGCACGCAGCTGGTGGCGGGCCCGTTCGGCTCGGCCTCGGCGCGGGTGGCGCGCGTGCACCTGCTGCTGGGCCTGTGCGGGACGGTGCTGCTGGCGGCGACCGCCTCGCTGCTGGCCGAGGTGACCGATGCGCTGGTGCCCGGGCACGTGGGCGCCATCGCCTACGGCAAGAAGATCCTGTACCCGCACATGGGCCGGCACCTGGTGGCCGGCTTTGCCATCTCCCAGGTGGTGACCACCGTGCTGCTGCTGGCCGGGATCCCGGCGGCGGCGCGCCTGATGGAACGGCTGGGCCGACGGTCGGCTGCGCGGCGGGCGGCGCCGCTGGCGGGCAGCGAGGGCGCCACCGCCCTGCGCGCCGGCCTGGCGGGGGTGCTGGGCCGCTTCCGGGACGTGCTGGCGGCCATCCACGACCTGTGCCTGCTGGGAC
>JBKPRZ010000438.1:0-8260 GCA_046734815.1 Myxococcota bacterium | reverse complement strand
GGTCAGTTCCGTGTGCAGGCGGCCGAGGGTGCGGCCGCGCTGGTGCGCACGCTGGTGGGCGCGGGCCTGGCGGTCACCGAGGTCGCGCCCGAGACCAACCGCCTGGAACGGCTGTTCACCGCGCCGCCGCGGGGAGACGCATGAACGCAACCCTGATCGCGGCCTGCTGGCGCGAACGTCTGTCGCGGCCGGTGGCGGTCGTGCTGCTGGTGATCCTGATGGTGCTCGGCCTGGTGGTCTCCGTCTCGACGAAGTCGCTGGCCGACGTGACCCTGGGCCTCACCCTGGTTCTGGGCGCAGGCCTGGTGGGTCGCGACGTCTCGTCGGGCAGCCTGGCGCTGCTCCTCACTCGCCCGCTGCGCCGGTCCGAGTACCTGCTGTCGCGCTGGTTCGCGGGCAGCCTGGCCGCCGCCACCCTGGGCGTGGTGCAGCTGGCCCTGCAGTTCCTGCTGCTGCGGCTGCGGTCGGTGGAGCTGACTGGCGGCGCCCTGGCCTATGAATGCGCCCGTGCAGTCAGCCTGGCCTTCGGCCTGACCGCCACGCTGGTGTTTCTGTCCACCCTGGTGCGGGGAATCGGCGACGTCGGTCTGTGGCTGGTGGCGGTGATCGTCGCGAGCGTGCTCGCCCCGGCGGGCGCGGTCCGGGCCAGCGACGAGTTGCTCGCGCTGATGGTGCCCCGGGTGGACTGGGGCCAGAGCCTGAACGCGCAGCCGATCGCCTGGTTCCCGATCGTGTCTTTTGTCTCCAGCTTGGTGCTGTACCTCGCCCTTGGCATCGTGATCCTCAACCGCAAGGAGCTGTCTTATGCCAGCCACGCCTGAAGCCCGACGCCCGTCGACGCGCGCGCGGCCCACCGTCCTGCTGGGCCTGGCGGCGGTGCTGTTGCTGGCCCGGGTGGGCACCGGCGTCTGGGAGCACCTGCACCCTCCCCAGCTGCAGGAGCTGGTCACGTGGAGCGCGCCCGCCACACCGGCGCCGGGGCCCGGCG
Source organism: Myxococcota bacterium (assembly GCA_046734815.1). GTDB lineage: Bacteria > Myxococcota_A > Polyangia > Fen-1088 > Fen-1088 > CAVYGB01. The sequence goes on along the minus strand of JBKPRZ010000438.1, from coordinate 7,272 downwards.
GCGAGGTGCAGGGCAAGCCGGTGCTGTATGAATTCACGGCCGAGTGGTGCGCGCCCTGCAAGAAGATGAAACGCGAGGTGTTCGGCGACCGCGACGCGGCCGAGTTCATCAACCGCAGCTTTCACCCCGTGCGCATCCTGGACACCGACGAGAGCGCCGGCGCGCAGGCGGTCCGGCAGCAGCAGCGGGTGACGGGTTTTCCCACCCTGCTGGTGATGTTGCCCGCCGGGGCGCCGCGCGCGTCGGAAGGATATTCGAACAAGCAGGAGACACTCCAGTTCCTGCGGACCGCGCTGGGCGAGTGGCAACGTGCGCGCACCGAGCACCCCTCCGGTCCCGGCTCTCCGGCCCACTGAAAAGACCTCGTCGCCAGGCCAGACCGTCAGCGACGGCCCAGGTCCCGGCGCAGCTGCGGCCGCTTGTAGTTGGCGTAGCTGTACTTGCCGATGATCTTGTCGCTGGCGTCGAAGTGGAAGATGTCGGTGCCGTACCAGCCGGCACGGCGGCCGTAAAGCGCGCTGAACAGCCAGCGCCGCAGCAGCGGGGCGGCCGCGAAGTCGTGCTGGCAGACCCAGCGGATGGAGGCCTTGCGGGCGCGTTCGTCGATCACCCGGTCATCGACCAGGAAGCGCATGTCGCCGTAGGCCCCCGAGAACTGCGGGCGGAAGGCCTCGCGGATGGCCACCCGCCCGCGGTACTCGTGGCCGTCGCCGGGCAGGTAGACGGCGTCGTCGGCGAAGAACGCCATCACCTCGTCCAGGCTGTTGGTGTTGAAGCCCAGGACGAACCGTTCCAGCACGTCGGCGATGGGCATGGGTCAGGCCGGCAGGCGCGTGCCGATGCGGTTGACCGCCTCTTCCACGTTCTCGCGGAAGCCGAAGGCGGACAGGCGGAAATAACCCTCGCCACAGCTGCCGAAGCCCGAGCCCGGAGTGCCCACCACGTGGGCCTCGTTCAGGAGCTTGTCGAAGAAGCCCCAGGAGGTCAGGCCGGCGGGCACGCGCAGCCAGATGTAGGGGGCGTTCACGCCGCCGAAGACGGTGTAGCCGGCGCGCGACAGTCCCTCGCGGATGATGCGGGCGTTGTCCATGTAGTAGGTGATGTTGGCCTCGATGGCGGCGCGGCCGGCGGGCTGGAACACCGCCAGGGCGGCCTTCTGGATCGGGTAGCTGACGCCGTTGAACTTGGTGGTGTGCCGGCGGTTCCACAGCCCGCGCAGGGGCACGGGCTCGCCCTTGTCGTTGCGGGCGGTGAGCTCCTTGGGGATCACGGTCCAGGCCAGGCGCGTGCCGGTGAAGCCCGCCGTCTTGGACAGGCTGCGGAACTCGATGGCCACCTCGCGCGCGCCGGGCAGCTCGAAGATGCTGTGCACCTGGCCGGGCTCGCGGATGAACGCCTCGTAGGCGGCGTCGAACAGGATGATGGCCTCGTTCTTCCGGGCGTAGTCCACCCAGCGGGTCAGCGAGGCGCGCGACAGCACCGCCCCGGTGGGGTTGTTGGGCGAGCAGAGGTAGATGAGGTCCACCTTGCGGTCGGGCAGGGGCGGGTCGAAGCCGTTCTCGGCGGTGGTGGGCAGGTAGACCAGCCCGGCGTAGCGGCCGCCCTCGGCCGCGCCGGTGCGACCGGCCATCACGTTGGTGTCAACGTACACCGGGTAGACCGGATCGGTGACGGCCACGACGTTGTCGACAGCGAACAGCTCCTGCATGTTGCCCGAGTCGCACTTGGAGCCGTCCGAGACGAACACCTCGTCGGCGGCGATGGTGGCGCCCTGGCGGGCGTAGTCGGCGGCGATGGCCTCGCGGAGGAACTCGTGGCCCTGCTCGGGGCCGTAACCCTGGAAGGTCTCGCGCTTGCCCATCTCGTCGGCGCCGGCCTTCAGCGCCTCGACGATGGGCGGCGGCAGCGGCAGCACCACGTCGCCGATGCCCAGGCGGATGACCTTGGCAGCGGGGTTCTGCTCGGTGAAGGCGCGCACGCGCTTGGCGATGTCCGAGAACAGGTAGCTCGCCTGCAGCTTCTGATAGTGGGAGTTGATCTTGGCCATGGAGCGCCCGGGACATTACACCGGCCGCGGGCGCGCGTGTTATCGTGCGCGCCGTTCCGCTCCCCGCACCGCCCCATACCCATGCTCAGCGCGCGTTCCATCGTCGAGATCCTGCAAACCCAGGCGGTCACCGACGTGGTCGGCGTGCCCGACAACTCGTCGGCGGCGCTGTACACCTTGCTGGGCCAGCACGGCGACATCCGCGTGCGCTCGGTGACGCGCGAGGGGGAGGCGTTCTCCATGGCCTGCGGGTTGTGGATGGGCGGCCGGCACCCGGTGCTGCTGATCCAGAACACCGGCCTTCTGGAAAGCGGCGACGCCTTCCGCGGCACCGCCATGCGCATGCGCATCCCGCTGGTCTGCCTGGTGACCTACCGGGGCTACGCCAAGATGATCAAGACCTTCGGCGAGGCGCCGCCCGCGCCCGACGTCGAGATGCTCAGCCGATCGGACGTCGATTCGGTGGGGCCGATGACCGAGCCCACCCTGCGCGCCTGGGGGCTGGGCTACCAGTTCGTGCGCACCGACGTGGACCTGCCCACCATCGCGGCGGCCTTCCCGCGCGCGCGGCAGCTGGACGCGCCGGTGGCGGTGCTGATCACCGGAGACACCACATGATGACCAAGGACCAGGCGCTGGCCCCGCTGGCCGCCTGCCGCCGCGACGAGGTGGTGGTGACGACGATGGGGATGGTGCGCCCGTGGGCCCGCCACTCGACCCACGCGCTGGATTTCGCCTCCGCCGACAGCGCCATGGGGCACGCGGCCGACCTGGCCGTCGGGATCGCGCTGGCCCGCCCGGAGCGCAAGGTGGTCTGTCTGAACGGCGACGGCAGCATGTTGATGACCCTGGGCACTCTGGTCACCGCGGTGGACAACGGCGCCACCAACCTGGTGCTGTTCGTGATCCAGAACGACACCTACGAGATCACCGGCAACCAGCCGATCCCCGGCGCGCGGCGCGTGGATTTCCCGGCCATGGCCCGGGCGGCGGGCTTCCCCCACGCCTTCCGCTTCGACGAGGCGGCCGCCTACGCGGCCGAGCTGCCACGCCTGCTGAAGCTGGAGGGTCCGCTTCTGATCTGCCTGTCGGTCGAGCCCGGCCGCGAGACTCCGCTGGGCCGCCAGGGCAAGGAGACGGCCGCCTACCTGCAGCTGTCGGCGCCCGACGAAGCCCGCCGCTTCCGCGCGGCGGTCACCGGCGGCGGGTAGCTTTTCCCGCTGTGAGCGCGGGTCGCGCGGGGGGCGGCGTCGCGCGCGAGACCCGCCAGGTTTTCTGTGAATTGACCATTTGACTGGTCATCATGGTCATTGTAGCCTTTGCGTCATGGCGCGGAGAAAGCCGCCGCCTCCGTCCCGGGCGGCCGATGGCGATTCCATGGCGGTCAGCGAATTCAAGGCTCGCTGTCTCGAGATCCTCGAACAGCTGCGCACCAGTGGACACGACCTGGTGCTCACGAAGCACGGCCTGCCGATCGCCCGCGTGGTGCCCTTTTCCGCCGAGCCCCGCGCTCTGCGCGGCCTGCTGAAGGGCGAGATCGAGATCGTGGGTGACATCGTCCAGACGGACCTGTCGGAGGAGTGGGAAGCCAATCGGTAGTATGCGGCTCCTGCTCGATACTCACGTGTTGCTGTGGTGGCTGGCGCAGGCCCCCGATCTGTCGCGGCCGGCCAGCCAGGCCCTCACCGCTGCGCTGAACATGGGGCAGCGGCTGTCCATCTCGGCGATCACGTTCTGGGAGATCGCCAAGCTGGTCGAGCTGGGCCGGATCCGCCTCCTCCGAGCCATCGATCAAGTCTTCGACGAGATCGAGAATCATCCGCAGGTCGCCGTGCTCCCGCTGTCGTCGCGCGTCTGCCTGGAGAGCACGCGGCTGGGGCCGCGGTTTCACCGCGATCCCGCCGACCAGATCATCGTCGCGACCGCGCGGGTGCACGGGCTGCGGCTGGTCACCGCCGATCGCCGGATCGAGCGGTCCGGCACGGTCTCGATCGTGATCTGAGGGATTGCGCCGCCGTGTGGACGGGCGGCGGCGACGGTGAACCTGGCCCGCGCAACCACCGCCGACGGCATGGGTCCTGCTAGCCCATGAGTGGGCGAGCGAAAACAGGGCCGCGCAGGCGGGCGCGCGCGACCTCGTCCGCCTGGCCGGCCTGCCCGCAACCGACCAGCAGGCCGCCCTCCTGTCCGGTCTGCGCGCCGCCCTCTACAGCTGACCTGCGCGGACGGGCTCCGGCTTGCTCCTCGCGCCGCACGCGCGCGATACTGGGGCGAGCCGGGCCATGGCCGCTCCCACCATCAGCGAGCGCGAAGGAGTCCCGCCGGGGACGGGTGGCTCGGAGGAGCCGCCGGTGCGCTACCACCTGCTGGCGCTGGGACCGGAGTGCGCCTTCAGCCACGAGCTCCCTCTGGCCGGCAGCGCCTCGATCGGCCGCGACGAGGGGGCGGACGTGCGGGTGGTGGATCCGATGGCTTCCCGGCAACACGCCCGCCTGCACGTGGGTGAAAGGTTCGAGATCGAAGACCTGGGCAGCTCGAACGGGACCCGGCTGCGCGACCAGCGGTTGCCTCCGGGCGTGCGGGTGCCCCTGCTGCCGGGTGAAGCGGTCACAATCGGCGCGACTTTGCTGGTGCTGCAGCGGCGCGAGCGCCCGATGGTGTCCCGCAACGTGTGGCCGCACGGCTACTTCGAGACCCGACTGATCGAGACCTGCGCGCAGGCGGAGCGGTGCAAGCAGAGCTTCGCGCTGCTGCGGATCCACGTCGACGGTCAGACGGGCGAAGCGCGGGCGGCGACTCCATCGGCAACTCCAGCAGAACGCCTGCTGGCCTCGGCGATGCGCCCGGGCGACCTGCTGGCCAGCTACGGTCCGAACGAATACGAGGCGCTGCTGGTCGACACCGACCGCCTGCAGGCCGAGACGATCGTCGGTCAGCTGCTGACCACCCTGTCGGCCCAGGGCGGCCGCATCGGGGCCGCGTTTTTTCCGGACGACGGCACCGCGCCCCAGGCGCTGGTCGCGCGGGCGTGCGCCCGCGTGAACGGCGAGGACCAGGCGGCCGCACCGCCCGAGGGCATGGTCCTGCTGAATCCAGCCATGCGCCGGCTGTACGACCAGGCGGCCAAGGTCGCCGTCGGCACGATCAACGTGCTGATCACGGGCGAGACGGGCGCCGGCAAGGAGTTGCTGGCCGAGGCGGTGCACCGGGGATCGCGCCACCGGAACGGACCGCTGGTCTGCATCAACTGCGCGGCGCTGAGCGAGACCTTGCTGGAGAGCGAGCTGTTCGGGCACGAGCGGGGGGCCTTCACCGGCGCCGCCCAGGCCAAGGTCGGCCTGCTGGAGGCGGGCTCGGGCGGGACCGTGTTCCTCGACGAGGTCGGCGAGATGTCGCTGAACCTGCAGGCCAAGCTGCTGCGCGCGATCGAGAAGGGCGAGATCACGCGCGTGGGCGCGACCCGACCGCTGAAGGTGGACGTGCGGTTCGTGGCCGCGACCAACCGCGACCTGCAGGAAGAGGTGGCGCTCAGGCGTTTCCGCGAGGACCTGTATTTCCGGCTGGGCGGCATCACCCTCGAGATCCCCCCGCTGCGCGATCGCACCGACGAGATCCCGGCGCTGGTCCGGCTGTTCCTCGACCGGGTGGCCGGGCAGATCGGCCGGCCACCTCCCACGGTCAGCGAGGCGGCGATGCGGCTGCTGCAGGAGTATTCCTGGCCGGGCAACGTGCGCGAGCTGCGCAACGTGGTCGAGCGGGCGGTCTTGCTGGCCACCGGCGGCCCCATCGGCCCCGAGCACCTGCCGGTCGAGAAGATGAGCCGCGGGTCGGTCGCGCGCGCGGCGGAACCGGCTGCCGCGAGCGATGCCACCAGGCTGAGCCTGCGCCAGGTCGAGCGCCAGACGATCATCGACGCGCTCGCGCGCTGTGCAGGCAACCAGACCCGAGCGGCCGAGATGCTGGGCATCTCGCGGCGGACGCTCTGTTCGCGGCTGAGGGACTACGACGTGCCGCGACCGCGTGTGTAGCCGCCGCCCGCCCGGTCCGCTGTACAACATGTTCCGGTGTGGGCAGATGTGACCCTCGCGGGCGTGTGTGAATTGCCGGCGATTTCGCGCAATATGGAGGGGATGCCGGCTGCTTCGCCTCGCTCTGCTGCCCGTCCGGCCGCTGCGCCCTCGAAGCCGGCCGCGCCGCCGGCGGACCTGGGGGGAGCGGCGGCGCGGGCGATCTCACGGGCGGGGGCGCTGGCGGGGGCGTTTTTCGTGATCGGGGCGGCGCTGGGCGGGTCGGGGGCGGGCGAGGCGTTGCACCGCGATCTGATCTGGATGCTGGTGTTCGCGGTGGTCGGGCTGGTCAGCGGGGCGCTGGCGGCGGAGGCGCTGGACCGGGTCCTGCTGCGCGCGGGGATGCGGCTCGAGCTGATGCGCGGGAATGTGGCGGCGGGGGTCACCTCGGCCGCTCACCGGATCGCGGCCGGGGTGATCGCGGGCAGCTGCCTGTACGGGGCCGATCTGACCAGCCTGCTGGTGGGGGTGGTGTTCGTGGTCATCGGGCTGGGGACGTTGCTCGCGTTCCAGATCCTGCACCGGATGTTGACCCGCTACGCGGATGACGAGGAGGTCCAGGGGGGCAACGTGGCGGCGGCGCTGAGCAACGCCGGGCTGGGCGTCGCGCTGGCGATCATCATCGGTCACGCGGCCGAGGGCAGCTTCGAGGGCTGGATGACGTCGCTGGGCCGTTATGCGCTGGCGCTGGTGCTGGCGGTGGCGCTGTACCCGGTGCGCCAGGTGCTGGTGGGCAAGGTGATCCTCGGGCTGCCGATCTCGTTTCGCGGGCGCACCCTGGACCGGGAGATCGCCGAGAAGCGCAACGCGGCCGTCGGCGCGGTCGAGGGCCTGACCTACGTGGCGACCGCGCTGCTGGTGACCTGGCTGTGATCGCGCCGCCGCCGGGCGACTACGCGGCGCTGGCGGGCGCCCTGGTCGGCAGCGGTCTGGTCACCGATCCCTGGGTCGACGGGCAGCCCCGTTTCCGGTCGCGACCCCTGGTTGTCACCGCCGCCGAGGCGGGGGCGCTGGCCCTGGCCGCCGAGCGGGTGGCCGCCGCCTGCCACGAGGCGCTGCAGCTGGTGGCGGCCGAGCCCGACCTGCTCGACGATTTCTTCGCGCTCACGCCGGTGCAGAAGCTGCTGTGGCACAGCTCGGCCCCGCTGTGGCACGGGG
>JBKPRZ010000437.1:0-16187 GCA_046734815.1 Myxococcota bacterium | reverse complement strand
CCCCCGGGGCGCCCATCCCGCCCCCCGCGCCGGCGGGCCCCGGCGCGCGCCCCGCGCTGGCGGTGAACCGGAAGGTCGACCTGGCCTCGCAGCTGAGCATCACCAAGCTGATCCCCGACGAACGTTCGAACCAGCTGATCGTGGTGGCCAACGAGCAGGCCTACGAATGGCTGCTCACCATCATGAAGAAGCTGGACGTTCCCATCGAGGGCGGCGGCGACGGGCGCTTCCACATCTACTACTGCGAGCACGCCAACTGCGACGAGCTGGCCGCCACCCTGGCGGCGGTGACCGGCGTGTCGGTGGTGGGCGGGGTAGGGACCCGGCGAACCTCCCGCACCGCGGTGCCGGGCGCCGCGCCTCCGCCCCCTGTCGCGCCGATGCCGAACCAGCCCGGCCAGCAGACCGGCGCCCCGCTGTTCGAGGGGGACGTGCGCGTGACCTTCGACGCCGCCACCAACTCGCTGGTGGTCTACTCGTCGCTCAAGGACTACCAGTCGCTCCGCCGGGTCATCGAGAAGCTGGATGGCCCGCGCAAGCAGGTCTACGTCGAGGCGATGATCATGGAGGTGCTGCTGGACAAGAGCCGCGACATCGGCGTGGCCTATCACGGCGGCAAGCCGTTCAGCATCGACGGCAAGGACAGCGTGGCGCTGGGCGGCTTCGACGCGGGCAAGACCCTGAGCCCGGCCAACCTGGCCACCGAGCTGATCGGTCTGACGGCGGCGGTGTTCGGGCCGGCGCTGTCGGCCACCACCAGCCGGCTGTTCGGCACCCAGATCGACATCCCCTCGTTCGGCGCCTTCGTGCAGCTTCTGCAGAAGAACAACGACGTGAACGTGCTGTCGACCCCGCACCTGCTGATCACCAACAACCAGGAGGGTGAGATCTCGGTGGGCCAGCGGCTGCCGTTCCCGGCTGGCTTCCTGGGCGGCTTCGGAGGCGGCGGCCTCCCCGGTCAGGCGGGCGGGGCGGGCGGCCTGGGGGGCCTGCTGGGCGGGACCGCGGTCAGCCGCGAGGACGTGTCGCTGCGGATGAAGCTGATTCCCAGCATCAACGAATACAACATGATCCGGCTGGACGTGGACGTGGAGATCTCCGATCTGGCCTCGCCCAACTTCAACGGGCTGGGCCCGGCCACCACCAAGCGCACCGCCAAGACCCCGGTGGTGTGCAAGGACCAGCAGACGGTGATCATCGGCGGCCTGATGTCCGACCGGCAGTCCGACACGGTCTCGAAGGTCCCCGTGCTGGGTGACATCCCGGTGCTGGGCTTCTTCTTCCGCACCACCACCAAGGAGCTGAAGAAGGCCAACATCGTCATCGCGCTCACCCCCTACGTCATCAACGACATGGAGGACCTGCGGCGGGTGGCGGAGAAGAAGATGCGCGAGCGTCGCGAGTTCATCGAGCGATACACCTCGGTGGAGGACAAGGCCTCCTTCGACGCGGGCATCGACTACCGGCGCAAGCGCGGCATGCTGGAGGAGATCAACCGGGCCTCGCGCGAGATCGACGACGAGGAGGCGGCGCTGCGGGTGATCCGTGAGCGCGAGCTGCAGGACGAGTCCACGCCCATCGAGCCGCCCGGTCAGACCCGGCCGCGGGCGGGCCAGCAGCCGGCGGGACCGGCCCAGCCGCCCACCTCGCAGGCGACGCCGGTGACCAAGCCGGTGGCGGTGCAGCGCGAGCAGCAAGGGTTGCAGCAGGAGCCATGACCGAATGGGCTACAAACGCATCGGCGAGATCCTGATCGATCGGGAGGGCGTGTCGCCCGACCAGGTCGAGCAGGCGTTGCTCACCCAGGAGAAGGAGGGGGGCCGCCTGGGGGAGATCCTCGTCAAGATGCGCGCCTCCACCGAGGAGGCGGTGCTGCGGGCGCTGGGGGTGCAGCTGGGGATCGGTTTTTCGCCCGACCTGCGCTTCGATCAGATCGACGGCGACCTGGCCACCCGCATCCCCATCGGGTTTTCCAAGCAGCACCGGGCCCTGCCGGTCAAGCGGGAGGGCGATTCGGTGCTGGTGGCGGTCGCCGATCCGCTGGACCTGGGCGCCCTGGACGACATCCGCGCCCAGCTGGGCAGCGACGTCTTCCCGGTGCTGGTGCCCTCGCAGAAGATCCTCGACGCCATCAACCACGTGCACGGGCAGCGGCACGACAAGGGCGGCGAGCTGGGGCAGACCGAAGAAGAGGACGAGATGGCGGGGGCGGCCGAGGAGCTGGTCGACATCCTCGACGTCAACGACGAGGCGCCGATCATCCGCTGGGTCAACTCGCTGCTGTTCAACGCGGTCAAGGAACGAGCCAGCGATATCCACATCGAGCCCGGCGAGAAGGAGGTCATCGTCCGCTACCGGATCGACGGCGTGCTGTACGAGAAACGTCACGCCGCCCGGCAGTTTCTCCCCTCGATCATCGCCCGCGTGAAGATCATGGCCGGGCTGAACATCGCCGAGAAGCGGCTGCCCCAGGACGGTCGCATCCGGCGCAAGATCGCCGGCAAGGACATCGACATGCGCGTCGCCACCGCCCCCACCGTGAAGGGCGGCGAGCGCATCACCGTCCGTCTGCTCGACCGGGAGAACGTGCTGCACGACCTGGCCGACATCGGCTTCGGCGACGACCACCTGCGCATGATGGACGAGCTGATCCACCGGCCCCACGGCATCTTGCTGGTGACCGGCCCCACCGGTTCGGGCAAGACCACCACCTTGTACGCCTGCCTGTCGCGGATCAATTCGCCCGACCTGAACATCTTGACCATCGAGGACCCGGTCGAATACCAGCTGGACGGGATCTCCCAGGTGGCGGTCAACGACAAGATCGACCTCACCTTCGCCACCGGGCTGCGCTCCTTCCTGCGCCACGACCCGGACGTGATCATGGTGGGCGAGATCCGCGATCTACCCACCGCCGAGATCGCCATCCAGGCCTCGCTCACCGGCCACCTGGTGCTGTCGACCATCCACACCAACGACGCCGCCGGGGCCATAACCCGTCTGGTCGAGCTGGGGGTGCAGCCGTTCCTGGTGGCCACCTCCCTGGTGGGGCTGCTGGCCCAGCGGCTGGTCCGCCGGGTCTGTCCAGACTGCCGGCAGCCGTACCGGCCCACGCCCGAGGACGTGGCCAGCCTGGGCCTGAACCCGGCCGACTTCTTCGCCGGCAAGGCCCGGCGGGTGGCCTTCAAGGCCGAGGTGCCGCCGCCGCCCGGGATGTTGTACCTGGCCCGCGAGGGCGGCTGCTCGAACTGCCTGGGCGCCGGATACCGCGGGCGAACCGCCATCTACGAGCTGCTGCTGGTCGACGACACCATCCGCCAGATGGCCAACAAGAACACCGACGGTCCCACCATCAAGAAGACCGCCGTCAGCCGGGGGCTGCGCACCCTGCGCGACGACGGCGCCCAGAAGGTGCTGGCCGGAATGACCACCGCCGCCGAGGTGTTGATGATGACCGCGGAGGACGTGGAGTAAGCCATGCCGCTTTACGCCTGGAAGGGCCTGGACGCCGGCGGCAAGACCGTCAACGGCACGCGCGAGGCGGACGGGCCCAAGATGTTGCGCCAGGTCCTGCGCAAGGACGCCGTCTTCCTGACCGAGATGCGCGAGGTGGCGGGCGGCAAGGCCGCCGCCAAGGCCACCACCGCGGCGGGCGAGAGCGGATCGTCCCTGCTCAAGAAGGAGATCGACTTCTCGCGGCTGCTCGAACGGGTGCGGCCGCAGGAGGTGTCGATCTTCACCCGTCAGCTGGCCACGCTGCTGAAGGCGGGCATCCCCCTGGCCGAGGGGCTGGGCGCGCTGGCCGAGCAGTCCGACAACAAGAAGTTCCAGCTGATCCTGGCCGGCATCCGGCAGCGGGTGAACGAGGGGGGGGCGCTGGCCGAGGCCATGGCCCAGCACAACCGCGTCTTTCCCGAGCTTTACACCAACATGGTCCGCTCGGGCGAGACCGCCGGCAACCTGGACCAGGTGCTGGCCCGGCTGGCCGACTTCCTCGACGAGCAGATCGCGCTGCGGTCGAAGGTCTCGGGCGCGCTGACCTACCCGCTGGTGATGGCGGGCCTGGGCAGCGTGGTCATGTCGATCCTGATGGTGGTGGTGGTGCCCCAGATCGCCACCGTGTTCGAGGACTCGGGCAAGGCCCTGCCCTGGAACACCCAGGTGCTGATCTTCGCGGCCCACGTGGCCGGCGGCTACTGGTGGGCGGTGATCCCCACGTTGATCCTGGCGGTGCTGCTGTTCCGCCGCTGGACCCGCACCGCCCGTGGGCGCGCCACCGTCGACCGGTTGGGCCTGCGGGTCTGGGTGGTGGGCCCGCTGCTGCGCTACGTGGCGGTGGCCCGCTTCTCGCGCACCCTGGCCACGATGCTGGCCTCGGGCGTGCCGGTGCTGACCGCGCTGGAGATCGTCAAGAAGGTTCTGAACAACGTGGTGCTGGAACGCGTGGTCGAGCAGGCGCGCGACACCATCCGGGAGGGCGAATCGATCGCGGTCACGCTCAAGCGGTCGGGTCAGTTCCCCGCGATGATGTGCCACATGATCGCGGTGGGCGAACGCTCGGGCCAGCTGGAGACGATGCTGGAGAACGTCGCCGATGCCTACGAGCGCGACGTCGAGGCCAAGGTGGCCCGGCTGACCGCGCTGCTGTCGCCGCTGATGATCGTCATCATGGGGATCGGGGTCGGGTTCATGGTCTTTTCCATCCTGGGTCCCATCATGGGGATGCAGGAGATGGTTCAGTGAACAGGAGCAACCAGACATGAAACGGATCGTTGAAACGCTGAAGCTTCGCCGCCAGCGGCGAGGCCGCGCTGGCGCCCAGCGCGGCATGACCCTGCTGGAGATCATGATCGTCATCGCGCTGATCGGGCTGGTGATGGGCTCGATCGGGTTCGGGCTGAACGCCTACTTCAAGAAGGGGCAGGTCAAGACCGCCAAGATCGCGGTGGGCCAGATCGCCCACGCTGCCCAGCAATACATGATCGAGAACAACAGCAATTGCCCCAACAGCATCGACGACCTGGTCAGCAACAAGAACCTGACCAAGAAGCCGCGCGACCCCTGGGGCAAGGACTACGCCATGAAGTGCCCGGGCACCGGCGACCCCGACGGCGTCGACGTCGTCTCGATGGGTCCCGATCGCCAGGAGGGCACCGCCGACGACATCAAGTCCTGGGAGCAGTGAGACGGAGCAGCCGTCGGTAGCGCGGTGGTCATGATCGGTCCGGGGCGGAATCAACGGCATTCATCGGGCGGCTTCACGCTGCTGGAGATGATGTTCGTGCTGGGTCTGGTGGGGCTGCTGACTTCCTCGGTGGTGCTCGGTTTCCGTTCCTTTGCCAAGAGCGAGCTGCGCGGGTCGGCGGCCAAGCTGGCGGGGGCCATTCGCTATCTCTTCGACCGGGCCTCGACCACCGGCAAGATCCACCGCCTGGTGTTCGACTTCGAGAACGGCAAATACTGGGCCGAGGTCTCGGACGACCGTTTCTTCATGCCGCGCGAGCGGGAGACCGACGAGAGCCGCCAGCGCGACGCCGAGGCGGAAGCCGAGCGGCAAAAGCAGGAGCAGGAGGCGGCCGACAACGCCGCCGCGGCCGGCGATAGCGAGGAGGTGGACCCTACCAAGTACCTGCCCACCGAGTGGAAGCCGAAGCGGGCGCGGTTCGAGATGTTCTCGGAGAAGGCCTTGAAGACGGTGGAGCTGCGCAACGCCAAGCTGGCCGGGCTGTTCACCCCGCGCTACGCCCAGCCCATCTCCAGCGGCAAGGGATACCTCTATTTCTTCCCGCTGGGGCAGACCGAGCCGGCGGTGGTCCACGTGTCGGACCCGGAAGGCAAGAGCTTCTATTCGCTGCTGGTGCACCCGTTCAACGGCCGGGTGAAGGTGGAGTCGGGCTACGTGGCCCCCCGGGTCGAGCAGCAGTTCGACGACGAGGGCAACCAGGTCGAGCAGCAATGAGCACGCGGGCAACACGGCAGCAGGGCGGTTTTTCGCTGCTGGAGGTGATGGTGGCGCTGGCCATCCTGGCCATGGCGCTGGTGGTGCTGGTGGGCATCGGCACGGACAACCTCCGCAACACGCAGCACGCGAAGATGACCACCATCGCCACCTTCCTGGCCCGGGCCAAGATGGCCGAGGTCGAGGACACCGTCCTGGAGGATGGGTTCACCGACAACGACGAGATGGACGAGGGGGACTTCGGCGACCAGGGCTGGCCGGACATCCACTGGAAGACCAGCATCGAGAAGGTCGAGCTGCCCGCCGACATCGCCCAGCAGACCCAGGACGCGGCCCAGGGAAAGATGCAGGAGAACAGCGACAACCCGCTGGCGGCGATGGCCGGCTTCATGGGCGGCTTCATGTCGATGCTGATCGAGCCGATCCGGGTGGGCCTGGAAGAGGCGGTCCGCCGGGTGACGGTGACGGTCTCCTGGCACGAGGTGGGCCGCCCGGACCGGTCCTTCGAGGTGGACACCTTCCTCACCGATCCGGCCCGGCTGGACCTGGCGGTGCAGGCGGTGGGGCAGCCGCCCGGCGGGGCCAATCAGCAGCAGCAACCGGGGGCGCAGACCCCCGGCACGCCCCAGACCGGCGGGCGGCCGGGCACGCCCGGTGCACCGGGGACGCCGCCCAGCACCCGCCCGCAGGGACCCACTGGCGGAGGGCCGCCGCGATGATGCGTGTGCGGGCACCCCGCGACGCCGGCGGCGGTTTCACCCTGATCGAGGTGATCCTGGCCTTCGCCATCCTGGGGTTCATCACCACCATCCTCTGGGGCACCTTCAGCCAGACCGCGGCCCTCAAGCAGCGAACCGAGGCGGCGCAGGATCGCGCCCACGCCGCCCGGGTGGCGCTGATGCGGCTGTCGCGCGAGCTGGAGATGGCCTTCCTCTCGGACTCGGAGAACCAGTTCTCGGCCGAGCGGCGGACCATGTTCATCTCCAGCTCGCACCGGGACGTCGACGAGCTGCGCTTCTCCTGGTTCGGACGGCAGCGCCTGCGCGGCGACATCCCCGAGGCCGACACCTCGCTGGTCATGTATTACGGCGAGCCGGACCCGGACGACCGCTCGGTCATGAACCTCATGCGCCGCGAGACCCGCCGGCTGGAGGCGGCCGACCCGCAGAACGTGCTGGGGGAAGCCTACGTGTTGTGCCCGGGCATCTCCCGGCTGAAGTTCTCGTTCTTCGACTACAAGAAGAAGGAGTGGCGGGAGGAGTGGACCACGGTGGGCGCCGACGGCCTGACCTACCTGCCCACCCACGTGCGCATCCAGCTGACCATCTATGACGAGAAGGGGCAGGAGAAGACCTTCACCAGCTCGGCCCGGATCATGATGACCGAGCGGGTGGCTTACCGGCCGGTGAAGTCATGAGGAAGATCCTGCGTCTTCTGGCCAGCCGCTTCCGCGCGCGCAAGCAGCGCGACCGCGAGAGCGGGGTGGCCCTGCTGCTGAGCATCTCCATGCTGGCGCTGCTGATCGCGCTGTGCTCGGAGTTCACCTACAACACCAGCATCCACGCCATGCAGGCGGCCAACGCCCGCGACGAGGTGCGGGCGCACTACCTGGCCCGCTCGGCCATCTCCATCTCCCGCCTGCTGATCAAGATCCAGCAGCGCTTCGTCGAACCGGTGATGCGCCAGGCCCAGCAGCTGCTGAACCAGGCCAGCGGCGGCGACCTGGCGGTCAGCCTGCGCCTGACCGACTACGCCGGCCCGATCATGGGCTTTTTCGGCGGGTCCAAGGAAGAGGTCAAGATGCTGGGCAACCTGGTCGGCATCGACGTGGGCGAGGCCAAGGGTCTGGGGCTGAAGTCCGGGCGCATGGACGCGGAGATCTCCAACGAGGACGGGAAGATCGACATCAACTGCGGCAGCGGTCAGACCGCCACCCGGGCCCGCCAGATCACCGTCTTCCGGCTGCTGTCGGCGCTGTTCTATTCGCCCCGCTACAACGGTCTGTTCTCCGAGCCCAACGCCCAGAACCAGATCGTCGAACGCATGGACCTGGCCCGGGGGATCATCGACTGGGCCGACGGCGACGTGCAGGGGTTCAGCCCCGAGGCGGGCGCGGGCGGGTCCGAGGACTACCGCTACGACCAGGGACGCGACCGCTACCGGGCCCACGACAACAGCTACGACACCACCGAGGAGGTGGGGCTGGTGCACGGCATGGACGCCCGCATGCTGGAGGCGTTCCTGCCCTACCTCACGGTGTACGCCAGCGACCAGCGGCAGAACTGCCGGGTGAACCTGGCCTCGGTCAAGGGCGACTGCACGCCGCTGCTGGTGGGGTTGATCCGCGCGGCGCTGATCCGCGACCCCAACCGTCCCCCCGCCGATCCCACCATCCTCGACGACCAGCGGGTCTACCCGCTGGCCAGCATCCTGTGCGAGCGCGGCACCGCGGTCGGGTTCGACAGCATCGACACCATCGTCTCGGTGCTCTCGAACCCGCAGGCCTCGATCGCCCGGGACGACCCGCGCTACCAGCTGATGCAGAGCATGCACGGGATCACCATCACCCGCGGCGACCTCGAGCAGGTGGCCTACGTGGGCGAGCCGCGCGTGTACCGGCTGGTGGCCACCGGCGAGGCGGGCAAGGTGAAGAAGAAGATCACCGCCATCCTCGACACCGGCCGGGGCCTGGACAACCCGGTGACCAGCAACCCCGACTCGGAAAAGGCGGCCGGAGTCTTGCAGTACTGGCGGGAAGAGTAGAGAAACACCATGGCACACACGATCGTCGGCATCGACCTCGGATCCCACGCAGTCAAATTTGCACTGGTGGAGTCCGGCTTTCGCCAATCGCGCGCGCTCGAGTCCTTCGCCGAGCCGGTGACCCCCGGCGACACGCCGCTGGCCGAGCGGCAGGGCGAGGCCCTGCGGCGCGGGCTGGAACGGATCGGCCGCGAGACCACCATGTACCTGGCCATGCCCGGGGAGCTGCTCACCCTGAGGGTCCTGGACCTACCGTTTTCCGACCCGCGCAAGATCGAGCAGGTGGTGGGGTACGAGCTGGAGGGACAGATCGTCAACCCGCTGACCGAGATGGTCTTCGACCACAAGATCCTGGCCAACCCGGGGCCCGAGGGGACGGCGGTGATGGCGGTGGCGGCGCGGATCGAGGACCTGGGGGCGCTGCTGGCCGATCTGGGGGCCTACGGCCTGGACCCGCGCGCGATCTACCCGGCGCCGCTGGTCTACGAGACGCTGCTGGGCGGCGAAGATGCCCGCGAGGGGACCTTGCCGTCCTGCCGGCTGGTGATCGACATCGGGCACCTGCGCACCAACGTCTGTGTCCTGCAGGGCAACGAATCGGTCTTCGCGCGCACCATCTTGCGGGGCGGGGCGGCGCTGACCAGCGCCATCGCCCAGGCCTACGGCTGCGACGAGGGGGTGGCCGAGGAGCTGAAGCGGAGCTTCGGCATGGGGGCGGCCCGTCCGGCGGGCAGCACCAAGGGCGAACCGATGTCGGTGGTGCTGTCCCAGGCGCTCGCGCCGCTGCTGCGCGACCTGCGGCAGACCCTGGCCAGCGTGCGTGCGCGCGTGCGCAACCCGGTCGAGTCGGTGCTGCTGACCGGCGGCTCGGCCCGCCTGCTGGGGCTGCCCGAGTTCCTGGGCGAGGAGCTGAGCATCCCGGTCTCGGTGTGGGACGGCGGGCTGAGCGCGGAGGTGCCGCGGGTGGAGGAAGAGCCCACCCTGCCCACCGGTCGCGACACCCGATTTGCCCTGGCCTCGGGGGTGGCCTGGGCGGGCGTGCACGGCAGCAAGCAGATCGACCTGCGGCGCGGCCCTTTCGTCTACAAGGCCAGCCTGTCCATCCTGAGACAGAAGGCGCTGCACCTGGGGGCCCTGGTGGCCGCGGTGGTGCTGTGCGTGACCATCGACGCCACCATGGCGCTGGCCCGGCTGCGGGGCGAGCGCGACCAGCTGCAGGCCCGGCTGAAGAGCCAGACCCAGGAGCTGTTCGGCGAGCCCCGGATGGACGGCCGGCAGGTGGCCACCTTGCTCAAGAAGAGCTTCAAGGACGAGATGGCGCCCATCCCCAAGGCCACCGCCTACGACCTGCTGGGCGAGATCTCCAAGCGGGTGCCGGCCTCGGACAAGATCAAGCTCGACATCACCGAGCTGGACATCCGGCCCAAGAAGGTCTTCATCCGCGGCACCGTCGAGACCGGAGCGGCGGTCGATGAGCTGCAGCAGTCGCTGGACCAGAGCGAGTGCTTCGACGAGATCGTCAAGGGTTTCATCAACGAGGTCTCGGGTGGGGTCAAGAGCTTCACCCTGACCATCGCCTCCAAGTGCTGAAAGGGAACCGCGCATGAGCCTCCGATCGAACCTGTCTGGTGCCTTCGCGCGGCCGGCCGCCTACTTCTCGCGCGAGTGGAACCGCATGGCCCCGCGCGAGCGGCGGCTGGTGAGCGTCCTGGCCGGCGCCGTGGTGGCGGTGCTGGTGGCGGTGGTGGCGCTGCTCACCGTCCAGACTCTCAACGAGATCCGCGAGACCAACGACGCCGCCCGCGAGGCCCTGGCCGCCATCGCCAAGCACCGGGACGAGTTCCTGGAGGCCAAGGGACGCATGCTGGCCCAGGAGGTGCGCATCGGCACCGAGACGCCCCAGCTGGCCGCCGACCTGGACGCCGCCGCCAGCGAATCGGGGATCCAGATCCCGGAGAGCGCGCCCCGGCCGGCGGTGCCGGTGGGGCGCCGCTACCTCGAGCACAGCGTGGACGTGACCCTGCGCCAGGTCGACCTGCTGTCGCTCACCAAGTTCCTGTCGAAGCTGGAGACCGGGCGGCGCCTGATCGTCATCACGCGCATGAACATCAAACGGTCCTTCGCCGAGGGTGAGAAGCTGAACGTGTCGCTGACCGCGACCACCTACGAACGCGTGAACGAGACGCGCCGGAAGACGGCCACCGCCACCGCCCCCCGGGAGCGCACGTGAGCCCGGATCGGTTTCGCACCATCCGCCGCATCGTGGGGCTGGGCGCCTTCGGGCTGCTGGTGTTCCTGGTGTCGTTCACCCTGGCCTTCCCCTACGATCGCGTGAAGGACCAGATCGTCGCCATCGCGGCGGCGCAGAACCTGGACATGGAGGTGGGCTCGACCGGACCGGTCCTGGGCATGGGAGTCATGCTCAAGGACGTCACCCTGCGCACGCGGCCCGAGCCGGGCAAGAAGGCCAGCCTCATTCCGATCGAGCGCGCCCGCCTGGAGGTGTCGCCGATGGCCCAGCTGCGCGGCGAGCTGGCCTACACCATGGAGCTGGACGCCCTGGACGGGCGCATCTCGGCCGACGTGCAGGCCGAGAAGACGCGCGGGCGCACCAAGCTGGGCACCAGGAGCATCTCGCTGGCCCAGCTGCCGGGGGTCAAGGAAGCCATCAACCTGCCGCTGGCCGGGCGCATGGACATGTCGCTGGACCTCACCATGCCCAACAACCGCAACGGCGAGGCCGGCGGCAACCTCAGCTGGAGCTGCGACGGCTGCGGGTTGGGGGACGGCAAGGAGAAGCTGAAGATCGCCAGCAACCCGCTGCTGGCCGAGGGCATGAGCTTCCCGCGCATCTCGCTGGGCGACTTTGCCGGCAAGGTGGTGTTCCAGAAGGGCGTCGGGCGCCTGCAGGGGGTGCACGCGCGCTCGACCGACGGCGAGCTGTTCATCGACGGCGAGGTCCGTCTGGCCGACCCGGTGGGGTACTCGTACCTGGACCTGTATGTCCGCTTCAAGCTGTCCGAGGGGCTGCTGCGGCGGGCGGACAAGCTGCAGTTGCTCCTGCAGCTGGCCGAGTCCGCCGGCAAGCGGAGCGATGGTTTCTACGGCTTCCGCCTCACCGGATCGCTCTCCCGGCTGAACTCGGTGCAGTGGATGCAGAACTCGCCCTTCCCGGCCGCGGGAGCCGGCTTCGGCAGCCGGGCGGCCGCTCCCACCCCGCCGCCCAGCGGTGGCCCCCCCAAGCGACTGATGGGAGGGCTGCGCAACGTGGTGGATCGCAGCGGCAACACCTCGGGCACAGTCAATCCGTCGGCGCCGGGCGCGAACGTGCCCCGCTACGCCACCCAGCCGGGCAGCCGCTGAGCGCGCCGGTCAGGTCGTCAGACCGAGGCGCTTGACCCGGTCGCAGAAGGTCGACCGCGAGATCCCCAGCGCCTGGGCGGCCCGCCGGCGGCTGCCGCCGTGGCGGCGCAGGGCCCAGCCCAGGATCTGCCGCTCCAGCTCGCGGTAACTGCGGCCGACCATGGGCAGATGGTCGGGGTGGGCGGCCGCGGCCACCGGCCCCGCCGGGCCGTCGGCGGGCGGCAGCTCGGCGGCCCGCTGGGCCAGGCTGGTGTGGCGGCCGTCGTCCATCTCCAGCGCGGCGGCGTCGATCAGGCCCTCGGTGAGGAACGCCGCCCGTCGGATCACGTTGCGGAGCTCGCGCACGTTGCCGGGCCAGCGGTGGGCGGCCAGCCGGGCGCAGGCCTCCGCGGTGAGAGCCCGGGGCCCCACCTCGTCGAGCATCTGGGACAGCAGGTGCTCGGCCAGCGGCACGATGTCCAGGGGGCGGTCGCGCAGCGGCGGCAGGCGCAGCTCGAAACCGGCCAGCCGGTGGTAGAGGTCGATGCGGAAGGTGCCTTCCTGGGCTTCGCGGCGCAGGTCACGCAGGGTCAGCGCCACGATCCGCACCCGGACCGGGATCTCCCCGCGGCCGCCCACCCGCCGCAAGCAGCCCGTCTCCAGCACGCGCAAGAGCTTGGGTTGCAGCACCGGGGGCAGCTCACCCACCTCGTCCAGGACCAGCGTGCCGCCCGCCGCCTCCTCGAACCAGCCGATGCGCCGGCTGGCGGCGCCGGTGAAAGCGCCGCGCTCGTGGCCGAACAGCTCGCTCTCGGCCAGCTCGCGCGAGAGGGCGCCGCAGTTGACCGCCACGAAGGGTCCATCGGGGACCGGTCCCAGCTCGTGCAGCAGGCGCGCGAACAGCTCCTTGCCGGTGCCAGTCTCGCCCATGACCAGCACGGGAGACCGGGTGGGGGCTATGCGCGCGGCACGCTCGAGGACGCTCAGCAGGCTGGGATCGCGTCCGAAGATCGCCTGCCTCGCCGCAACTTCTGCACCGGAGCCCGAGCCCGGCCCGACCAGCGGAAACATGTTGGGGCCCGTTGTCGGACCCGGACGGCGCCGGGTTGCGTCCCCGGCGCCGGGTGGTGTCAACTCTTCGTCAGGCGGCGGCCAGCTCCGGCGCCCGCAACCAGGCGCGCGGTCGCAGCTCCTCCTGGCTCCCCTCCTCGAGCCCGGCCGCCCGCGTCTCCAGAGTCTCCCAGAGCCCCGGGAATGCCTGGGGATCGATGCGGAACAGGATCACGAAGAAGGGCGTGTGGCCCGGCGGATTCTGCAGCAAGGCCTCCACCTCCTTGCTGACGCCGCCCGCGCGGAGCGTACCGACCAGCTTGTAGGCTTGCTTGCCCACCGCCTCGACCGACTTGCTCTTGAAGCTCAGCAGGTGACCCTGCGCGCGCGGCGCGACCGATCGGTTGCTGGTTACATCGAAGAGGATCTGGACCGCCGCCAGGTTTGCGTCGTCGCCGGTGCTCAGCAGGACCGGCATCCACTGCTCGAAACGCCCGGAGAGCAGCAAGTCCGCGCCCGCGATCTGCAGGCGGATCGCAACATCAGCCGGATCGGCCAACGGGGAAGTCCCTCGGACAGCTTGCGTTTCCATCACCTCCCCAGGTGAAGCACCTGCGGAGATCCGTCAAGCAAGGGCCGGGCCCGCCGACGCCGTTGGCGCCTCCCGGGCTATTGACACACGCCGTTTGCGCAGGTCTTGCTGGCGGGGCAGGCGGCGTTGCAGGCGCCGCAGTGGCTGTTGCTGGTGGCCAGATCCACGCAGGTGCCACAGCTGTTCTGGGTCCCCGGCGCGCAGCACTCGGCCAGCCCGGGCGCGCAGACCGAGCAGCAGCGGAAGCCGGCGTCCAGGAAGGAATAGTCCTCGGCGAAGGCCAGGAGCTTGGAATCGCAGCGCAGGGCAGGCTCGTAGTTGTTGAAGGAGCCACCGCGCAGGATGAAGATCTTCTTGCCGCCGAGGGTGCCGTTCTGCTCGCTGGTCCACTCGGCGACGTTGCCGCTCATGTCGTAGAACGTGCTGGCACCGACGGTGGTGCACATCGAATCGCTGCCCACCGCCACCGGTCCCGACCGTCCCCGCTCGGCGCCGTTGCAGCGGTTGGCGTCGAAGGCACAGGCGTAGGGGAAGTAGTCGGCGGTGCAGCTCTGGCTGCCCTTGCAGGCGGCCGTCCACTCGGCAGAGCTGCACAGACGCATGCCGATCTTCTGGCAGGCGGCGAAGGCCTGGCCCTGGTTGACCAGGGTCCACGGCAACACGCCCGACCGCGAGCAGGGGCGGGCCGAGCTCGCACCGGCGCTGGCGGAGGTGGCGTCCACCCGGCTGGCTTCGTAGCGGAAGACGTAGGCCGATCCCATCGGGGCGACCTCATCTCGCACGCCCTTGCAGGCGGTACCGCCGCTGCACTTGAGCAGCGAGGGCAGGTTGGGGTTGTCCCAGCTCTCGTCGACCAGGCCGTCGCAGTCGTTGTCCTTGCCGTCGCAGGTCTCGTTCTCCGGCGTCCGGGCGGCCACCCCGCCGAAGTCGCAGGCGGTGTCCAGGGCGGCATTGGCCTGGCACTTGTAGGTACCGCGTCGACGGCATTCGCCGACGCCGGCGCTGTCCTCGCAGCTGGTGCCGGGCCGGTTGCTGGTGTGCTCGTCGGTGGCGCCGTCGCAGTCGTTGTCCTTGCTGTCGCACAGGCTTTCCTGGGCGACGATCTGGTTGGGGCTGCCGGGGACGGTCTGCACGGTCGCGGGATAGTTGCAGATCCAGTCCGGGCGGCTGGCCCCGGGGGCCGTTGCGCAGACCGGGTAGCTGGCAGCGCTGCCGTAGCGGCTCGAGCCGCCCGGCCCCTTGCCACATTCGCCCAGCTGTGAGCAGAAGTTGATGCCCGGATATTGCAGGTCAGGGTCGGCCTCGTCGATCTTCCCGTCGCAGTCGTTGTCTCGGCCGTCGCACACCTCGACCCCGTCGGCGCTGCACTGGTACTCGCAGCCGTCCGCGGCCTTGCCGTTGGCGTCGGTCCATCCGGGGTTGCAGGGACCGCGCACGCAGGTCGAACTCTGGCAGAGCGCGATGGCGTTGGCGTACTGGCAGCGGGTGTTGCAGCCGCCGCAGAAACGCGGGTCGTTCACCTTGTCGAAGCCCTCGTCGGTGCTTCCGTCGCAGTCGTTGTCCACGTCGTCGCACACCTCGGTGCTGGGGGTGACCATCCCGGTGCAGGCCAGCCGCCCGTTGCTGCAGGTCCAGCTGCCCAGCCGGCAGGGGCTGTTGCAGCTACCGGTGTTGACGTCGCAACCACTGACCCCCACCGGGTAGCAGGCGGTGCCGACGAAGGGGTCCTCCTCGTCGGTCATCCCGTCGCAGTCGTTGTCCTTGCCGTCGCACACCTCGGTGCCGGGGACCCCCGCCCCCACGCAGACCAGGGCGCCGTTGATGCACATCCGGGTCCCCTGGCGGCACTCGCCGCTGCCGCCGGGTGTCCCGCCGCAGGGCTGGCCGTCGTCGGTCACCTCGCCGTCGATGGTCCCGTCGCAGTCGTTGTCCTGCCCGTCGCAGATCTCGACGCCGCTGTTGGTCGGGGTGCAACGGTATTCGCAGCCATTCTTGCTGTCGTGGTCGAGATCGAGGTACCCGGTCTGACAGGCGCCCATCACGCAGCTGCCGCCGGTGCAGGTGGCGGCCGCCTGGGCGTAGGCGCAAGTCTTGAAGCAGCCGCCGCAGTGGCGCTGATCGTTCTGGAAGTCGAAGTCCTCGTCGATCTGCCCGTCGCAGTCGTTGTCCGCCTGGTCGCAGATCTCCACCTTGTCGTTGGTGTAAAAGCACTCGCAGCCGTTGTCGGGCTTGTGGTCGGCGTCGGCGTAGCCCTCCAGGCAGCGCCCCAGCGCGCACTGGCCGGCCTGGCAGGCCGGGTAGGCGTGCACGAAGCTGCAGCTGACCCCGCAGTGCCCGCAGTTCTCCGTGTCGGTCTGCAGGTCGAAGCCGTCATCGACGACGCCGTCACAGTCGTCGTCCAGCTCGTTGCACACCTCGTCCCGCTTGCCCGGGCAGGCCGCCCCACCGCTGCCGCCGGTGCCGCCGCCGACACCGCCGGTG
>JBKPRZ010000436.1:0-12568 GCA_046734815.1 Myxococcota bacterium | reverse complement strand
ACGCCGGTTCACGGTGGGCAGCCTGACCGTGGACGCCGACAGCCACCGGGTCAGCGTCGACGGCCGCGAGATACCGGTCAGCCTGCTGGAGATGCAGCTGCTGTTGCACCTGGCCCAGGCTCAGGGCACGGTCTGCTCGCGCCGGGATCTTCTCACGCGGGTCTGGAAATACAGCCCCGGCGTCACTTCCCGCACGGTCGACACCCACGTCAAGCGGCTGCGCGACAAGCTGGGCAGCGCCGGCCACCTCATCCGCACCATCCGCGGCATCGGTTATCGATTGTCGTCGTAAGAAACGCGATCGAGCGGTTCAGAGCGCTTCTTCGAGCTTGCCGGGGTGGCGGACGTCTTTGCCGCGGACGTTGAAGATCACCATCTCGGCCACGTTGGTGGCGTGGTCGCCGATGCGTTCGAGGTACTTGGCGATCGACTGCAGGCGGGTGGCCCGGTAGATGTTGCGCGTGTCTTCCATCATGTAGGTCAGGAGCTCGCGGAAGATCTGCATGTAGTAGGCGTCGACGATGGCGTCCTGCTTGATCACGCTGTCGGCCTTGTCGGCGTCGCTCTCGACGAAGGCATCCAGCGCGTCGTGCACCATCTCCTGCGCCTCCTCGGCCATGCGGGGCAGGTCGACGTAGGGTTTCAGCGGCGGCTCCTCGTTCAGCTCCAGCACCCGCTCCGACAGGTTCACCGCCTGGTCGCCGATCCGTTCCAGATCGGTCACCAGCTTCATGGCGATAGTGATGAACCGCAGGTCGGAGGCCACCGGCTGCCGCCGGGCCAGGATCTGCAGGCACATCTGATCGATGGCCACCTCCAGCTGGTTGATGCGGCGATCGGCCTGGATCATCTTCTTGGCCAGGTCGCTGTCGCGTTCCAGCAGGGCCTGCATGCTGCCTTTTATGATCTCCTCGACCTTGGCCCCCATCAGCAACAGGCGATCGCGGAGCTTTTGCAGCTCGGCCTCGTACTCTCGGCTCGTGTGTGTGCGCGCCACGCGGCCGACTCTATGAGCCAATCGGAACGTCCAGGTGACGTTCCCGTGACAACGGCTTTACAAGGTGAACGTGTCGAACTGGATACCGATGCTGAGGTCGGCCATTCCGGCGGGGTCGGGCAGGCCGAACAGGGCACGCACCTCGCCCACGACGCTCAGCCCCTCGGCCAGCCGGAAGATGAGCCCGCCGATCGGTCCCACCACCACCGGCCCGCCGCGGATCGTGTCGCTGGTGTTCAGGGTGCGGCTGGGCGCCGCCTCCACCCGGAAGCGAAAGCCCTCCCCCACCCCCACCACGCCGCCCGTGTACGGCTGCAGCCGCGGGCGGAAATCATTGAACAGGTAGATCGCGCGGGCCAGCAGGGTATGCGCCCACTGCTGGGCATCGTCGACCTGGGTCGGATCGGTCGCCTCCTTGGGGATCACCTGGTGGCGGGTCTGCAGCGACAGGGCCACACGGTCGCGCCACTGGTAGCCGATCTCGGGCCCGAAGTGTCCCAGACGTCCGGCGCCGAAGGCGGGGTCGATCTCCAGGTCCACGCGCCGCTCGAGCCGGCGGCGTGGGTGCCAGCCGTAGCCGCTGCCCAGGGTCCAGCCCAGCCAGACCGCGTGCAGCTTGCGCGGCGGCGGAGGGGGTTTGGGCGGTTCCGGCTCGGCCGCGCGCTCGACCTGCACCGGCGCCGATCGCCGGGGCCCGTCGATCGGGCTGGGCGGGGGCGGGTCGTTGATGGGCGGGCTGGGGAGCCGCGGCGGCGGCACCTGGGCCGCGGCCCCGGCCGCCGGAAGAGCGATGCAACCGAGCAACAATAGGTGCAGCAGGTAGCGCGTCTTCACCGTTCCGCATCTTACCTGTTCGCGCTGCTGCCTCAAACGAGGAAAGCCCGGCGCGCAGCAGCGGGTCACAGGGGCGTGCGGCGGCAGTCGAGGGTCAGCGGAATGCGCGGGCCGGCCTCGACCATCTCGAAGTCGCTGACCTTCAGCGCGCCCAGGTCGCGCGCACCCAGCAGGCCGTCCCAGTGGGCGGCGGTGTTGCTGTCCGACCTCGCGGTCAGTGCGACGTTGCCGCCGTCCGACAGGATCATGCCGTAACGCTGGAGCGCGCGGGCCACCACCCGGGCACCGGCGCTGGGCAGGCGGTTCGGGTCGAAGCCCGCCTTCAGCCGCAGGCGCGCGCCGTACGGCACGGTGTCGGCGGTGGGTGTGCCGCGGCCGGCTCCCGAGTGGGTGGCCGGGCGGACGTATTGCCCCTTGCGGATACGGTCGTTGGGCAAGATGAACCGGATGGCGTGTGGGACCTCGCCCGCCGCCACCTCGTCGGCGTCGAAGAGAAGGTCGGCGATGGGCAGCCCGCCGGCGTCGGCGCTGCTGCACTGGTCGCCGCGGCCGTAGCGGCTGCCCAGGCCGTCGGCCCAGTGGTCCTGCTGCAGATCCCACACCGCCAGACAGCCGCCGTAAAAAGTGCCGCCCGCCGCCTGCCCACCGGTGACGTTGGCCCGCCACATCTCGAACAGACGGACGCCCTGCAGGACGATGAGGTGGCAGTCGCCGTCGCCGCTGCAGGCGTAGCTCGGCTCGCCCTCCAGGCGGCCGGCGGCCGGCAGCGGCACCGGCATGTGGTCGCAATCGGGATCGTAGAAGTCGTCGGTGGCCTGGAAGGTCCGCCCGGTCACGGCGCCGTCGGCGCGCAGCACCTCGATCGAGAAGTCGATGCGTATGCTGCCGGTGCCGAAGCCGCCGCGCGCCTCCAGCCCGCGCAGCACCTGGTCGGACTCGGCGTCCACCGGCGCGGCCGAGACGTCCTGGTACCAGGGCGCCCGCGCGTTGAACAGCCCGCGCCCGCTCCCGCCGGCCGCGGGAGGCGGACCGCCACCGCCGGCCGGACCGCTGGCCGGACCGATCGCGCCCGTGCACCCGAGGGTGACCAGCAGCGCGGCGGAGCAGGACCACCGCGGCGGCGAGCGGAGGATCCGCATGGATCCATTCATCGGCTGTAGGTGACGATACTGCAACAGGGGAGTGAGAGGGCGCGGTTCTTGCCGCGACAACGGCGCCTCAGCCGGCGCTGGTCAGCTGAGCGACCACCGAGTCGAAGACGGTCAGCTCGATCCGTTCCACGTCGTCGGCGGGCAGCTCCTGGAAGGAGAAGCCGACTCGGTTGCTGGGGCCCGCGGCGTCGACGCCGGCCAGGCGGGCCTGACCGTCGATCGGGACGGCGCCGCGGGTCAGGCGCAAGGAGAAGGGGACCAGCAGCCCGGCCACCGGTGACACCGGCAAGATGGCCGAGAAGCCCCCCGACGAGATGTCCTGGGTGACGGTGGAGATCTTGCCGCCGGGCAGCTGCAGGGTCACCGGCAGGGCCAGGGCGGCGCGCAGGCTGCGGCGGGGGGTCTGACCCGGCTGCAACGAGATACGCATCGCCTTCAGCAGGGCGCGCGCCAGCTCGTTGCGGGCGGCGACGTATTCGTTGCGCTCGTCGGACGACAGCGTGCCCCGGTAAGCGCGCTCGTGCAGCTTGCAGAACTCGCCGAGCCAGACCTGAAGGTTCATCGGGCTGCGCAAGGGACGCCTCTGTGGATCTCCATCGGTTGCGCGGGGCGCCCGATGAAGCGCGCAGTTTCTTGACGCTACTCGGCCGGAACGAGGCGTCATCGACGGTGATCTTTTTCGCAAACCGTGGGCGGCTTTTCCCCGCCGTTTGCGCTTGGCGGATCAGGAGGCAACGAAATGGAAGCGGTACTGGCAGACGGAGGCGCGCCGGACAGGAGGCGGTCGGTGGCGCGGCAGCTCGGGGGGACGGTACGGCGGCAGGGGCCGGCGCTGTATGCGCGCGCGCTGGTCCTGGCCCGCGATCCGGAGTCGGCGCGAGACCTGGTGCAGGACACGTTGCTCAAGGCGCTGTCGTCGCTGCACACGTTCCACCCGGGCAGCAACATGACCGCCTGGCTGATGACGATCCTGCTGAACCTGTTCATCGATCGTTACCGTCGGCGTTCGGGCCAGCCGCGGCTGGTGCCTCTGTGTGACAACGCCCTGGAGGTGGCGGCCAGCGCGGACCGCGATCCGCTGCCCGCCAGCGCGCACGTCACCCCGGAACAGCTGCGGGCCGCCTTCGAGCAGCTGAGCCCGCTGTTCCGCGACGCCTATCGCCTGCGCATCGTCGAACGGCTGACCTACGACCAGATCGCCCAGCGGCTGGGCATCGCCGTGGGTACCGTCGGCACCCGCCTTGCCCGCGCCCGCCAGCAACTCCGCCGCATCTTGACCACGGATCTCGCGGCGCTGGACTAGGCGCCACGCGCCGGCTGGATCGCGACAATCCCGTCCGGATCCGGTCGCGCGCTCTTTGGGGTTTCGAGCGACCGAGATGTAGGGTAAGTTACACCGGTGTGGTCACGAAGGATCCTCGGACGCACATCGCTGGCGCTGGTGCTGGGGGCAGCGCTCGCGGCGGGCTGTGACGGTCCGGAGCCCGCGGCCGGCGCCAGCGCGGCAGACGCGATCGGGGCTCTGGAACGTTTCACCAGCCGCCTCGGTTCGGGCGCGGCGGTGAGCAACACCGAGTTCCAGGCGGCGATGGAGCCGTTCTCGATGGCCACGCTCGCCGGCTGGGCCGACGAGCAGGTGCGCTCGGCCTCCTCGTCGCTGGACCACCTGCGGAGCGCGCTGGTCGATCGCTATCGGCCGGTGGCGCCTTACTGCGCGGAGGACGGCCTGACCCGGTATTCGATCTGCGGCGAAGGTTACATCTGCGTGGCGGCGGCCCAGGTCATCGAGGTGCGCTGCCTCTGGTTCGCCTCGACCGCGAGCTGAGCCGCGCCGCCAGCACCAACCAGTCGCGTCGCGGTGCGCGCGCAAAGTTCCGTCGGATTAGAACCCACACCGGCACCGTCATTGCTAACATGCGGCCTGCCGTGTCCAAGGTCGGTTTCACTTCGCCTTGGTTGGTCCTTCTCTGTGCGCTCGCGAGCGCCTGTGGCTCGCAGGCGGCGCCGGCCAGACCTCCGCTCACCCGCGGCGTGCCGGCGTACGTGCCCACGCCGACCGCCGCCGAACCTGCGCCGGATCCGCAGACCTTGCGGCGGCTGCGGCGGCTGACCAACTTCGAGATCGAGCAGGTGATCGCCGATCTGCTCGACGGCCAGCGGCTGGACCTGGGCAGCGGCTTCCTGCCCGATCCGCGGGTGCAGGGCTACGACAACGACGCCCTGGCCCTGAACGTCTCCGAGAGCAAGGTCGAGGAGACGGTGATGATGTCCGAGCGGGTGGCCGCGCAGATCGTCGAGGGCCCCACCCTGGCGCGCCAGGCGCCCTGTGCGGAGGGAGAGGACCAGGCGGCCTGCGCGCGCGCCTTCGCCACCCGCGCCGGCACGCGCGCCTGGGGCCGGCGGCCCACCGACGCCGAGCTGGACCGCCTGGGCGGCATCTACCAGGTGGGCATCGACGGCGAAGGTTACGCGGGCGGCATCTCGCTGGTGGCGCAGGCCATCCTGGAGTCGCCGCACTTCATCTACCGCACCGAGCTCGGCCGGCCCCTGCAGGCCGAGGACCGGGCCCGCGGCTTTGTCGAGCTGACCGGCGAGGAGATCGCCTCGGCGCTGTCGTTCCTGCTGCGCGGGTCGCGGCCTGACGACCAGCTGCTGGGGGCGGCGCTGGCCGGCGACCTGGCCCGACCCGAGGCGCGCGAGCAGCACGCCCGCCGCCTGCTGGCCGGCGAGTCGGGGCGGCGGCGGGTGATCCGCTTCCTGCGCGCCTGGCTGGGGCTGGAGGACGTCGCCATGCTGAGCAAGGACGTGGCGATCTTCCCGTTCTTCACGCCGCGCGCGCGGCGGGCCCTGGACCGCGAGCTGAACCTGTTTCTCGATCACGTGTTGACCGAGGGCGGCGCCCGCCTGGACGAGATGCTGCTGGCCGACTACACCTTCCCCGGCCCCGAGCTGACGCCCTTTTACAACGACGACCTGCTCGAGCCGCCGGGCGACTTCGCCCTCCGGCAGCTCGACCGAACCCGGCGTCTGGGCGTGCTGTCGTCGCCGGCGTTCCTGTCGGCGCACGCGCTGGGCGATCAGACCAACCCGATCGAGCGGGGCCTGGTGGTGCGCGGGCGGCTGTTCTGCCAGGACGTCTCCCCACCCCCGCCCGACGTGGCCGCCCAGCGGCCGGGCGGCGGACCCGAGACCACCGTCCGCCAGCGCTACGAGGCCCACGCCAATAATCCGCTCTGTCGGCCCTGCCACCAGATGATGGACCCGCTGGGCTTCGGCTTCGAGCAGTTCGACGCCGTCGGCCGCTACCGCACCGAGGAGGGCGGCCACCCCATCGACGCGCGCGGCGAGGTGCTGCTGACCGACGTGGACGGCCCCTTCACCGGTCCGACCGAGCTGGCCCCGCGCCTTCTGGCCAGCGCCCAGTTCCGCCGCTGCTTCGTCTCGCAGATGTTCCGCTTCGCCGAAGGGCGCGGCATCGATGGGCGCGACGACAAGGAGATCGATTTCCTGTCCAGCGCCTTCGAAGCGGTGGAGCACCGGATCGACGAGCTGTTCGTGCGTCTGGTGCGCCGCCCGGTGTTCGTGATGCGCAAGATCGCCGCGGAGGATTCGCCGTGAAGAAGCTGAGCGGGCTGTCCCGGCGCGAGCTGCTGCGCACCACCGGCGCGGCCGGTCTGCTGTTCCCGTTCCTGCGCCCGCGCGCCGCCTCGGCGGCGCCGGCCACCCCGCGGCTGGTGCTGCTGATGCAGTCGAACGGGACCCACCAGCCCGCCTTCTGGCCCCAGATCCCCGACGGCGTCACCCTGACCGCGCCGGCGCCGCTGGGCGCGGGCGGTCTGACCTCGCCGATCCTCGATCCGCTCCTGAGCGACCCGGCCCTGGCGGCGCGGGTCACGGTGATCAAGGGGCTGAACAACACCTCCGGCGGCGCCGGCAACGGCCACGACCAGGGGTTCACGGGCCTTTACTCCGGCTACAAGAGCATCGGTCAGTTCCTGGACCCCTGGGGCGCGGGCATCTCCATCGATCAGACCCTGCGCCGCACGTTGACCTTCAGCGAGCTGTTCCCCACCCTGAACTGCGGGGTGCTGGCCTCGGACACGCCCGCATTCAAGGCCCACCGGCGATCGTTCAGCTACCTGGCCGCGCGCCAGCAGGTGCCCACCGAGGTGGACCCCTACCGGCTGTACGCCCGCTTCTTCGGGGTGGGCCCGCGGCCCGAGCCGGGGCAGGACCCGGTGGCGCTGGCCAAGCACCGGCTGCGGCGCAAGCAGACGGTGCTGGATTTCGCCCGCGAGGACCTCAATTCGCTGCGCCCCAACCTGGGCAAGCTGGACCGCGAGAAGCTGGACGCACACGAGACCGCGCTGCGAGAGATGGAGGACCGGCTGGGCAAGACCCTGCTGCCCGACCCGAACCGCCCGCCCCACTGCATTGGCGTGCAGCCGCCCGCGCCTCCGAAAGATGCGGCCGGTCCCGAGGCGCAGTCGGTGCACGGGCTGAACGTGCGCACCGAGGACAACGCCCCGGCGCTGATCGCCATCATGTTCGACTTCCTGTCGCTGGCTCTGTCCTGCCAGCTGACCCGGATCGTGACTTTTCAGTTCGGGCACGGCGGCGAGAAGTGGTACTTCCGCTGGCTGAAGATCAACCAGAACAGCCACGACGAGATCGCCCACAAGGACGATGGCAGCAACCCCGAGGTGTCCGACAAGTTCTTCCGGATCAGCAACTGGTACGCGCAGCAGGTGGCGCTGCTGGCCAGGGCGCTCGACCGTTTCCCCGAGGGCGAGGGGACGGTGCTGGACAACTCGCTGGTGGTCTGGGGCAACGAGATGGCCACCGGCCCGCACGGCATGAACGACATCCCCATCGTGCTGCTGGGACGGGCGGCGGGACGGCTGGCCCAGACCGGCGTGCTGATCGACGCTGGTCCGCAGGACTACCACCGCCTGGGCACCAGCCTGATGAACATCATGGGTGTGCCCGCCCAGGGCTTCGGCGAGGAGGCCAGCTGCGGCCCCATCGCCGGACTGTCGCTCAACCTCTGATCGTCACAGCCGCCAGGCCATCAGCCCCGCCACCAGCGCGCCCACCACGGACATTCCGGTCAGGCCCAGGGCCACGTGCCGGCGAAACGAGCCGGCGCCGCTGGCCAGAGCCACCACCGACTTGAACACGTTGTTGCTGGCGCAGGCGAGCACGATGCCCGCCGCCGCCGCGCCGGTGCTGTCGGGGCGCGAGGCCCGGGCCAGGGCGATCGACACGGCGTCGACGTCGACGAAGCCCGACAGCAGCGCCGCGATCAAGGTCCCCTTGCTGCCGAACAGGACCTGCGAGCCGCGCACCAGCAGCAGCGCCCCGGCGAAGACGGCCCCGAACAGGATGGCCGAGCGCAGGCTGAACGGGTTGCTCAAGGTGCGGGCCGGCGCCGTCTCGGGGCTGGCGGTCCCCCGGCGCAGCAGCAGCACGAGCACCAGCCCCAGCAGCGCCATCGCCGCCAGCGGCGGGGCCAGCCGCGCCAGCAGGTGCGGCCCGGCTGCCGCCACCAGCACCAGCAGCCGCACGCACATCACGCTGCTGGCCAGGATGGCGGCGGCGCCGATGGCCCGGCCGGCCTCGGGCGCGTCCCGCGAGCGCTGGGCCATCGCCACCGTCACCGCCGTGCTGGACACCAGCGCGCCCAGACCGGCCGCCCAGAACAGCCCGCCTTGCTCGCCCTTCCAGCGGACCGCCACGAAGCCGGCGAAGGAGACCGCCGAGACCAGCACCACCACCATCCAGATCCGGAACGGGTTGAGCACGCCCCAGGGGCCGTAACCCTGATCGGGCACCAGCGGCAGCACGATGGCGGAGATGACCGCCAGCTCGAGCACCGCGGTCAGCTCCTGCTCGGACAGCGCGCGCGACAGCCGTTCCAGGCTGGGTTTCACCGCCAGCAGCACCGCCACCGCCACGCCGGCGGCGCCGGCCACGATCAGCTGGCCCACGCCGGCCAGCGCCCCCAGCGCGTAGGTGCCCAGGGCCGCGATCTCGGTGGTGGCGCCCATGTCGCCCTCGCCGGAGCCGCGGCTGTAGGAGACCAGCGAGATGCCCGCCACCGCCAGGAAGCCGGCCAGCAGCGGCCAGGGCCCCAGCGGTCCGCGCAGCAGGGTAAGCGCCGCGCCCAGCAGGGCGATCAGCGGGAAGGTGCGGATCCCGGCGAACAGCTGCCGCTTCTTGCGCAGCTCGGCCCGCTCGCGGTCGAGGCCGATCAGCAGCCCCACCAGCAGGGCCACGGCCAGGCATTCCAGCGACTCGGCGGTGGGCGGCATCGCGCTCACCGGCGGGCCGGCGGCTCCACCCGGCCACCGGCGTAGGTCTCGCGCACCAGGTAGGTCGAGACGTGCGAGGCCTCGTGGTAGGTGCGCATGCTGATCTCGGCCAGCACCCCCAGCAGGATCGAGATGCCGCCGATCAGGAAGAACATCACCACCAGCAGCGGCAGCGGCGTCTCGACGAAGGACTTGCCGCCCCAGAACTTGAACCAGATCATCAGGCCGAACAGCACCACCGAACAGAAGATGCTCAGCAGGCCGAACTTGCCGAACACGTGGATCGGCTTGGTGCCGTATTTCCAGAGGAACTGCACCAGCAGCAGGTCCAGCAGCACGTTGGGCGCGCGGCCCAGGCCGTATTTGGTCTTGCCGTGGCGGCGCGGCCGGTGCCCCACCGGCAGCTCGGTCAGCCGGGCGCCCCGCTGGGCGGCATAGATGGGGATGAACCGGTGCATCTCGCCGTACAGGCGGATGCCCTCCAGCACCGGGCGCCGGTAGGCCTTCAAGGTGCAGCCGTAGTCGTGCAGCCGCACGCCGCTGACCCGCGAGATCAGCCAGTTGGCCACCCAGGAGGGCAGCCGGCGCGACAGCGCCTTGTCCTGGCGGTGCTGCCGCCAGCCGGAGACGACGTCGTAGCCCTGGTCCAGCCGCTCGAGCAGGTGGGGCACGTCGGCGGGGTCGTTCTGCAGGTCGGCGTCCAGAGCCACCACCACCTCGCCCTGGGCGGCCTCGAAGCCGGCCTGCATGGCGGCGGTCTGGCCGAAGTTGCGAGCCAGCCGCAGCACCTTCAGCCAGGGGCGCGCGGCCGAGGCCTGCCGCAGCAGCACCGCCGACTGATCGGTGCTGCCGTCGTCGACCACGATCATCTCGGTGGAAAAGCCACGCTCCGCCAGCAGCGGCACCAGCTCGTCGACCGATTCCAGCAGCAGCGGCAGCGACTCGGCCTCGTTGAACGCCGAGGCCACAAGGCTCACCGAGCGAAGATCGCTCATGCCGAGCTCAGGATAACACGCCGCCGACGGGGGCCGCCCCGCTCACCAGCTGCGGTCGAAGCGGAGCTCTTTTTTGTACACGATCCGGATCGGGTGGCAAAAGGGCGCGGGCGAGCCGGCCACCACCCGCGGGCGGTAGCGCCACGAACGGATGGCCTTGGCGAGAAAATCGTCGGTGTCGTTGCCGGCGCTCTGGCGGATCACCACGTCCTTGACGGTCCCGCGTTCGGTCACGCAGATCTCGACCAGCAGGGCGTTGGTGGTGCGGCCCGGCGGCCAGCAGGCCTCGGGCAGCGAGGGGAAGCTCTCGTAGGTGCGCAGGTAGGCGGCGTATTCCATCGAGACCCGGGAGGGCCGGTCGGCCAGCGGCTTGCCCACCACCGCCTCGTCGTCGGGGCCGAATGCCTCCTCCAGCGAATCGTCGCCCTTGTCCTCGAGGACCTTGGGCTTCGGTGTCCGCTTGGTGCGCGGCTCGCGCGCGGCCAGCACGCCTTCGCCGCCGGGACCGTCGCCCTCGCCGCCGGGGCTACCGTGGCCGATGCCGGTGCCGTTGCCGACCAGGCCGCCCAGCCCCTCGCCATGGTGGCCGTTGAGGCCGGCGTCCTCCTCGACGTGCTCCTCGGGGCCGATGATGGCGGGCTTCTCGGCCAGGACGCTGGCGGAGGCACGGCGGTGGGCGGGCAACATCAGCGGCCGCCGGGCGCGATGGCGCACGTGGGCCGAGGCGCCCCGCCGTTCGTTACCCGAGCCGCCGCCGGTGGGCGAGCCGCCGCCGGCGCCGTGGCCGACCAGCCCGGGGAAATGCGCGTCCAGCGCGACCGGGACCCGGTAATAGACGGCGTCGTTCTTCGACAGGGGCAGGTCGTACATACCCCCGCCCAGCAGCAAGGTCTGGGTCAGCCAGGTCATGGCGAACACCGTGACCGGGGGCGCGTGCATGCCGAGGGAGATCAGATACCCGATGTATCGAAGCCCGAGTGGCCTCGTCCGGGTATCGGTCAGGAACGCCTGGAAGGGCTGCATCGGGTCCAAAGCGCCGGTCGCGATTGGAGCGACGAGTTTACACCGCGGGCCCGCGCCAGCGGGGGCCGTTTCGGTTGACGTCGCTGCTCGAACGACGTCCTGCTTTCATGGCTCTCCGCAAGTCTGTGCCGCCCGGGTCCAGCGCAGCCGACCACCGATGAAGCCATGCGGCAACCCCGGCTGGTCAGCGCGCCCACCGGGATATCCTGGTGACGGCGCCGGCCACCGGCAAGGTGTAGGGATCGACTGAGGCGGCCTAACGACGTATGGCTTTGCGGCCCTTGACGGTGGCGGGCTTGGCAGGGCGTCCCTTGCCCTCGGACAGGTCCAGGTCGTCGGGGGCGATGAGGGTCGGGCGGCGGCGGGCGGCCTTCCGCGCGCGCAGGCGGTGGCCGTTGGCGGGATCCACCGACTCGACCCAGACGCCGCCGTCGCCGGCGGGGAACTCGCCCGCGCGCGGGAGCAGCGAGGCCTCGAGGAAGTCGTCGATCAGCAGGGCGGCGTCGGCGAAGGCCGGGCGCCAGTCCTCTTCCTGGACGAAGCGCAGGCGGATCACGTCGGCCTGCGCGGCAAAGCGCGTGCGCCACAGGGTCAGCGCCCGGTCGCGCAGCTCGCGCCGGGTGCGCACTGCGGGGACGAACCGGGCCATCACCTGCGGCTCGGACAGGCGCAGGGTGCGGAGAGCGGGTCGATCGCTCGGGGCCGCGCTGGACGCGGCAGCGACGGAGCGGCTGGCCGGCCGGCCGGCCCAGACAGTGCTCCACGGCCCCACCGCCACCGCGACGCCGACCAACCCACCCAGGCAGATGTAAGGGTGTCGCATGGGTTCAATTCTACTCCCGCCGCGCGCCGGGGAGTCAGCCAAACACGCTGCGATGCGGGGGCGGCGTGTCCCACCGGCACGCCGCCACACGAACCACGGTCTCTGAAGACGCGTAATTACTTGGCTTTTTTCCGGGCGGGCGGGGACGGGTTGGCCATCTCGGCGCGGGCGCGGGCACGCTCGAGCACGTCGTCCCAGTCCATCTCGCCGGGGGCCAGCGGCGTGCGGGCGGGGGCCGGCGGCGGCGCCGGGGGATGCGCGCTGGTCGTCGAGCTCGTTCTGGGCGCGGGCGGAAGTGCGGCGTTCTTCGTCGTCGAATGCGGCGGCTGCGGCGTCTGCGTCCGCGCGGGTAGCGCGCTGGTCGTCGGCGGCGTCTGCGTCCGCGCGGGAAGCGCGCCGTTCGTCGGCGGCGTCTGCGTCCGCGCGGGAAG
>JBKPRZ010000435.1:0-5016 GCA_046734815.1 Myxococcota bacterium | reverse complement strand
CGCATCGGCGGAGGCGTCGCCGACGGCGGAAACGGCGAGGCGGGCGCCGGCGGAGACCGGACGGGTGACGCCGCCTGCACCGGTGCAGCTGGCGGGGGCGCCGCCTGCACGGGCGCAGTCGCTGGCGGGGGCGCCGCCTGGTCGGACCGAGCCGCGGACGCCGGCAGCGGATCGGGCGTCGGTGTCTTCTCCTCGGGGAAGTCGCCGCCCTCGGCCACGATGGCCGGCCGCTCGAAGGCGCCGCTCTCGTGGGCGGTCAGCGGTGGGAAGAAGCCCCCCTCCGCCTCGCTGGCGGTGTCGCGCCCGTTCTCGCCGTTCTCCAGGAAGCCCAGCGCCTCCAGCTGATCGGCGAAGGAGGCCAGCTGATCCGGGGTCAGCTCCAGCTCGGCGTTCTGCTTCAGGTCGGCGGCCACCGCGTCCAGCGGGCGGCCGTCCAGGGCCAGCGCCACCGTGTGCTCGAAGTCGTAAAAGCGGAAGCTCTTGCCCGAGTGCGTGTCGGTCACCTCGACGAACTGCACTCCCTCCGCCTCGACGGACGCCGCCTGAAGATCACGTCGAAAGCGCGGAGACCCTCCACCCATACCCGTAACTTTATTACGACTCGGCCGATTTGCTGATACCGAAAGGGCCCACCGCCCCCGGTCCTGCGCTGAAAATCGCTCGCCCCTGGCCACACATGTGGGTCGCTCCTCGGACGCTCTCGAGGGTGCTAGTCGTCGTGAGGGAGGCGGCGACTCCGCGCGGCGAGTGGCACGAGCCGCTCGCGCAAGGCGCGATCGCCCTGCAGCGCCGCCACGTCCATGGTCATGCGCCAGCTCCAGTTGCTGGGCGCCACCGTGCCAGGCACGTTGATCCGATCCGCGGTCCCCAGGAGGTCCTGCATCGGGTTGATCGACAGCCTCGACGGGGCCTCGTACACCACCTGCAGCAGCCGATCGCGCACCTCCGCGCTCCACTCGGGAGCGTCCTGCACGATCTGGAGCCCCGGCACCCGGGCCAGGCGCGTGCGCTCGTGCGGCAGCAAGCTGGCATACCAGGCGGCGTTCGGCTCGATGTCGTGCGTGCCGTTGGTGGCCACCGAACGTTCCGGCCAGGTCGCCGGATCGCGATACGAGCCGTCGCCGTTGGTTTCCCAGCGAAGCACCCGATAGCCGGGGATTCCCAGCCGTGCCAGCGAGGGGGGCAGGAACTCGGGCACCATGCCCAGGTCCTCGGCGATCACCTCGCCGTGGTCCTTGAACAGCGACAACACGCGTTCGCCCTGAGTGATCTGGTCGGCCTCGCGCTCGGGCCGGAACCCGGCGCCCTCGGCCGACGGCGGCCCACCCGCGCGCGCCACGGCCCGGCTGTAGGTGCGGTACAGACCGATCACGTGGTCGATGCGGTAAAGGTCATACAGCGCGCCCGCCCGCGCCGCCCGCGAGCGCAGCCAGGCGTACTCGCCCGCGCGCATGTGATCCCATTCGTAGGCCGGCAGGCCCCAGTCCTGACCCACCGCCGAGAACGCGTCGGGCGGCGTGCCCACGCTGCGGTCCAGGCGGAAGTCGGCCGGGCGGCTCCAGACGTCCGCCGAGTCGCCTGCCACCATGAAGGGCAGGTCCCCCTTGAGCGCGACCCCCAGCCGCCGCGCCTCGGCCCGCGCCGCCTGCCACTGCTCGTCCAGCTGCCACTGCAGGTAGTGGACGCGCAGGATGTCCGCGGCCAGCTCCTCGCGCGCGCGGGCCATGGCCTCGGGCCGGCGCTCTCGCCACGAGTCGGGCCAGTCCCACCAGGCCAGGCGCACCTGATCGTGCAGCGCCCGCCAGACGCTGTAGTCGGTGAGCCAGTCGCGGTGCTGATCGACGTAGCGCTCGAGTTGCTTGCGGCGGGCGCCGCCGCTGCGCCATTCAGTGTCGCGAAAGTGGGCGAAGGCGGCGTCGCTGGCCCGCCTCTTCAGCGCGCGCACCGCCGCCCAGTCGATCACCGGCGCGGCGGTCAGGCGATCCAGCTCGGCGCGCTGGGCGTCGGGCAGCGAGCCGCGGCCGCCCACCGCCGCGAAGTCTTCCAGCTGATCCAGCGACAGGTAGACCGGGTCGAGCGCGAAGGCGCTGGAGGCGGAGTACGGGCTGGTCTCACCTCCGCTGACCTCGTTGACCGGCAACAGCTGCACCACCGACAGGCCAGCCGCGTGCGCCCAGGCGGCGAAGGGAGCCAGATCGCCGATCTCGCCCAGCCCCCAGCCCCGGCCGCTGCGGATCGAGAACAGCGGGATCAGCACGCCAGCCCGGCGCAAATCGGATGATTGATGCCCGCGCCCAGGCCCAGGCAAGGACAACGACGACTCAGCCGATTGCACCACGACGCCTCCCAGACAGTGACGACGACGACCGGTTCCCGGGGACCACGTAGAAGGTATAAAATAGAGATCGCACGATGTCTGACGTTGTTCTGCGTGCCGACCGCCTGAGCAAGACTTTTCGACTGGGATTCGTCCGCAAGCGGGTCGAAGCCGTGCGCGAGGTGTCCTTCGAGGTGCGCAAGGGGGAGGTGTTCGGGTTTCTGGGCCCCAACGGCGCCGGGAAGACGACCACCTTGAAGATGCTGATGGGTCTCATCTTCCCCAGCGGCGGCCGGGCCGAGGTGCTGGGGCTGCCGGTGCCCACCCTGGCGGCCAAGCGGCGGCTCGGTTACCTGCCCGAGACGCCGTACTTCTACGACTACCTGACGCCGGAGGAGTTCCTCGACCTGGTGGGCGCGCTGTCCGACGTGGGACGCGCCGAGCGGCGGGCCCGGGCGGCGCGCCTGCTGGAACGGGTCGGGCTGGGGCACGCGCGCGGGCGGCCGCTGCGCAAGTTCTCGAAGGGCATGCTGCAGCGGGTGGGCATCGCCCAGGCGCTCATGGGCGATCCCGAGCTGGTGGTGCTGGACGAACCGATGACCGGGCTGGACCCGCTGGGCCGCAAGGAGATCCGCGACCTCATCCTCGAGCTGAAGCAGGAGGGGCGCACGGTGTTCTACTCCACGCACATCCTGCCCGACGTCGAGATGACCTGTGATCGGGTGGCGATGGTCTTCGCCGGCCGCACCAGCAGCGTCGGTCCGCTGCACGAGCTGCTGTCGGCGCGGCTGCTGTCGACCGAGGTGGTGCTGCGCCCGGGGCTGTCCGGGCTGCCCACCTTGCCCGAGGGGGCCACCGCCCGCCAGACGCCCGAAGGCGCGGCGATCGAGCTGCGGCAGGAGGATCAGGTGGCGCCCTTCCTGAAGGTGGCCCTGGACAAGGGGGCGCAGGTGGTGTCGGTGTCGCCGCGGCGAGAATCGCTGGAGGACTTCTTCATCCGCCAGGCCCAGGCGCGCGACACGCGCAGCAGCGACGGCGGTGGCGGCGGCGCGAGGCAGGCGTCGTGAGGCGGATCTGGGCCATCGCCCGCAACACCTTCCGCGAGGCGGTGCGGAACAAGATCCTCTACAGCCTGCTGTTCTTCGCGGTGCTGATCATCCTGGCGGCGGTGGCGCTGGGGCAGCTGTCGCTGCACGAGGAGATCCGGATGACCCGGGACGTGGGCCTTTATGGCATCGACATCTTCGGGGTCATCATCGCCATCTTCGTCGGCGTGAACCTGCTGTACAAGGAGCTGGACCTCAAGACCGTCTACACGATCTTGCCCAAGCCCATCTACCGATGGGAGTTCGTGCTGGGCAAGTGGCTGGGCATGTTGCTCACCCTGGCGGTGCAGCTGGGGGTGATGGGGCTGGTGCTGGGCGGCACCCTGGCGCTGCAGGGGTCCGCGCTGGACGCGCCGATGTGGAAGGCGCTGTGGCTGCTATACGTGAACGTCACCGTTGTCACCTCGGTGGCGGTGCTGTTCTCGTCGTTCTCCAGCCCGTTTCTGTCCGGGTTCTTCGCGCTGGGGGTGTTCGCGGTCGGGCGCTCGGTGCCGGAGATCCAGGCGCTGGGCAAGCGGATGGGCGGCCAGGCGCGCGCGCTGATCGACGCGGCGGTGGCGGTGTTGCCCAACCTGAACCTGTTTTATCCGTCGGGCGGCATCATCGGC
The DNA here is from genome assembly GCA_046734815.1 of Myxococcota bacterium. Taxonomy (GTDB): domain Bacteria; phylum Myxococcota_A; class Polyangia; order Fen-1088; family Fen-1088; genus CAVYGB01. The sequence goes on along the minus strand of JBKPRZ010000435.1, from coordinate 985 downwards.
GCCGAGAACGTATCCATCCACGCCAACTTCGTCGACGCGCGCTACATCGCCTGGACCAGCGCCTACGGGGTGGGGTATTCGATAGCGGTGCTGCTGCTGGCGATGTTGATCTTCCGGAAGCGCGACTTTGTCTGACGACCGGCCCGCCTCCCCCGACGGCGCCCCGCTGCGGCGGGTGCGGCGGTACCGGGGCGGGTGGCTGGTGCTGGCGGTGGCGGCGCTGGGGATCGTGGTGGTGCGGGTGACGATCGATTCGCGGGCGGCCCTGCGCGCCGGGGTGGAGGCGGAGGTGAGGCGCGACCGGGCGCGCGCCAGCCGCGAGTACCTGCACGCCATCCGCATGTACGTGCCGGGCAGCTCGTCGGTGCGGCGGGCGGTCGAGCGGCTGGAGGCGATGGCCCACGACGCCGCGCAGGCGGGCGACCTCGAGGGCGAGCGGATGGCGCGCGAGGCGCTGCGCTCGGGGCTGCTGGGTGCGCGCTCGGTTTACACGCCGTACGCGGATCACCTGGCCAGGTCGGACCGGCGGCTGGCCGAGATCTACGCCCGCCTGGAGCCGCCGGCCGTCGCCGCCGGCGCCTCGCTGGAACAGCGGCGGGCCTGGCACCTCGAGCGCCTGGCCGCCCGTCCGGGGCCGCGCCTGCCCGCCACCTTCGCCGCCCTGTTCGGCTTCGCCCTGTGGCTGAGCGCCGCCATCGTCTTCATCCGCAAGGGCATCGACCGCGGCCTGCGGCTGCAGCCGCGCTGGGGGGTCGCCACCCTGGCGGCGTTCGTGCTGGGCTTCGCGCTGTTCGTCCTGGGCCTGCGTTTCGCCTAGGGTGTATGTTCCCGGGTCGCTGGCGGTCGACGCGGCCGGCCGGTGAAATCCCCTGCCCCAGGAGCTGTACATGTCATCTGTCCGCGCGCTCGCCGTGGTTCTGGTCGGTGCCGGCATGTTGTCCACAGCCTGCGCCTCGTCGCGGCCGTCCGAGCCGCCCGCCACGCC
>JBKPRZ010000434.1:0-24481 GCA_046734815.1 Myxococcota bacterium | reverse complement strand
CAGATCTTCCTGCTCTCCTTCGAGGAGCTGTATTTCCTCGATACCAACTGGAGCTTCGGCTTCAACCTCTACAACCAGTTCCAGTACTACCCGGCCTTCAACCGCACCTCCCGGGGCGGCAGCCTGACCTGGGGTTACATGCTGTTCGACAACTTCCACCTGTTCCTCCGCTACCAGCTGGAGGAGGTGGGGGTCTCGACCGGCGGCACCACCCGTTTCCTTTCCGGCGGCCAGCGCACCCCATTCCCCGCCGGCACCCTGGCCAACCTCCTGCGGCCCGGGCTGTCCTCCTCGTTCAGGCTGTCGGTCACCTACGACACGCGCGACAACCGGTTGTTTCCGACCAGCGGCTGGTTCAACGACGCCGCGGCCGAGTTCGCCTCACCGCTGTTCTTCTCCCAGACCCGCTTTACCCGCTACGACGTCACCAGCCGCTACTTCTATCCTCTGTGGGGGCCGTTCGTGCTGCGCCTGCGGGCCCAGATGGGGGTAGTCACCAGCCGCGATCCACAAGGGGTGCCGATCTTCGAACGGTACTTCGTGGGCGGCATCTACGACGTCCGCGGTTTTCGACCCTACAGCCTGGGACCCAACATCCGCGCGCCGGCCGAACAGACGCCCGATGCGGCCCTGCGGGTGAACACGATCGGCGGCAACATGCAGCTCATCGGTCGCGCGGAGATCGAGTTCCCGCTGATCGAACGCGTGGGGATCCGCGCGGTCATATTCACCGACGCCGGCAATGCCTACAACCTCGAGGACCAGTACTGCAGCCTCCGGCCGGCCGGAGTGCACGTGTCGAACGACCCCTGCGCCAGGCCCTGGAGTGACCCGGCCAGCATTCGCACGAGCTGGGGCTTCGGATTCCGCTGGTTCTCGCCGATCGGTCCGCTTCGCTTCGAGTGGGGCCTTCCCTTCAAACCGCTGCCCGGCGAAGAGCCACTCATCTTCGAGTTCACCATCGGAAACGACCTCTAGCAGGTCGCTGTCCGTCGCTGAGGACGACCGAGCGCGCCGCGGCCGAATCTGCAGCCGCGGCGTTCCGGCGGGGCCGGCCCGGGTCGGTGCGCGCGCTTTCACCCGCTGTCGAGCTCCCCGGTCCGCGGTCGTGTGCCCTCGATGGCCCCGGCCGCGGCTCTGCGGGCTGTTGTGGAAATCGCCCACTCGACCCCCGGCGGGGGGCATGCTATCGATGGGCCAGCCAAAAGAAGAAGAGGCAGGAGAGTAGCGATGAATCGTCTGGCCATCTGCACGGTCTCTGCCGCCCTGGCGGTTTTTTCCAGCGGCATCATGTCGCGCGCAGCACGGGCGCAGGATCTCAAGCTCGGCTTCGTGGATCTGCAGCGCGCGCTCATGGAGACGGAGGAGGGGCGCAAGGCCCGCGCGGATCTGAAGAAGATCTTCGACCAGAAACAGAAAGAGCTCGACGAGCAGCAGAGCGACCTCAAAAAGAAGATCGATGACCTGGACAAGCGGCGCACCTTGCTGGGCGCCGACAAGGTCAAGCAGATCGAGGGCGAGCTGCAGGCCCAGATGCAGAAGGTGCAGCAGACCTACATGCGGCACCAGCAGGAGCTGTCGGCCAAGGAGCAGGAGGCCACCGGCAAGATCTTCGAGCGGATGCAGCGGATCATCGCCAAGATCTCCATCGCCGAGAACTTCACCATGGTGTTCGACCGGGCCCAGGCCGGCCTGGTGTTCGCCAAGCCCCACCTCGACCTGACCAACGAGGTCATCCGGCGCTACAACGCCGGCGAGGGCAAGGAAGGGGGAGGGGGCCCCCCGCCGGGCAAGCCCGCCGCCGCCAAGCCCCCGGCGGCCGCTCCCGCCAAGAAGTAGCCTCGCGGCCCTCATGGGGATGGACATCCGCGAGATCCAGGCGGTCCTCCCGCACCGCTATCCGTTCCTTTTCATCGACCGGGTCGAATCCATCGACGATGAACGCATCGTCGCCCACAAGCTGGTCAGCAGGAACGAACCGCACTTCGAAGGGCATTTTCCGGGCAATCCGGTGATGCCCGGCGTGCTGATCATCGAGGCGCTCGCCCAGGCCGGGGCCCTGCTGGCCGCCCGGTTGACCGGGTTCGATCCCACCCGGCAGGTGATGTACTTCATGGGCATGGAGGGGGTGAAGTTCCGCCGGCCGGTGGTGCCGGGAGACGTCCTGCATCTGGAGGTGGTCCCCCTGCGACGCGGAGGTGCGGTCTGGAAGCTGCGGGGAGAGGCCAAGGTGGGCGATCAGGTGGTGGCCGAAGCGGAGCTGCTGGCCGGCATCCGCCCGCTGCCACCGCCGCCGGGCGTGGCCCCCGCCCCGGGCGGCTGAACCGGGGGGCGCACGGGCGCCAGGAACGCCAGAAGCCCGTTATCATTCCATGGTGGCGCAGATGGCGTCTCCGCGTGTCCTTCTCCTGCTGGCGCTGCTCCCGCTCGCCGCTGCCGGTTGCCGGCGTTCCCGCCCGGTGCTGTCGCGTGGGGACGCCTCGGTGGTCCTGCTGGCGCCGCCCGTCCCCCTGCCGCCCGGGCTGACGCCGGTCACCGAACGGGAGCCCAGCGCGCCCGGCGAAGGGCCCATGTTGCTGGCGCTGGCGGGCACCCCCGGTCTGGCGGTGGTGGGCACCCTGGCCCCCGGTCCGGGCCAGCCGGCGGACGGCGAGGACCTGTACGCGCTCGAGATCCCGGGCGGCACGCCTGCGCCCGATGGGGGGTCGGCCGGCGATGCCCGCCCACCGGACGCCGCACCGGCCCCGAGCAATCGGGCGCTGTCGATCGAGCTGACCCCGGCCGAGGGGCTGGCCACCGTCCTGCAGATGCGCACCGCCGCGGGCGTCGTGCTGGGCACCTCGACCGGGGCGGCCGGCGCCCACCACGGTCTGCCCAACATCTCGGTCCGCCCGGGCGAGCGGTACCTGATCTCGGTCCGGCTCGATCGCGGGCGCAAGAACGCTCCCGCGCCCCCGCCTCCCCAGCCGGCCACCTATGTCCTGGCCGTGCGGGAAACGTCCCTTGGCGCCGGCGACGAGCGCGAGCCCAACGACACCCCCGACACCGCCACCGCGCTCGGCCCCGCCCACGCCGCGCCCGAGATGGCCGGCTATTTCGGCACCGGCAGCGACCGCGACTACTATCGGGTGCCGATCGGCGAGCTGTCCGAGGCCACCCTGGTCTCGGTCTTCCTGACGCCGCCCTCGTCGGTGACCGCGTCTTTGACCGTCTTCGACCGCGCCGGCGCCCGTCTGCAGTCGGTGCGCGGCCACCCCGGTGAACGCCTGGTGCTGCGCAACCTCTCGCCCGCAGCGCTCAGCCCGCCGGCGGCCGACGGCGCGCCCGGCTTCTTCTTCATCGCCGCGGAGACCGCTGGCGTGGCGGACCTCGAGCACCGCTACGTCCTCGGTGTCCGGTCCGAGCCGTCGCCCGAAGGGGAACGCGAGCCCAACGACCAGCCCGTGCGGGCCACGCCCGTCAGCCCCGGCATCAGCAGCGGCTACCTGGGCGCGGGTGACGTCGACTTCTTCCGCTGCGATCTGGCGGCGGGCGCCGAGATCGCGGTGCAGGTGGTCCCCTCGCGCAAGGTGGACGTGGTGGTCGAGCTGCTGCTGCCGGGCGCGGCCCGACCGCAGCGGAGCGATGCCTCGAAGCGGGGCCAGGGCGAGAAGCTGACCGCGCGGGCGGACGCCGCCGGCTCCGCGCTGATCCGCGTGCAGGGCCGCCGCCCGGGCGACTACGACAACGACGAACCTTATTCGCTGACGGTGGAGGTCCGCGGCCCGTGATGCGCGTGCGCCTGGCCGCGCTGCTGGCGCTTCCGGCGCTGGCCTGCGCCGAGCGGGCCGCCTCTCCCGCCGGGGCGCTGGGACAATACGGCACCGCCCTCGAACGGGAGGACTGGGCCGCTGCCTACAATCTGATGTCGGCGAGCTACCGCAAACGGGTGCCACTGGAGGCCTTCCGCCGCCAGATGCAGGCCGCCGGCCGGGACAGCCGGGTGGCCGGCCGGGCCCTGCGGGAAAATGCCGCCGGGTGGGCGGCGCGCGCAGAGATCGCGCTGGGAGACGGCGACCGCGTGAGCCTGGTGCGAGAAGCGGGCACCTGGCGGCTGGAATCCCCACCTTTCGAGCCGTTCGGCCAGGACACGCCCCGCGCGGCGCTGCGTGCGTTCATCCACGCGGTCGAGAGCGCGCGCTACGACGTGCTGGTCGAGCTGGCCCCGGCGCGCTACCGCGGCGACGTCACGCCCGAGAAGCTGCGCGCGTTCTGGCAGAGCCAGGGTTCCGAGCGAAAACGGGCGCTGCTGGGGGCCTTGCGCCTGGCACTCGAGCGACGCATCATCGAAGAAGGTGACGAAGCCTACCTCGTTTACGAGGGTGGCCGACAGGTGCGGTTCGTTCGGGAGGAGGGATTGTGGCGTATCGAGAGCCCGGAGTGACCCTGAAGGGGCCAGGCGGCGCGCGTACGCGCGGTGAAGCAGCCGTAACTGCTCGCCAAAGTCCGGACAGCGCAGCTGGCTGTGACGCTGCCACCCAGCCTGCGGGGTTGCCTGTCGAGGGCGGCCGGGAGCCCACGTACTTGACTCCTGGGACGCGATATTGCAAGCCATACACAGGGGGTCGTCGATGCTCGAGCCCTGGATCATTGAGCAGATCCGACGCCGGGAAGAAGAAGAACGTCGGCGCAACGAGGAACATCCTCGTTTGGAGCTGCCTGTTGCCGACGAGGGACGGCCCAACCGCAACGACCGGGATGACGATCGCGGCGAGCGGGATGACGAGCCCAAGCGCGGCGTCGTGATCATCGGAATGTAGTCACAACGAGCAGGCTGTCCGCGCCGGTGGGAGGCGCGCGGCGCAGGCCTGTGTATAGTGCGGACCGTGATCCTCCCGGCCTTGCTGCTGTTCGCCCAGACCGGCCTGGTCGCGGTGATGCCCGACAGCGCGGCCGGCTGTCCGTCGGCCAAGCAGATCGAGGAGGCGCTGTACGCGCGCGTGCCCGGGGCGGTCATTCCGTTCTCGGAGGCCGAGCGGCGCGGATCCTTGAAGCTGGCCCTCTCACCGCCGGCGCCGGATGGCCACCGCGCGTTCTCGCTGATCGATGCCCGCGCGCAGACGCGGCTGCAACGCTCGCTGGCGGGGGCCGCGGGACAGAAGGACTGCGCCGCGCTCGCCGAGACGGCCGCGCTGATCGTGCAGCGGTTCCTGACCGATCTCGAGGACCCGCTGCCGATGCCCGCGGGCAACACGCCCATCCCGCTGGTCACCGGCGACGGGCTGGGGCCGGACCGGCGCTGGGACCTCTCACTGGCCAGCGGGTGGCGCGTGGGCTCGGAGTTCTTGCCGGCGCTGGAGGTCGGCGCGCGGGTGGGGCGCGTGCTCGGCACCCGCGGCCGGCTGCTGCTGGTCACCGGCGCCGGCGTCACCGGCGAGAACGACCTTTCTCCGATGGGCCGGGGTTATCTCGGTCGCGCGCGCGCGCGACAGTTCCCCGTCGAGCTCGGCCTGTGGGCGCGCAGCCTGGACTGGCCAGTCGAGTTGCAGGTCGGTGCCGGCGCCGGCCTCGATCTCACCTGGGTGCGCGCCGCTGCCGACGGAGGAAACGCCGAGACCCATCTGCTGCCCGGTCCGACGGTGTTCGCGGCCACCGGGCTGCGCGTGCCCTTGCGCAGCCGGACATTCATCCGCCTGTCCGGCGCGGTCGGGGCGAGCGTGGTGACCTATCGACTGAACTATCGTCCTCAAATCAAGGTGGACGACCTTACAATCTTCTCGGTTCCAACGCAGCGTATATACGTTAGGATAGCGGCCGACATCGGATTCACTCTGCGGTGACGGAAAACCGTCGTCGCGTGCCCTAATCCTGTAAGTCACGTGGCCCGCCATCCGACCACCACTTCGCCCGCCCCGTCGACACCGGTCATTCCCGATGTCGAGCTGGTGACCCGTTGCCGGCAGGGTGACCGGATCGCCTGGCGACAGCTGTACGACCGACACGCACCACTGGTGTACCGATTCCTCAGTGCGCTGGGGGTCTCTCGCGACGAGCGCGAAGACGCCGTGCAGGACGTCTTCATGGCGGTCTCGCGCAGCCTCGATTCGTTCCGCGGCGAGGCCCAGCTGTCGACCTGGATCTACCGGATTGCGGCCCGTCACGCCGGCCGGCTGGGACGCCGGCGCCGCGTGCGGGATGTGCTTCGCACGCTGCTTCTGCGCGAGCCCCTGCCGGCGCCTCCCGAATCGGTCGAGCGCGCCGCCGAGATGCATTTCATCGATCGTCTGCTTTCCCGTCTGTCCGCCAAGAAGCGGACGGTGCTGGTGCTTTTCGAGATCGAAGGCCTACGGGTCGACGAGATCGCGAGGATCGTTGATTGTCCGGAAAATACTGTGTGGTCACGTCTCCACCACGCGCGGGTGGAGTTGCTTAGCTTGGCGAGAAAGGGCGGTGCTGCGTGAGGTGGTTGGAGGAAAGCCGCGATGATACCGAGCGGCAGGTGAGGGAGGCGCTCGACGCCGCCTCCAGCCGCAATGACGATCTGGCCTTGCGACGGGTGTGGAGCCGCCTGGCCGAGCTGATGCCGGGGCCGCGCCGCGGTCGTGTGCGCTGGTCCTTTCTGGTGACCGTGGGTGGCATCGGCGGCGCCATGCTGACGGCCGCCTGGTTCCTGCGGCCGCTGCTGTTCGAGGCGCCGCACCGCTGGCCCAGCACCGTGGCGGTGGGGACCAGCACGGTGCCGCCGCCGCCTCGCCCGCCCGTGCAAGCTCGGCCAGCCGAGCCGCCGCAGGCGACGCCACCGGCGCCGGTGGCCGACGGCACCCCGGTGGTGCTCGGACCGTCGGACGTCCGCACCGGTGCCCGGAAGGGCCAGGTGGTCCGGCTCAAGAGCGGGGCCCGGGTCAGCCTGCGCTCGCGCAGCTTCCTGCACGTGGACGCCGGCCAGCGGCCCTTCCTGTTCCGCGGCCGGGCCGGCCTCGAGGTGCCCAAGCAGCCACAGGGCGAGAGCTTCAGCGTGGTGGCCGGGCCCTACGTGGTGGTGGTGGTGGGCACCAAGTTCGGCCTCACCATCTCCCCCCGGACGGTCAAGGTCGACGTGCGCGAAGGCGTGGTGCAGGTCTGGCGCGGCGAGCACATGATCCAGCTGAACGCGGGCGATTCCTGGAAGGGCCCGGCTCGGATCGGCGGCGCCCGCCCGGCGCGCCGGCTGCGGGTGGCGCGCGCCTCGAGCGAGCTCGCGCACAAGCTGAACGCCCCCGACGAGCACCCGCAGGACCGCTACCAGGAGGCGCATGCGGCCCTCGACCGCGGCGACTCGGCGGCGGGGCTGAGCGACCTGCGCAAGGCGGCCGAGGGCATCGGTCCGGCGGCAGAGAACGCCGGGCTGGAGCTTGGCAAGATCCTGCGCGACCACATGTACCAGCCGCGCCAGGCGATCGTGGCCTGGAGCCACTACCGGGAGCGTTTCCCCGACGGGCTTCTCCGGCACGAGGCCGACGTCTCGATCATCGAGACCCTGTTGATGCTCGGCGATCGCGACGCGGCTCGGACCGAGATCGACATGTTCCTGCGTCGGCATCCCCACAGCGAGCGGTTCGCCGAGATGAAACAGATGCTGGGCAAGCTCGACGCCGAGCGCACGACCGCGAAGGAGAACGACAGCCGTACCGAGGGTCCGTCGGCCCCACGCTCCCGTTGAGCGCGCGGCCCCTCGAGCGCGTGTAGCCATGATCGCACGTGCGCGGCTGCTGCTGTTGACGGTGGGGTTTGCCGCCGGGGTGGTTTCCTGCACCCAGGACGTCAATTTGCCGCCGCTGCGGGTCACCACCGCGGCCGACGCCGGGCCGGACGCTCCCGCTGCCCGGGATGCTGCCGCCATCTGCGAGGAGGTCGACTTCCGCCAGGAGAACCCGCAGGTCATCCTGGCGCTCGATCGCTCGGCCTCGATGTGGCAGAAGTACAACGGCTCGGGCTACACGCGTCTGGAAGAGACGCAATCCACGATCAAGAGCCTGCTGGCCACCTACCACGCCGCCGTCCACGTCGGGTACGTCGATTTCCCGTCCGACTGCCCCAGCGGCACCAGCGGCTGCTGCGCGAGCTCGGCGATCGCGCCCGGTCGGGAGACCAGCACCATGATCCAGCGGCGCTGGGACTGCGCGGCCGGGTCGGTCTGTCGCGAATCGGGGAGCGACGCTCCGGCCTCAATGGCCCTGCGCAACGCCCGCGAGCGTTTCGCCCAGCTGGACACCGCCATCTCTTCCCGACACGTCTTCCTGATCACCGACAGCGAGCCGACCTGCCAGTTGCGCCCGGGCATGGAGTGCGGCCAGGCCATCGCCGAGGCCGGCATGCTCTGGGGCAACGAGATGGTCGAGACCGACGTGTACGCGCTGTCCGACGATCTGGCCGGCTCCAGCTGCCTGCAGTCGGTGGCCGGGGTGCGGGTGGATTCCAACAACCCCAGCAACTTCCACCTGACGACCAGCCCCGAATCGCTGGCGGATCAGCTGGAGGAACGCCTGGCCGCCCTGTCGCGAAAAGCTTGCACGTTCCGACTGACGAGCGCGCTGCGACCGCCCGACTACCTGGTGGTGTCGATGGGCGATGGAACCAGCACCGCGATTGTTCCCCAGGATCGTACCAGCGGATGGGAATTCGAACCCGATTCGGTACGCCGTTTCACCTTCCGCGGCCAGTTGTGCGAGGCGTTGCGGACCTCCCAGACCGTGGACATCACCGTCCAGGTCTGCACCCCGAACCGCGGCAAGAGCCGGCACCCCTAGCGATCTTTTTTTTGATGATGGGGGGCCGCTGCGCGCCCTAATCCTACCAGAACCCACCGGGCGGGAAGGGTCCTTGGGGTCAAGGCGGAAATGGGGCCCTGCTGCGATGTCAGGGACCCCTCCCCCCGGGTGGTTCTTTAATCGAGACCGCGAGCGTTTGATTCCCGGGTTGGAGGAGGCGATATAGAGTCGCTGCCCTCACCCGCAAGGAAGAAGGCAAAGATGGCTCTCGCGATCGGATTCGTTGGTCTCGGCATCATGGGCGGGCCCATGGCCGGCAGGCTTCTGGCGGCCGGGCACCGGCTGACCGTCTACAACCGCACGGCGGAACGGAGCGCCGCGCTGGTGGCGGCCGGTGCACGCTCGGCGCCCACGCCCGCCGCCGCGGCCGAAGGTGCCGACCTGGTCATCTCCATCGTGACCGACTCGCCGGACGCCAAGGAGGTCCTGCTGGGGGCCACAGGAGCGGCCCAGGGGGCCAAGCCGGGCACGCTGTTCATCGACATGAGCACCATCGCTCCCGAGGCGGCCCGGGAGATCGCCGCCCAGCTGGGCTCGCGCGGGATCCGCTTCCTGGACGCGCCGGTGACGGGTGGCGACGTCGGCGCGCGCGAAGGAACGCTGTCCATCCTGGTGGGAGGGGAGGCCGGCGACCTCGAGCGGGCGCGGCCGGCCCTGGAGTGCATGGGCAAGCGGATCACCCACTGCGGGCCGGTGGGGGCGGGGCAGACGGTCAAGGCGTGCAACCAGATCCTGTGCGCCCTGAACATGGTCGGGATCGTCGAGGCCCTGAACCTGGCCAAGGCCAACGGCATCGACCAGCAGACCATGCTGGGGGCCCTCATCCCGGGCGCGGGCGGCTCCTGGGCCCTGGAGAAGCTGGGCACCCGGATCGCCGCGGGGGACTTCGCTCCCGGTTTCATGATCCGCCTCATCCAGAAGGACCTGCGGATCGTCCAGTCCATCGCCCAGGCGGTCGAGCTGCCGCTCGAGGGCGCCGCCCTGGCTCAGCGTTATTTCGCCGACAACGAAGCGCACGGCGAGGCGGCGCTGGGGACCCAGGCCATGTACAAGGCCCTGGAGCGCCGCCGGAAGAAGTGAGCCGCCGCGAGGGTCAGTGGGGGCTGGGGGGGGCGCCGGCGGCGGTGTTGCTGGCTTCCTTCTTCTTCTTGAGGTCGTCGACCTTCTTGGCGACCCGCTCGACGGTCCACTTCGGGATCACGTAGACCTCGGGGGCGCCGCCCACCTGGGCGTAGCGGTTCTGCTTGTCCGCCAGCTCGGTGCCCACCTTGATGACACAGCTCTTGCCGCTGCCGCTGGCCGAGATGGTGATGCTCGGCTTGGCCAGGCCGGTGGTCTTGGGCGAGGAGTCCTCGGCGTAGCTCTGGGCCTTCCACTCCCGGAAGGCGACCGCCACGTCGGCGGCCTTGGACGGATCCACCGTCACGCCCGCGGGCTTGGTGATCTTCCAGGCGTCGTCGCCGCTCTTCTTCGGGTCCTTGACCAGGGTGTACGAATCGGTCGGCGCGCTGACCGAGACCTGGGTGGCATCGGCGATGTTGCACACCGTCTTGTCCCGGAACTCGATGGGCCGCTTGTTGATGCGCTCGAGGGTGTACTTCTTGACCAGGAACACCTGGGGATCTGCGCCGCGCTTGACGTAGAAGTCGTCCTCGTTCTTCTTCTTGCCGACCAGGACGGACTCGCTCTTGCCGCCCTTGAGGCCCACCGTCACCGTCAGAGTGGGCTTGTCCAGCCCGGTGTCGGCGGGCTTGGCGCCGTCGGCGAAGTCGCTGGCCTTGAAGGCGTAAAGCGCGGTCAACATGTCGTTGGCCACCGACGGATCGAACGGGTCGACCTTGATGCTCGATTCGGCCACCTTCCAGGGGCTGGCCACCCCGGCGTCGCCCTTGGGCGAGCGGGTGACGACGATCTTGCTTCCGTCGGCGGCCACCACCTGGATGCGTTCGGCGTCATCGCTGTTGAACGTGATGATGGACTTGTCCCGCCAGCCCGACAGGTCCTTGTCGAAGTGCCAGCGCTGCGAGCCGACCATCTGCCAGACCTCGTTCTTGCCCTCCACCCGCACCAGGGTGTGGTCCGGCGAGACCTTGCCGATGCGCAGGTCGGCCAGCACCTGGCCGCCTTTCTTGGCCACCACCCGTGGGCTCTTGTCGCCCACCTCGAACTCGTCGTGGCGGCTCTTCTGGTCGCTCACGATGGTGCCGAACTCGGCCTTCTCCAGGGCCTCGAAGGCCTGCTTGGTGCCGTCCTCCTCGGCCGGGTAGTTGATCGGCTCGACCACCCGGTATTTGCCGCCCTCCTTCTTGATCACCGTCTTCTTGCCGTCCTTGGTGACCTCGAGGGTGTCGATGTTGCCGTCGCCGATGGCGGCCACCGGGCGGGGGGCTTCACCCGTCCGGGTGCCCTTCTCGGGCGCACGGAGTACCAGCACCGTCACGATGAGCAGGCCGGCGAATATGCCTCCGGCAAGCAGGGTCTTCCGGTTCATCGTCTTCCTCTCAGAGTTTCTGGCTGAAGCGGCTTGCCCGGCGGAAGCGCCAGCGCAACACGCCGAACACACAGAATGCCAGAGGCAATCCCAGGATGTTGGACCACTGGATGGCTGTCGCCGCCGCCTCCGATGCCACCTTGATCGGCCGCGGGATCACGTTCTTCGAACGCAGGGGGGTCAAAGCTTCGTCCTCCACCGTCCAGGCGATGGAGTTGACCAGTAGCTGGGCGCCGGCGCCGTAAAACGACAGGAACCGGGCCAGCTGCACGTTCTCGTCATTGGCAAAGTCCGAGTCGCCGATGACGACCACCCGGACCGGCCGCTTCGAGTCGCTCACCGGGGCGTTGGGGTCCGACACCGCGGGCGCATTCGCCGCTGCGAAGGCGCTGTGCAGGGGCCCCTGGTAGGCAAAGCCCAGGGTGGCGGTGCCGCGCTTGTCGGCGGGCGGCGGGTCGAACTTGGTGCCCGGGCCCAGCACGAAGAAGCCGGTGTGTTTCCAGCTGTCCTTCGAGGAGGTCGCCAGGGCCCACAGCTTGCCCTTGGCCGGCTTGCCGCTCTTGAGCGGTCCGGCCAGCTCGACGCTGGAGGCGTAGGGGAACACCACCCCCCGCACCCCGTCGAGCACGGTCAGCTCCTTGTCCTTGAGGGTCTCGGCGGCGACGAAGGTCGGCAGGTTGGCCAGCATCTGCCGGCCGTTGATGTCGACCACGCCGGGCGCGTTCTGCAGATCGAACACGAAGTCCTGGTTGACCTTGAAGCCGTAGGCCTCCAGCACCTTGCCCAGACCGCTGTCGGTGGGCTGGCCCATCTTCAGCTTGGCGGCCTGGCCGGCCATCCCGCCGGGAGCCTGCAGGGTGATGCCGTCGATCATGAAGACGACCCCCTTGCCCTCCATCACGAACTTGTCGATCTCCTTCTGCGCCTTCTCGTCGAACGGCTGCTTCGGGCCGCCCACCACCAGGGCATCGACGTCCTTGCCGATCTCGGCTTGGGAGGGGTTGACGGTGGTCAGCTCGAACTCCTGCTCCAGCGCCCCCTTCAGCGACTGGAAGCCCTGGTTCGAATCGGACTCGCCATGACCCGTCGTGAAAGCGATCTTCTTCTTCTTGGTGGTCAGCTTCTTGATCAGCGAGGACATCTGGTATTCCAGGCCCTCGGCCCGCACCACCTGGGGGATGGACTCGACCTCGTTGCCGTATTGCAAGCACAGGCCCAGGTAATAGGCGCCCAGCTCGAACTTCTGGTTGCGCAGCACCTGGATCTGGACCTGCTGGACCTTGCAGCGGTTGGCCTCTTCCTCCAGCTTCTTGTCGGTGCCGGGGTCGACGGCGTCCCAGCGGAACTTGCCGTTGGAGCTGCTCTTGTATTCGTCGACCAGATCGCGCACGTAACGGCTGACCGTCTTCAGCTCGGGCGGCAGGTCCGACGAGATGAAGGCCTTGACCGTCATGTAGTCGGGCAGCTTCTTGACCAGGTCCTTGGAGGCCTGCGACAGGGTGTAGACGTCGTTTTCGGTGAGGTCGACCCGGCCGAACACGCGGGTGCCCAGCAGGTTGACCACCACGATCGCGCCGACGATGAACAGGCTGTACAGCAGCGCGTTCGAGGCGTAGGTGCGCTTCTTGCGGGTATCGGTCGTCATGTTTGCACCTTGGCTACTTCCACTTGCGGGCTTCGAGAGCGACGGTGGCGATCACCAGGCTGACGCCGGTGACCGACAGGTAATACAGGACGTCGCGTGTGTCGATCACGCCCCGGCTGATGCTCTCGAAGTGGTTGTCGATGCTCAGGTAAGCCAGTATCGGCTGCAGAGACGGGGGCACGATCTGCACGATCCGGCCGAACAGGTACAGGGCGAACGAGATCGCGAAGGCCAGGATGAAGGCGACGATCTGGTTGCGCGTGAACGAGGAGGCCATCACCCCGATGCCCACGTAGGCCGCACCCATAAGCAACAGGCCGAAGTAGCCGCCGTAGGTGGCGCCCTTGTCGATCGGCCCGATGGAGGAAAGGGTGAAGGCGTAGACCAGGGTCAGCGCCAGCAAGGTCGCCAGCAAGCCCAGCGCAGCCAGGAACTTGCCCAGCACCACCTCCCAGTCCCGGATCGGCATGGTGATCAGCAGCTCGAGCGTGCCGCTGCCCTTCTCCTCGGCGATGAGCCGCATGGTCATGGCCGGGATGATGAAGGTGAAAAGCATCGGGACCAGGCCGAAGAAGCCGCGCATCTCGGCCTGCTTCTCGATGAACAGGGTGTTGAAGAACAGGTAGCCCGCCAGGAGCATGAACACCGTCACCACGATGTAGGCGACGGGTGAATTGAAGTAGGTGCGGAGCTCGCGTTTGCTGATGGCCAGAGCGGCGCTCATGTCCGGTTCTCCTCGCCGGTGGTCAGGTTTCGGAACACGTCTTCCAGGCTGGCCGACTCGCGCACCAGCTCGAGCAGGGTCCAGCGGTTGTCGACCGCCGCCCGGAACAGCGACTTGCGCAGATCCTCGGCGGTCTCGGCGTCGATGGTGAACGAGTGGGCGCCGTCTTCACCGGTGGTGGACTGACAGCGGCTCACCCCGCTGATGCTGCCCAGCCGGGTGCGGATGGCGTCGGCGGGCACGCCGTTGGCTGCCACCACCACCCGGTAGCGGCCGCCGCGCTCGCGGGCGCGCAGCTCGTCCGGGGTGCCGTCGGCGACCACCTTGCCCCGGCCGATGATGATGATGCGGCTGCAGGTGGCCTGCACTTCCGGCAGGATGTGGGTCGACAGGATGACTGTCTTTTCCCGCCCGACCTCCTTGATGAGCTGCCGGATCTCGACGATCTGGTTGGGGTCCAGACCGCTGGTGGGCTCGTCGAGGATGACGATGTCCGGGTCGTGAAGCATGGCCTGGGCCAGCCCCACGCGCTGCCGGTAGCCCTTGGACAGCTCACCGATCAGCTTGCCGGCCACGTCGCCCAGGCCGCAGCGGCCGCCGATCTCCTTGATCCGCGCCGAGGCTCCGCCCATGCCCCGGATCTCCGCCGCGAACTGGAGGTATTCGAGCACGGTCATGTCGCGGTAGATGGGCGTGTCTTCGGGCAGGTAGCCGATCCGCTTGCGCACTTCCAGCGAGTGCTCGAACACGTCGAGACCGGCAACCCTTGCGCTGCCGCCGGAGGGCGACAGGTAGCAGGTCAACATCTTCATCGTGGTCGACTTGCCCGCCCCGTTCGGTCCCAGGAAGCCGAGCACCTCCCCCTTCCGAACGTTGAACGTGACGCGATCGACCGCGCGTACCGGGCCATAGTCCTTGGTGAGGTTCTCGACCTGGATCATCACATCTGACATCGGGACCTCATGTTTTCAGGGCATTGGAATCAGCCGGCGCCGGAGACTATTCCCGGGACCGAAGTTTTTCTTCCGCGTGTCCGCGTGGACGAAGTCGTATAGTCACACGCGAAGACATGTCAAGGGCGGCCGGGCCAGACCGGCTCCCCAGCGCCCGGCGTCAGTAGGGCATCGGGCGCGGCGGGGGGACGCCGCAGTCCACGTCGGTGGCCGCCGCGCAGCCCACCGGGCAGCAGCGGTCGGCGCTGGTGCCCGAACAGCTGGTGATGGGCATGTGCACGCAGTGGGCGCTGCAGGTGCGCGCGTCGCCGAGCAGCCGGCCGGCGGTGCAAGGATCGCCGTCGTCCACACATTCGACCGGACAGGCGCTGGGGGGATCGCAGGTCTCGCCCGCCTCGATGCTCCGGTTGCCACATTCGGCCGGCCGGCAGTCCTGGTCGGTCTGGGGCGTGCAGCCCGAGGGGCAGCAGCCGTCACCCGAGCGGCAGGCCAGAATCGGGATGTGCCGGCAGGTGCGTGTGCAGTCGGAGGTGCGGCCCAGGGTGATGTCGGCGGTGCAGGCGTCGGCGTCCTCGCACAGGAAGCTGCAGGCGCCGGGGTTGCCCGCGGCAATGCCCCAGTCGCAGCTCTCGCCCGACTCGAGCACCCCGTTTCCGCAGATGGCGGGGCAATCCTCGTCGTTGTTGTGGTTGCAGGCCGACGGGCAGCAACCGTCGCCCGACTGGCAGGTCTTGATGGTCTCGATCTCGCAGCGGGCGTTGCAGCTGTCGGCGCTGCCGGCCGGCACGCCCCGCAAGCAACCGCGGGGGAGGGCCGGGCAGCCGGCCGCACAGGCACCCGGGGTCCCGGCGGGCAGCGCCTTGTCGCAGCTCTCCTTGGCCGCGTCCTCGACCACCCGGTTGCCACAGACGGCAGGGCAGTCCACGTCCACCAGCGCGTTGGCCCCCGGCGGGCAGCAGCCGTCGGCATCGAAGACCGTGATCGGCGCGTGGGCGCAGCGGGCGCTGCAGGTACCGTCGGACAGCAGGCGGTCGGCGGTGCAGGCGTCGTTGTCGTTGCAGGCGGCGGCGCTGGCGGGGCAGGCGCCCGGTGAACCGGCGGCGATGGCCCTGTCGCAGGCCTCGCCGATGTCGACAGTGCCGTTGCCGCACACGGCGGCCGCCGGGCAGTCGGGATCCGTGGCGGCGGCGCAACCGGGCGGGCAGCAGCCGTCGGCAGCCGGCGCGCACAGCAGGTTCACGTCGTAGCTGCAGCGGGCGGAGCAGGCCTCGGCGCTGCCGTCCAGCCGCACGGTCAGGCAGGCGGGCCCGGCGGGGCCGGTGCAGGCGGCGGGGCAGGCGCCCGGGCTGCCGGCGGCGATCGCCTTGTCGCAGGCTTCACCCGGCTCGAGCAGCCCGTTGCCACACACCGCGGGGCAGTCGGAATCGGCGGCCCGACCCACCCCGGGCAGGCAGCAGCCGTCGCCACCGACCGAGCGCTCGATGGGCAGGTGCTGGCACTCGGCCTGGCAACCGGCGCCCACCAGGATGTCGGTGGTGCAGGGATTGCCGTCGTCGGGGCAGCTATCCGGGCAGCTGCGATCGGGAGCGTTGCGATCGGCAGAGCGCCCGCCGCGATCGCAGGTCTCGGAAGCGGGCGGATCCACCCGGCCGTTGCCGCACACCGATGGGCAGTCGGAGTCGTTCTCGGCCGCGGCGCTGAGCGGACAGCAGCCGTCGCCCGAAGCCGACGCCAGGATCGGCTGGTGCGCGCAGACGGCCGCGCAGGTGCCGGCAGAGATGAGCTCGTCCCGGGTGCAGGGGTCCTGGTCGTCGCAGCGAGCGGCGGTGGGGCAGCTGTTCGGGTTCTCGGCGGGCAGGGCGGTGTCGCAGGCCTCGCCCGGATCCAGGGTCCCGTTGCCGCAGGTGCCGGGACAGTCGCGGTCGGTGGCGGCGCTGGCTCCCGCTGGACAGCAGCGGTCCCCGGTCTGCACGTCGACCATCTCCTCGTGCCGGCATTCCAGCCTGCAGCCCGCGCCCATGGGCGTGTCGCGCGTGCAGTCGATGTGGTCGTTGCAGTCGGCGGGCGGGCAGGCACCCCGGCGGTTCGCCGGTATCGCAGGATCGCACAGCTCGCCCTCGTCCAGCACGCCGTTGCCGCAGCGGCCGGCGGCGGCGTCGGCCGGCGCCGATCCGTCCGGCAGCGCGAAGGGCCCGTCGGAGCTGGCGGCGTCGACGGAACAATCGCCGTTGCAGCCGAGGACGACGTTCACCTCGTTCTTCCCGCCGACCTTGATGGGCAGTTTCTCCTGGACGCTGCGGGCGAGCACGTTGGTGTTGGCCTCGTCGACGTAAGCGACCACCTCCAGGCGGACCGGGCTCTGCACCGACCGGGGCAGCTCCAGCGAGAAGCTGGTGGGGAAGCTGACCGCCGCCCCTTCCTTGCCCTTGAAGTCGGCCGAGCGGGACTGGCCCGACTGGGCGGTCACCGTGGCCTGCAACACCCGCGCCTGGCTGCCCATCAGCGACCCGGGCAGCCCGACGTTGACCACCAGGATGGTGTCCCCGTTGCCCTTGCAACCGAGGGCCAGCGCCGCCGCGACAAGGCCGATGCGAGCGGCGTTCCGAGCCATGCGCCCGTCAGAAGCTCAGGCGCGCGTGTCCCAGATCCGACCCTGGCACCTTCTGCTCGCTGCGGTTGCCGATGGCGACGATCGCCAGGGTCGCCCCCACCGCCGCCACCGTCCCGATCGCGGTCCAGAACCACCAGCGGCCCATCACGCTGCGCTCGCTGTCGTGCACCGCGCGTTCGCGTCCGAAGGTGGGCATGAAGGGGGAGGTCGCCGGCTCGCCGGCCGGTGGGGCCGCGGACAGGGCAGAGCCAGTTTCGGGTGGAAGGGAGCGCGACAGCCGCTCGATCTGCGCCTCGACCTCGGGGCGATTGGGCGGGTTGGGATGGGCGTTGAGATAGCGCCGGTAGAAGAAGACCGCGCGCTCGGGCGCGCCCAGCGAGCGGTACGCCTCGGCGATGTCGAAGAGGAAGGAGGGGTCGGCGCGCAGCTCGTAGGCCTTCCGGTACTCCGATATCGCCGTCTCGTAGCGGCCCAGCGAGAACTGCAGGCGGCCCTGCTCGTGGTGGGCGCGCGCGCTCTCCTCGGGAGTGACGGGCTGGGCCCGGGCGGGGGTGGCCAGCGCGACGATGCCGGCGGCCAGGACGCACACCAGAATGGCGGGACGAGTCGAAGGACGGTTCCGACGCAAACTTAAGCTCCGTTTTAAGCTAACGACGGATGTTTTGCGCCCCCGGGCCCGTTTGTCAAATGCGCGCCGCGCAAGAAAACGCCGCTTGCCCGCCGACGGGCGCGCACGCTCACTGACGCGCGTTGACCAGAACCGCGTTACCAGCCAGAAGCTCGTCGATCCAGCGTCCCAGCACGGCCCTGGCCGAGGGGGAAGGTGGGGTCCTCGACGAGATGTCGGCCGCCGCGGCGAGCAGCCGACCCCGTTGCTCGGCCCGCGCGGCGGCGTCGGTGACCAGCGCCTCGACGCGTGACTGCAGCGCCGACGCCTGCGCCGGGTCCAGGGGCTCCAGAGTGGAGACCACGGGCCGGTCCAGCAGCCGGTGGGCGAGCCACGTGCGCGCCACGACGCCGGCGTCGAGCTGACCGGGGTCGCTGATCCCGAGGCCGGGCAGGCGGTCTTCCGACAGATCTTCGGGGCGGACGCCGAACGCCAGCAGCCAGGTCAGGGCGGCCGCCGCCCGCTCGAGCGCGGCGGTAGCGACCAGGATGTCGTTGAGCGAGCCGAAGGGCCGGTCGCCCGGCGCCGGGGGCGTCTCGAGCAGGCGCGGGAAGACCGGGCGCAGCCGGCCGCAGGCGGCCAGCACCTCGGCGTCGTCGGACTCGAACAGATCCAGGCGCCCGCGCAGGTGGGAAAACGGCGTCTTTCGCGTGAGGGTGGAGGCGAGCCGCCGGACCTTGCCCACCAGACTCACGCCCAGCCGGTGCAGCTGGGTCATCGGCACGGTCCGGACCGCCAGCACGGCGTCTTCGCTCTTGCCGTGGCCCAGGAACTCGACCGCCAGGTCCAGGGTGGCCGCCATGCGCGTCAGCACCGAGGACACCGCTTCGTCGTCTCCCGGGGTCACGCGATCGGCGGCCAGCACCCGGTTGGACAGGGCGACCAGGCCGGCCTGCAGATTGGCCAGCTCCTCCTTCGAGGTGACCCCGCCGATGGCCCGCGCGAACGGTGACGAGGAGGCCAGCTTCTCGACCAGCGCCGTGGGCACGCGCAGCGAGGGCGTCTCGCCCTCGTCGAGCAGGGGGCGCACGCGCGGGGCCTCCGGCCCGCCCACCCGCACGCTGGCCGGGTCCAGCTCGCGGTACACCTCCAGGGCGGCGTAATAGTCGGTGAACCCGAGATCGGCCATCCGGCCCGACCGCCAGGTGTAAGCGTGCTCCTCCAGCTCGACGTCCAGCTCGCCGCGGGTGCCGACCAGGACCCGGCGGGTGAAGGTGTGGTCGTGCCGGTACAGAGCATCGAGCAGGCGGTGGGTGACCCGCCGGGTGTCGTCGTCGCCCAGCAGGTCCAGGACGAAGAAGGTGTCCGGCGTGCTGAACAGCGCGCCCTCGGGCTCGTCCGGCGGCTCTTCCAGGCTGAGATCGTAGACGCGCGCGCGGCGCCGGATGAACAGGGCCAGCAACTCGACGTCGATGCCCTTGGCCCACTCGGCGAGGGCGGCGGTGGGGGCCTCGGCCATCGCCGCCAGCCATTCGTCGGTCGCGGCGGAGGACAGCTGGTCGCGGTCCCACAGCGCGAAGTCCAGCGCCGCCTGGACCTGCTCGGGCGTGCCGTAGCGCAGGATCTCGCCCGCATCCGGGAAGCCGAGCTCGTGCAGGACGTAATAGAACTCGTCCCCGGGAAGGGAGCGGATGGCGGCTTTCGGGTCGGGGGCGGCGAACAGCAGGTCCGCGCGACGCAGCCGGCGGCCGCGGCTGAGCTCGGCCCGGAACCGCGACAGCTCGACGACGTCGGCCGGTTCGGCGGTCGGAGGGGGAGGGCGCTGGCCGCGAGACGACTTCACGGAGAGACTATGGAGGACGGGCTGGTTCCAGCCAAGGACCAGCCGGAAAGAACCCCGTGCTGTCGCGTGTCCTCGCCACCATCCGATCCGAGAGCCTGATCGCCGCCGGCGAGCGGGTGCTGCTGGCCGTGTCGGGCGGGCCCGACTCGACGGCGATGCTACACGGGCTGGCACATCTGCGCGCCCGTCTGGGCTCGATCCAGCTGGAGGCGGCGGTGGTGGACCACGGCCTGCGCCCGGAGGCGGCGGCGGAGGCGGAGGCGGTGGCCCGGGGCTGCGCGGCGCTGGGGCTCGGCTGCCGGGTGTTGACCCTGGACGTCTCGGGGAAGCGGGCCCGGGGCGAGTCGCTGCAGATGGCCGCCCGACGGCTGCGGCTGGCGGCGCTGGAGGAGGCGGCGGCCGCCGCCGGGTGCCAGAAGATCGCGCTCGGGCACACCGCCGACGATCAGGCAGAGACCGTCCTGTTCCGGATCGTGCGCGGCACCGGGTTGCGCGGCCTGGCGGGCATTCCCTACCGGCGGGGACCGTTCGTGCGGCCGCTGCTGGACGTGCGCCGGTCGGAGGTGCTGGCGTTCCTGCGCCGCCGCGGGATCCCGCACCTCGAGGACCCCTCCAACGGTGACCGCCGGTTCGCCCGTGCCCGCGTCCGCCGGGAATGGCTGCCCTTCCTGGCGGCGGAGAACCCGCGCGTGGTCGAGGCCCTGCTGAGCCTGGCCCGGGAGGCGCGCGACACCGGGACCGCGCGAGCGGCGGCGGCGGCGTGGCGGTCGGATCCGCGGCTGGCCGGCCGGGTCGGCCTGGCCATCGAGCGCCTGGCGGCGCGTCCGTCCGGCACCAGACGGATTTCGTTCCGCGGCGGGGTGGCCGAGGTCCGGTACGGTGACGTCATCCTTCATGCCGGCTCCGACGCGAAGCCGCAGGCCGGCGATCGGGGGGCTACCCCCGAGCCGCTGCCCGTGCCGGTGCCGGGCCCGGGGTCGTACCGGTGGGAACCCGGACCGGCCACGGTCGACGTGCGGCTGGTGCAGGCGGGCGGGGGCCCGCCGCGCGGGGTGGCCAGCTTCGATGCCGGGTGGCTGGACCGCGGGCTGGTCCTGCGCCGGTTACGACCGGGCGACCGCATGCGGCCCCGGGGTGGGACCGGCAGCCGCAAGCTGCAGGACCTGCTGGTAGACGCCAAGATCGCGCGCGAGCGACGCCGCGGGCTGCCCGCGCTGGTGGCCGGGGGTGGGGACGGGCCGATCCTCTACGTTCCCGGGCTGCGCGCATCCGAGGAGGGACGGCCCCCCGCGGAGGCGAGGTGCTGGATCGAGGTGCGTGTGAGCGTAGGGGGCTGAGGCGGGCGGGGAAGGATGCGGCGCCGGACGTCTTTCGAGCGCAAAAGGCACTCCAGCGCCAACGCGCGTTGACGATTGGTATTCTGACGACAATACTTTTCCAGCTCCGTCCCTTGACGGGCTGATCAGGACGAAGAAAAGGAGAACGAGTGCGTCAAGGCCATAAGACGTTCCTTGTCTGGGTGATGTTGATATTCGCGTTCCTCGTGGTCTGGCAGATCTTCAGCCAGAGACCGCAGGAGAGCGCGATGGCATTTTCCGCCTTCATCCAGAAGGTGGAGAAGACCCCAGACGAGTTCCGGGCCAATATCCCCATCGAGATCCGGACCAACGGCGACTACGCCGAGTTCAAGGGCCAGTTGAAGGCCGGGGCGCCGGGCGAGCTGTTCCGGACCACCGGGCTCATCGACAGCCAGATCCTCGAGAAGCTGAACAAGGCGGGTCTCATCTATCAGATCTCGCGCGAGAGCGAAGGCGGGTTCTGGCAGCAGCTGCTGGCGACGTGGCTGCCGATGGTCGTGTTGATCGTGTTGTTCTTGGTGTTCATGCGGCAGATCCAGGTGGGCGGGGGGAAGGCGATGAGTTTCGGGAAGTCCAAGGCCAAGCTTCTTTCGGAGAGTCAGCGGCGCATCACCTTCGCGGACGTGGCCGGCATCGAGGAGGCCAAGGACGAGGTCGAGGAGATCATCGCGTTCCTCAAGGACCCCAAGAAGTTCACCCGCCTGGGCGGCCGGATCCCCAAGGGCGTCCTGATGATGGGCCCCCCCGGTACCGGCAAGACCCTGCTGGCCCGGGCCATCGCGGGCGAGGCCGGCGTGCCGTTCTTCTCCATCTCGGGCTCGGACTTCGTCGAGATGTTCGTGGGCGTGGGTGCCAGCCGGGTGCGTGACCTGTTCGACCAGGGCAAGAAGAACGCCCCCTGCATAATTTTCATCGACGAGATCGACGCTGTCGGCCGCCACCGTGGGGCCGGCCTGGGCGGCGGTCACGACGAGCGCGAGCAGACCCTGAACCAGCTGCTGGTCGAGATGGACGGCTTCGAGTCCAACGACGGGGTCATCCTGATCGCGGCGACCAACCGACCGGACGTGCTGGACCCCGCGCTGCTGCGCCCCGGGCGCTTCGACCGCCGGATCGTGGTGCCCCGGCCCGACGTCAAGGGCCGCCTGGGCATCCTGCGGGTGCACACCAAGAAGGTCCCCCTGGGCGGCGGCGTCGACCTGGACGTCATCGCCCGCGGCACCCCGGGTTTCTCGGGCGCCGACCTGGAGAACCTGGTCAACGAAGCGGCGCTGCTGGCGGCGCGCGCCGACAAGGACCGGGTCGACGGTCACGACTTCGAGATGGCCAAGGACAAGGTGCTGATGGGGCCGGAGCGGCGCTCGATGATCATCAGCGAGAACGACAAGCGCGTGACCGCCTTCCACGAGGCCGGACACGCCCTGGTCGGCAAGATGATGAAGGGCTCGGATCCGGTCCACAAGGTGACCATCATCCCGCGCGGTCGGGCGCTGGGCCTGACCCAGCAGCTGCCCATGGAGGACCGGTTGAACCTGTCCAAGGATGGCGCCGAGGACCAGATCGCGGTGGCGATGGGTGGCCGGGTGGCCGAGGAGCTGGTGTTCGGGCAGATCACCACCGGCGCCTCCAACGACATCCAGGTGGCGACCGATCTGGCGCGCAAGATGGTGTGCGAATGGGGCATGTCCGACAAGCTCGGACCGCTGCACTTCGGGCGGCGCGAGGAGATGGTCTTCCTGGGCCGGGACTTCGCCGAGCAGAAGGACTACAGCGAGCAGACCGCCATCGAGATCGACGCCGAGGTCCGGCGGATCGTCACCCAGAACTACGAGCGCGCCCGCGCCGAGGTCATGCAGCACATGGAGAAGCTGAAGACCCTGGCCGAGGCCCTGCTGGAGTACGAGACCCTGGAGGGCAGCGAGATCGACCTGCTGTTCGCGGGCAAGCCGCTGGATCGTCCGCCGCCGGCTTCGACCGCCGAGCGCCGGCGCCCCGACACCAAGGCGCCCAAGGCCGAGCGCGCTCCCATCTTCCCGCGCCCGCTGGCCGACCCGGAAAAGGCCTGACGGGCGGGGTCAGGTGATGGCCGGGCGCGCCAGCACGCGCAAGCTATTCGGGACCGACGGGATCCGGGGGGTTGCCAACGAGCCCCCCATGACCGCGGAGGTCGCTCTGCGTCTGGGCCGGGCGGTCGCCCGCAAGTTCAGCGGGGTCGGCCGGCGTGGACGGATCGTCATCGGCAAGGACACCCGGCTGTCCGGCTACATGCTGGAGAGCGCGCTCGAGGCCGGGATCGTCTCGGCGGGCGCGGACGTCATGCTAGTGGGCCCGCTGCCCACCCCGGGGATCGCCTTCATCACCTCGTCGATGCGCGCGGACGCGGGGGTGGTGATCAGCGCCTCGCACAATCCCTACCAGGACAACGGGATCAAGATCTTCGCCGCCGACGGCTTCAAGCTGCCCGACGAGGTGGAGGCGGAGATCGAGGGGCTGATGGAGGAAGACGGGCGGCCGAGCTCCAGCCGGGAGATCGGCAAGGCCACCCGCATCGACGACGCCGGCGGCCGCTACGTGCAGTTCTTGAAGGGGGCTTTCCCGCGGCAGAAGACCCTGGACGGCATCAAGGTGGTGGTCGACTGCGCCCACGGCGCCGGCTACCTGGTGGCGCCCCAGGTGTTCGCCGAGCTGGGCGCCGAGGTGGTGTCGCTGGGCATCCAGCCCGACGGCCGCAACATCAACGACAGCTGCGGCGCCCTGCACCCCGAACGGATGGCCGAGGAGGTGCGGCGACAGGGGGCGGCCATCGGCATCGCGCTCGATGGAGACGCCGACCGGGTGATGCTGTGCGACCGCGAAGGCCGGGCGGTGGACGGCGACGAGGTCCTGGCCATCCTGGGCACGCGGATGCTCGAGCACGGCACCCTGCCGGGCGCCACGGTGGTGGCGACGGTGATGTCGAACCTGGGCCTGGAACGCGCCCTGGCGGCCCGGGGCGGGCGGCTGGTGCGCACCGCGGTCGGGGACCGGTACGTGGTCGAGGCGATGCGCGAGCACGGATACCTGCTGGGCGGCGAGCAGTCCGGTCACCTGGTCTTCCTGGATCAGGCCACCACCGGTGACGGCGTGCTGGCCGCGCTGCGGGTGCTGGCGGTGATGGTCGACGAGGGCTGCACGCTCGGCGATCTGGCCCGCACCATGACCCGCTACCCGCAAGTGCTGCTGAACTTCGCCGTCCCCGAGAAGCGGCCGCTGGAGGAGCTGCCGGCGGTGCAAAAAGTGATAGCCGCGGTGGAGAAGGCGCTGGGGGCCGACGGCCGGGTTCTGGTCCGCTATTCGGGGACCGAGAAGAAGGCGCGGGTGATGGTGGAGGGCCAGGACGAGCCGCTGATCCGCGGCCACGCCGAGACCATCGCCGACACCTTGAAGCGCGCGCTGGGCAGCCCGGCCTGAGCTGCTGTAGGAA
>JBKPRZ010000433.1:0-4214 GCA_046734815.1 Myxococcota bacterium | reverse complement strand
GTCTCGGGCGGCTGGGGAGGCGGGTCGGTGAGCGAGCAGCTGGCCGCCAGGCAGGCGGCGGCAAGGAAGGTCAGCGGGCGGGCGTGCGTGGACATCCGCATTTTCAGTGACCCGAGGCCGCTGATCCGGTTCGACTTCCGCACGCAACAGATTGCGTCGACCTCCGATGCTGTAGGTGCAACCGCGGCCCACGCGCGCACGGCGGCCCGTCGCTTCGACGAGGCCATCGCCGCGAGCCGCTTTCCACCAGCAAAGGAGCCTGCATGCCCTGCCGCCCGATCTCCGCGTTCCCCGCTGCCCCCCTGCCACCCTCGTTCGGTCCCGTCGGCGACGACAGCGCGCCCACGCCCGAGAACCTGGCCCGCCTGGGTCTGGCCCACCTGGTCGATGGGCTGGAAGACGTCGGTGGCCGTGACGACCTGGGCGAGCACCGGTCGCTACTCGGTCGCTCGCTGTCCGGTTTCTGGCCGGACGATCCGGCCGACGTCCAGGTCCCGGCGCCGCCCGACGGGACCCTGTACGTGAGGGGCCAGGGCGACCGGGCCGGTGTCGACTTCGACGACATCAAGCAGGGCGGCATGGGTGACTGCTACCTGCTGGCCGCGCTGGGCGCCTGCGCGCGGGAGAACCCGGCCATGATCCGCCAGGCCATCACCGAGAACCGGAACGCCCGGGGCCAGGTCGAATCGTTCGACGTCCGGCTGTACGCCCGCGACAGCCGCGGGCGGTTGCAGCCCCGGGACATCACCGTCGACGGCCGCGAGTTCTCGCAGCAGGCCGCCAACGTCGGCGACGCCAGCAAGAAGGGCAAGCAAGAGCTGTGGGTCAAGGTCATCGAGAAGGCCTACGCGCAGCTGGAGGGCGGCTACGGCAACATCGCCCACGGCGGCTGGCCCGAGCTGGCCACCGAGGCGCTGACCGGCGTGCCGGCCGACACGCGGGCCCCGGCCACGCGCACGTTCGAGGACCTGCGGGCCGACGTCAGATCAAGACGGCCCATCACCGTGTGGACCGACGCGGCCTCGGGCGAGGCGAACCTGGTGGGCAACCACGCCTACGCGGTGCTGGACACCCGCACCGAGCACGGGGTGGGTATGGTGAAGCTGTACAACCCGTGGGGCTTCAACCAGCCGGGCACACCGGACCGCCACGGCGACGGTGGCTGGATCACGTTCGATCAATACCAGCGCCTGCTGGTCGGCGAGAGCATGGGCCAGCCGGTGGACAGCGACACGCTGGAGCGGGGCCGCCAGGCCGAGCAGAACCGCGGCCGCGCGCTGGTCCGGGCGTGAAGCGCAGACATTCATGGAATAGCGCGAGCGATCGTCCGTTGAAAATCCGTCCGATCTTGAAGGAGCACGGTTTCATATGCGAAGTCCTCATCTCATGGCTGCGTTCACCATGGCCTTGTCCTGCGCCTCCGACCCGGCCGCGCCGGGCGCCACCATCGATTCCGGTGCCACGTCCGATCGCTCGGCGCCGGCCGTCGCTGTCGACTCGTCGGCCGATTCTTCCGCCGGCGGCGGCAGCAGCGACCGGGGCACGTCCGCCGGTCCGTCCGTCACCGTGATGGGGGGTGCCACCGGCTCGCTCGGCGATTGCCGGATCGGCGCCGCCGACGTCACCGCCACCACCGCGACCCTGGTCCACGAAACCGCTGCCCAGGCCTCGGTCCGGCAGGTGGTGTCGCCCGGACAGCTGCTGGCGGTCTGCGGGCAGCTGTACGCCGTCGCCGCGATCGTGCCCACGGCCGGCGGCGTCGGACCGGGCAGCAGCACGCACGCGGTGGTCATCGAGACGACGCCCGTCGTGGTGGCGGGCGTGACCCTGAAGCCCAGCGGCCTGGTGCTGGCCACCGGCGGCCGGCTCTACCTGGGGCCGGGCAAGAAGGAGCTCAGCGAGCTCACCATCGACGGGACCCGGGCCTCGTTCAAGGCCGGCGCGCGCGGCACCGCGCCTCCCACCACCATCGAGGTGAACCACGCCGCGACCGTGTCCATCGACGGCGATCGATTCGGGGTGGTGATCGTCGGCAAGGACCCCGCCCGCGGCCTCACCGGCTGGGTCGAGCTGATCCCCTCGTGACCTGAAGGGAGCTGGTTTCGACGTCCGGGCTCAGGGCGCGACGCAACGGCGTTCCCCTCCCACGGCGGCGCCGTCAGTCCGCGCTCTGCAGCGACACCGCGGGGAATCCCGCCGCCAGCACCGTGTCCATCGTGGCGACCAGGGTGCCGAAGTCGATCTTGTCTTCCGGGGCCACCACGGCGTCATCCTTGTCCGGGTGGGCGCCTTTCACCCGGTCGAGCGCGGCGGCCAGCCCCGGGTAGTCGTAGCCCTCGGGCTTGCGCGGAAACAACTGTCGATCGGTGCCGACGACCAGGTTGAAGCCCTCGGCGCCCACCAGGATGGTCATGTTGGTGCGCGGCGGCTCCGGTTCGGCCTCGTCGCCGCCGGGCCCGTGCCGCGAGACTTTCAGGCGCGCCACCTGCGTCCAGACCGCGGTTATCAGCAGGAACGCGATCATGCAGGTCAGCAGATCGATGTACGGCACCAGATTCAGCCCCTCTTCGGTTGGCCTGGGGCGGCGGCGCGGATCCAGCGAAGAAGCAGACATCCGTTCCCCCTCTCACGGGAACGGACAACGCTGGCGCGCGATCGGTTCCCGGGGATCAGCGGGGCGCGTTGACCACGACGTAGCTGACCGTGGTCCCGGAGTACCGCGGCTGGTACCAGGTGCTGCCGCACTGGTGGTAGGTGAGGCCGCCGACGACCACCGCGCTGCAGGAAGTGGGCAAGGTGGAGACGATGCTGCCCACGACGATGGCGGTGGCGGTGGCCGCGGCGGCCACGCCCACCGTCCGGGCGACCGGGTGGTAGTAGCCGACCGGGGCGACGGCCACGCCGCGGTGGACGTGGACGTTCACGTTGGCGCGTGGCGGGGGCCGGGGCGGCGGCGGCCGTGGAGCCGCGCGCGGCGGCGGCGGACGCCCGTAGGCCTCCAGACTGGATGTCAGCGGAGCCAGCAGCAGAGCGATCAGGACCCCGGCGGTTCTGAAGCGGGTCATGGCTTTTCTCCTCGGGTGGGCGGGGGCGGGGCGCTGCGGCCGGCGGGCGGGGCGCTGCGGCCCTGGCGGGCGCGCGGGACCATCGACCGCACCTCTTCCAGCGCGACCGGCATCGCTCCCTTGGGCGGGGTGAAGGCGAACTGGGCGTCGTCGAACCGCGCGTTCAGCATCCAGTTGATCACCACCTGATACTGCGGCTGCGTCGGCTCGCGAACGTTGGTCACGATCAGCTTGCGCGGCAGGGGCTCTTCGCCGTGCTGGATCCACAGCTGCCAGTCCACGTCCGGCTGGCGGAAGGCGTAGTGCTGGCACTTGACCCCGGCCACGCTGTCCGAGCCCATGTCCACCGCCCCGGTGATGTTCGCGACGCCGCTCTTGTCGGTGCCCCAGTAGAACAGGTCGGCCAGTGGCATCTCGATCGCGTAGCGCTCGCTCAGCTCCTCGATCAGATCGCGGATGGTCGGCGGCGCGGCGACCCGGGTGTAATAGCCCGACCGCGGGCCGTACATGGTGAAGGTCTTGCCGTCGAAGAAGAACTGCAAGGTCTTGCGGTCCGAGTGCACCTCGGCGCGCAGCCGGTCGGGCCGGCGCACCTTCAAGGTGATCGCGTCGGCCAGCTGGACCTTCTGCCCCGAAGGCAACACGTCGTCGGTCAAGGCCTCGCCCCTGACCTCCAGGCTCTGCTGCTTGCGCAGGAACCCGCCCATCCGTTCCAGCGCAGCCACCACTGCCGGATTCACCGCCGGGGCGCTCGCGGCCGCCGCCGGCTGCTGTGGCTGCTGCGGCTGTGGCTGCTGCCGCTGCGGCTGTGGCTGCTGCGGCTGCTGCGGCTGCGCCTGTTGCTGTTGCTGTGGCGGCTGCTGCGGCTGTGGTGCCGCGCCCGCGTCTCCTGCCAGCAGGCCCACCACCCACACACTCAGAAGTGTTCCCGTCTTCAACGACATGCCTCACCTGGCGGCCGACCCCGCGGCGGTCCTCCTCCTTCTCCTGTGCATCCGTTCGCGGACCGGCGCCCCGGACCGGCCCCCGATTGCGACGAAGACTGACGGGGTTCCGCCCCGTCACCGGCCGGCCGGCGCGCCGCCGTGCTGCCGCCAGAACTCGGCCAGCAGCACCGCGGTGGCCGCGGCGACGTTCAGGCTGTCGACC
>JBKPRZ010000432.1:0-9219 GCA_046734815.1 Myxococcota bacterium | reverse complement strand
CTGCACCACGGTGGCCTGGATGGGCGCCGGCGCGGTCGGGGTCCGGGCGGCGCGCGGGGTGATGTCCGGCTCGCGGCTGAACAGCACCGCGCCCAGCACCAGCAGCAGGACCGCCGCCACCAGGCCGACGCTGGCCAGCAGGCGGCGGCGGGTGCGGCGGCGCAGGGTCCGGCGCATCTGCGCCAGGGTGGCGGCCCTGTCACCCAGCAGGTCGGCGGCCCCGCCGCGGGACCGGCGACCCAGCAGCTGCAGGGCCAGGCGGGCGTAGCGCTCCTCGTTCACGGCGCCTCCTCCTCCAGCAAGTCCAGCGCTCCGGCCAGCTCGGGGTCCCCGACCACCCGCTGGTGCAGCTCGCGGCGGCCGCGAGAGACCCGCACCTGCGCGGCGGCGACCGAGGATCCCATGATGGTGGCGATCTCCTGCATGCCGTAGCCGTGCAGGTGATGCAGGACCACCGCCCAGGCGTTGCGGGGAGGCAACTGCTCGAGGTGGCGGACCACGCTGGCGCACAGACTTCGCAGCAGCAGCTCGCGGGTGGGGGCCGAGGTGGCGCTCTCGTCCGGGCTGGCCAGCTGTTCGGTCAGCGCCTTGCGCTCGATCCGCCGGCGTCGGATGTGCTTGTAGACGAGGTGGGCGGTGATGGTCGCGGCCCAGGCGTCGAACGCGCAGTCACCGCGGTAACGATCGATCGAGGCGGTCAGCTCGATCATCGCCAGCTGGGCCAGGTCCTGCCGGTCGGGGTCGCGCGCGCCCAGCAGGCGGGTGATGGTGCGCGAGACGATCGGCCGGGCGCGGTCGTACAGCGCGCCCGCGGACTCGGGATCGCCGGCGCGACACTGCGCCAGCAGCTGCAGGTCGTCCACCCGGCGTGGCCTGGCCTCCCCCTCCATTCCAGGAGGGGCCGGCACCACCCGAAGCTCCGGTCTGCGCGAAGTCACCTGTTATGAAGTACCGCGGCGGGGCGCGATTCAGACAGCTCCAGGCCTGTCCTGGCTACAAATGTGTGCGGAAGCCAGCCTCGGCCACGGCGCGCCAGGGAGCCAGCTCGGCCACCTTGCTCTTCTGCACGAGAATCTCGGTGGGACCTGTGGCCACCTCCGCGCCGGCGTTCAGGTATAGCGCTGCGCTGCCCGTCAACCGGAAGGTCGCCTCGAGCAGCGCGGACAGCGCGGGCAGCAGCCGCCCGCGCCGGACCGGTGCCGGATCATCGGACGAGTAGTGGGTCAGCACCTCGTACAGCAGCAAGCCCTCCGCCCGTACCGACAGCCCCGGTATCCAGCCGGCCGCCGGCGGCCCGAGCCGGCGGGTCACCCCCGCCGCGAGCGCCCACCCCGAATAGGAGGCCTGGGCGGCGCCGATCTCCGCGCCCCGCAAACGCGCGCCCACCCGCGCGCCCCAGCGCTCCTCGCCGCGCCAGCGCAGACCCAGCCCCCCTCCGAAGCCGGCGCCGTCGCCGCCGAAGGGCAACCCCAGCGCGGCGAACGCCTCCAGCGCCCACCGCCGCGGCTCACCCGCACCCGCCGCCGGTGCAGGCACAGCCACGGTCGCCGGCGCGCGCGCCTGCGGCGGCGACGGTTCGGGCGACGCCGTTTCCTGCGGGGGCGTGACCAGGTGATACGCGACCACCACGCCCAGCGCGCGCCCGCGCTCGGGCAGAGGATCCGAGGGCGCGAAGGTGATCGTCTGGTGCTGCGCCGGCGGCTCCAGGCAGACCGCCACGTCGGCGCGCAAATGGGCGTCGTCCAGCCAGGTCACCCGCGCCGCCGCCCGCGCTCCGGCGTGACGCCGCTCGCGTTCCAGCGCGGCATCGTCGGTCAGCCCGGGATCGGCGCGCAGCGCGACCTCCACCCGCGGTCCCAGCGCGTCGTTCAGCGCGTGCGCGAGCGCCTCGCCGATGGTCCCGTCGCGGTCCGCGCTCGACAGGAAGATGATGAGCAGGGTGGGATTCAACGTGTCTGCTCTCGCGCCAGCCGGGGTACTGGGAAAGTATGTGCACCCGAGTACGAATCTACCAGGCGATCGCCCTCTCGCTGATGGGCGGTTGCATGGTCCCCATCGACCCTCCCGCCGGTGAGCCGACCACCGGTGGCGCGGGCGGATCCGCATCCGGAACGGCCGGCACCGGCGGTGCAGTGGCTCCCACGCCGATCGGACCGCCCCCATCCAGCGGAGGCCCGCCCTCCGCGAGCCCGCCCACCGCAGGCCCCAGGCCCGACGGGGGCGCGCCACCCGACACCGGCCCCGATCCGTTCGCGCTGGCTCCCCGCTGCAGCAGCGGCACCCAGTGGACCGGCGGCCTGCGCGAGTCCCCGCTGATGCAGCCGGGAGAACCCTGCGCCGACTGCCACACGCGCATGGACGAGGGCCCGCGCCTGACCATCGCTGGCACTATCTATGAGACCGGACACGAGCCCAGCCAGTGCTACGGCGCCGACGGCACCCGGGGCAGCCAGCGCCCGCAGATCGTGGTGGAGGACGCCACCGGCCGCATGATCACGGCCAGCGTGAACGCCGCCGGCAACTTCTACGTCGAGTCGCGCACCAGCGTCACACCGCCGCTGAAGGCGAAGGTGGTGTTCGGGGGCCGCGAGCGCGCCATGGTGCTGCCGGTGCCCACCGGCGACTGCAACACCTGCCACACCCAGAACGGCACCACCAGCGTGATGGGCGCAGCGAAGGCGCCCGGACGGATCGTCTTGCCCTGACCGCGGCCTCCCGCTCACGCGCACCGAAGAGTCGCCTGGCGACAGTTTTGCGCGATCCGGGCGCGGGCGCGGCGCGCGGCGGTGGTCCTGGCCTTGCAGTCAGAGGCAACAGGACGGATCGACCGAACGACGAGCCCCGCCAAGGAGGCAGCCATGACTGGCAAGACGACGATCGTGTGTGCAACGGACTTCTCGCAAGCGGCCACCGCGGCCCTGAAGCTGTCGGGCCAGCTGGCCCGGACCCTGGGCGGCCGCGTGCTGGCGGTGCACGTGGTGGAGGCACCCACCTTGCTGAGCGAACGCGCGCCCGAGGTGGGCTGGGAGGCGGCGCTGCGCCAGGCCGGCGAGGAGGAGCTGACCCGGGCGGTGGCGGATCTGCGTGCGACCGGCGTCGAGGTGCAGACCCGCCTGCTGTTCGGCGCGGTGACCGAGCAGCTGCTGACCGCGGTGGCCGAGCCCGGCGTCGGGATGCTGGTGCTGGGCACACACGGGCGCAAGGGCGCGGCCCACTTCTTCCTGGGCAGCGTGGCCGAGGAGACCGCCCGGCGCGCGCCCTGCCCGGTGGTCACCACCCGCGGGCTGCCATTTCCCGACGATGGCCTGGCCGGCGCGCGGCGCCTGCGGCTGCTGGTGGCGGTGGACGGCTCGCCCGCCACCGAATCGGCGCTGGCCTGGGTCAGGCAGCTGCGCCGCACGGTCGCCTGCGACGTGACCCTGCTGCAGCCCTACTGGCCGCCCTACGAAGCCGACCGGCTGGGCGTGGCCGAGCCCTGGGTGCGCAAGGCGCCGGCCCCCGAGCTGCTGCCGTTCCTCGAGCGCGAGCTGCGCCGCTGGGTCGGCGAGCTGCCCGGCGAGGGTGAGCTGCGCTGCCGCTTCGGTGTGCTGCGCGAGCCGGCCAGCGCGATCCTGGCCACCGAGGCCGAGCTGCTGCAGCCCGACCTGGTGGTGGTGGGCCTGGCCCGGCGGGCGGGAAGCACCGCCAGCGTGTTCACCGCGACCTCGGTGCTACAGGCGGTACGCACGCCGGCGATCTGCATTCCCGAGCGCGCGGGACCGCCCGCCGCCGCACGCGTGCCCTGGGTGATGGAGGTGCTGGTGGGGACCGACCTGTCCGCCTTCGGCAACCAGGCGGTCCCCGCGGCCTATGCGCTGCTGCGCGGGACCGGCGGCCTGGTCGAGATCTGCCACGTCGTCGAGGGCAACAACGAGCTGACCGCCCAGCACCGGCAGGAGATCGACCGCCAGCTGGCCTTCCTGGCGCCGCCCGAGGCGGCCGCCCTGGGCATCGTGACCCGCGTGCGGGTCATCCACGCCGAATCGGCCGCCACCGGACTGACCCAGGAGGCCGAACGGATGGGCGCCGACGTGGTGGTGCTGGCCTCGCACGGGCGGTCCGGCCTCAAGCGCGCGGTGATGGGCTCGGTCTCCGAGCGCATGGCCCGCGCATGTGGCCGCCCCGTGATGATCCTGCACCCGCCGCAGCCCTGAGCCAGCAGCGGGCCGACGCGCCCCTGCTGCCGGCCCGGCACCGGGTCAGCAGCGGGGGCGATCCAGATCGACCAGCTCCTCGCGCAGGGCGCGGGCCTCGAGCAGCCCCTGCTCCTCCTCGGCCATGTCGCGCAGCAGATCGGTGGCCAGGCTGCGCACGGTGAGGGACAGACGGTCCAGGTCCCAGCCGGCCTCGAGCCCCTCGACGATGGTGTCCAGCTCGGCCCGCTGGCGCGCGTGCTCCTGCAGCAGATCGGCCACCCGCTCGGGCCCCCACAGGTCGATCACCGCCAGGATCGGCGCCAGGGCGCGCTCCTCGAAGGCGAGGTGGGCGTGAAAGCGCCGGTGCAGCTCGCGCGCGGCGCTGGCCACTTCATCCAGCCGCTCGCTCTCGCCGCGCAGACCGCGCGTGGTCTCGTCCAGCGCCTCCTGCAGCAGGACCCGCAGAGCGGCGTGCTGCTCGAGGACCTGGCGGCGTACGGTGGCGGGAAACAGCAATGGAGACGTTCGGTCCGACATCATGGCACCTCCTACCCATTCACCGCCTGGTTCAAGGACCGTGCCGCTGCTGGCCCGCGCCCGCAAGACGCCCGCTCGAGAAAACCACGTCGAGTTTGCGCCGGCCGCGCGATCAGGTGAAAGGCTTACGCGAGACTTTGCGCCGGCCGCGCGATCAGGTGAAAGGCTCGCGAGATCGAGATCCCCCGCCGCCGCCATCGGGTGGCTCCGCTGCGCGGCGGCGGCTACTCTGGGCGGGAGGCGGAGGCGAGGACCATGGAACAACCCCTGAGCGCCGACGAGCTGACCCGGCTGGACGCCTACTGGCGCGCCGCCAACTACCTGTCGGTCGGGCAGATCTACCTGCTGGACAACCCGCTGCTGCGCGAGCCCCTGCGGATCGAGCACGTCAAGCCCCGCCTGCTGGGACACTGGGGCACCTCCCCGGGGCTCAACTTCGTCTACGCCCACCTCAACCGGGTGATCCGCGCCCGCGACCTGAACGCCATCTTCATCGCCGGCCCCGGCCACGGCGGACCGGCGATGGTGGCCAACACCTACCTCGAGGGCAGCTACACCGAGCTCTACCCCGACGTCTCCGAGGACGTCGAGGGCCTGCGCCGGCTGTTCCGCCAGTTCTCCTTCCCCGGCGGCATCCCCAGCCACGCCGCCCCCGAGACGCCCGGATCGATCCACGAGGGCGGTGAGCTGGGCTACGCGCTGTCGCACGCCTACGGCGCCGCCTTCGACAACCCGGACCTGGTGGTGGCCTGCGTGATCGGCGACGGCGAGGCCGAGACCGGACCGCTGGCCACCTCCTGGCACGGCAACAAGTTCCTGGACCCGGCTGGCGACGGCGCGGTCCTGCCCATCTTGCACCTCAACGGCTACAAGATCGCCAACCCCACCGTGCTGGCGCGCATCCCGCGCGACGAGCTGCAGGCCCTGCTGATCGGGTACGGCCATCGCCCGATCTTCGTCGACGGCGACGAGCCGCGCGCCGCCCACCAGGCCATGGCGGCGGCGCTGGATCAGGCGCTGGGCGAGATCCGCGACATCCAGGACGGCGCCCGCCGCGGCGCCAAGCGCGCCCGCCCCCGCTGGCCGGCCATCGTCCTGCGCACGCCCAAGGGCTGGACCGGGCCGCGCGAGGTGGACGGCAAGCGCACCGAGGGCCACTGGCGTTCACACCAGGTGCCGCTGGCCGAGCTGGGCACCCACCCCGAGCACCTGCGCCAGCTGGAGCAGTGGCTGCGCAGCTACCGCCCGCAGGAGCTGTTCGACGAGGGCGGCCGCCTGCGCCCGGAGCTGCGCGAGCTGGCCCCGCGCGGCCCGCGCCGCATGGGCAAGAACCCGCACGCCAACGGCGGGCTGCTGCTGCGCCCGCTGCGCCTGCCCGAGTTCGAGCGCTTCGCGGTGGCGGTGCCCCGGCCGGGCGAGATAGTCGCCGAGGCCACCCGCGTGGCCGGCCAGTTCCTCGAGGAGGTGATGCGCCGATCGCTGGCCGACCGCAACTTCCGCGTGTTCGCCCCCGACGAGCTGACCTCCAACCGCCTGGGCGACGTCTTGAAGGCCACCGCGCGCGCCTGGACCGCCGAGGTCCAGCCCGACGACGACCATCTGGCCCCCGGCGGCAAGGTGATGGAGATACTCAGCGAGCACACCTGCCAGGGCTGGCTGGAGGGGTACCTGCTCACCGGGCGGCACGGGCTGTTCACCACCTACGAGGCCTTCGCCCACATCGTCGATTCGATGTTCAACCAGCACGCCAAGTGGCTGAAGGTCTCGCGGGCCATCCCCTGGCGCGCGCCCATCGCCTCGCTGACCTACCTGCTGTCGTCACACGTCTGGCGGCAGGACCACAACGGCTTTTCCCACCAGGACCCCGGCTTCATCGACCACGTGATGAACAAGAAGGCCGACGTGATCCGGGTGTACCTGCCTCCGGACGCCAACACGTTGCTGTCGGTGATGCACCACTGCCTGCGCAGCCGCGACTACATCAACCTGATCGTCGCCGGCAAGCAGCCGGCGCTGCAGTACCTGGACATGGAGGCGGCAATCCGTCACTGCACCGCCGGGGTCGGCATCTGGGAGTGGGCCAGCACCGACCGCGGCAGCGAGCCCGACGTGGTGCTGGCCTGCGCCGGCGACGTCCCCACCCTGGAGGTGCTGGCCGCGGCCCAGCTGCTGCGGCAGCTGCTGCCCGAGCTGAAGGTCCGGGTGGTCAACGTGGTGGATCTGATGAAGCTGCAGCCCCAGGACCAGCACCCCCACGGGCTGTCGGACCGCGACTTCGATTCGCTGTTCACCCGCGACCGGCCGGTGATCTTCGCCTACCACGGCTACCCCTGGCTGATTCACCGCCTGACCTACCGCCGCACCAACCACGACAACCTGCACGTACACGGCTACAAGGAAGAGGGGACCACCACCACGCCGTTCGACATGGTGGTGCTCAACGAGATGGACCGCTACCGCCTGGTCAACGACGTCATCGACCGGGTGCCCGGCCTGCTGGCGCGCGCCGCTTACGCCAAGCAGGCGATGCGCGACAAGCTGATCGCGCACAAGCGGTACATCGTCGAGCGCGGCGAGGACATGCCGGAGGTGCGGGACTGGGCCTGGAACACCTCTGCACGGTGATCCGCGACCGCCGGATCGCGAAAGTCCTGCAGCCATCGTGAGCGCTTGGCGCAGCTGGTGCGCAAAAGACAGCGTGTTGACGGCCGCCACGGGCCTTGCGGCCTGGCACGGACATGGCAGGCACTCTGGGCAGCAGCTCAGCGGCCCAGGCGGGCCATCCAAGGCGTGACGAGCATTGGGAGGTGCTCGAAGTTCGCGACCCCCGCTTTCCAGACGTCTGGCCTCGATGTTTCTCCGCTTTCATCCGGGCCCGACGAAACGGAGTCCTCCCGGACCAACCTTCTGGAATCCGCCCGTCGCAGCCGCCGTCCACGCACCTGGAGGCCCGCTTGGACCGCTGAGCGAACCGTTTGCGTCGCGGGCGGACACCGGATATGAACGGCGTCCATGAGGACTCATCGATCCTGGGCGCCCGCGTTGTTGATCGTCGTCACCGCCGGCCTGGGCGGCCTGGCGGGAGCGGCCGAGCCGGCACCCGCCGACGCGACGAAGACCGCCGACGCAACGAAGGCCGCGGACGCGACCAAGTCCGCCGCCGCGACCAAGGTGGTGGGGCCGCCGCAGGTGGCCTGGAAGGACATGAGCGGCGAGCAGAAGGCCCGCTACATGAAGGCGGCGGTGACGCCCAAGATGCGGACCCTGTTCCAGCAGTTCGACGGCGACACCTTCAAGAAGTTCGGCTGCGCCACCTGCCACGGCAAGGACGCCAAGGACAAGAAGTTCAAGATGCCCAACCCGGAGATCGCCCAGTTGCCGGGCACCCCGGCCGGGTTCGAGGCCGCCATGAAGGAAAAGCCCACCTGGCCCAAGTGGGCCAAGTTCATGGGCGAGCAGGTCGCGCCGCAGATGGCCGCGCTGCTGGGGCTGCCCCACTTCGATCCCAAGAAGCCCGACCCGGCGGCCTTCGGCTGCCAGGGCTGCCACACCATCAAGAAGAGCTGAGCGCACTCAGCCGGCGGCACCGGCGTCGGCGCGCGTGCGCATCCGGCGGCTCAGCTGGATGGGCTCGCGGGTGACGGCGTTCCAGCTCACGCCGTACACCGCTTCCGACAGGCAACGCAGCGGGCCCTCCTCGATGCGGGGGTGGTCCTCGATCCACACCTCCTGCAGGCCGCGGGCGTCCAGCACGAAGGACAGCAACACGCCGTCGGCCAGGTCGGGATCCTGGTGCGCCCAGCGGGCCAGGCAGTCCTCCACGGCGTCGTCCACCTGCTGCAGGCGCGCGCGCAGCTGGGAGCGGACGAGGTCGCTGTCGGGGCCCGGCTCGAGCCGGCCATCGAACAGGTGAGCGCGGCCGCCCTCCAGCTGCGGCCCGCGGGCTGCCCGCGCCTCCGGAGGTGGGGTCGCCGTCCGCAGCCGGGGAATGCGGATCCGCCGGGCGGGGACGGCGGTCTTCGGGCGGTGGTTCGCGGCAACGGTCCGCGCCGGCGCCGCCGCTGGATGTTCCCGACGGGGCCGGACCAGCAGCCGCACCCCGACGACCAGCAGCAACAGCAGCAGCCCTGCCAGCGCCCAGGTGGGCCCGCGCAACGCCATGCCCCGAGTATGCGCCCCGGTCCGGCGGCCCGGTGCGACCGGGGTCGCGTTTGCTCAACCCTTTCGAACCGAATCGATCCAGCGATTGGCCCTCCCGGGGTATCCTGATGCCCGCTCGCGGACGCACGACAGCCCCCGGCGCCCGCGCCGCACACCGCGAGGAGCTTCGACATGAATCGAGCGACGTCGCTCGCGACCCTGCTGCTGGTCGCGACAACGCTGGGCGCCTGCCAGGACCAGATCACCGGCCCCACGTCCCCCGGAAACAGCCTGAACCCAGCGCCCGGCAACGGCGGCATCGTTCCGCCGGGCCCCGGCGGGGGCGGCGTGACCCCTCCGGCCCCCG
>JBKPRZ010000431.1:0-10589 GCA_046734815.1 Myxococcota bacterium | reverse complement strand
GCCGCTGGTGGCTTGCAAGGATCCGATGAGCAACCCCATCTGCGTCGATCCGACGCGCGACCGGAACAACTGCGGCCAGTGCGGGATCGTGTGCGCGCCGGACCAGGTCTGCCAGAACGGGATGTGCATCGTGGGCACGATGACCTGCAATCAGCCGCTGATCGGGTGCAAGGACATGGCGGGCAATCCGATCTGCGTCGATCCGACGCGCGACCGGAACAACTGCGGCCAGTGCGGGATCGTGTGCGCGCCGGACCAGGTCTGCCAGAACGGGATGTGCACGGCGCCGACCTGCAACCAGCCGCTCATCTCGTGCCCGGACCCCATGGGCAACCCGATCTGCATTGATCCGATGCGCGATCGGTACAACTGCGGCGGCTGCGGGAGGACCTGCGCGCCGGACCAGGTCTGCCAGAACGGGATGTGCACGGCGCCGACCTGCAACCAGCCGCTGATCTCGTGCAACGATCCGACAGGCAAACCGATCTGCATCGACCCGCAGACCGATCCGAAGAACTGCGGCGGCTGCATGAACGCCTGCGCTGCCGGCGAGGCCTGCACCCAGGGCAAGTGCCAGCCACCGCTGATGTGCCAGCAGCCCAAGGTCGCCTGCTATCCGCCGACCGCGCCTCCCTACTGCGCGGACTTGAGCAGCGATCCGATGAACTGCGGCGCGTGCGGCCGCGCTTGCCCGGCCATGTACATCTGCCAGATGTCCCAGTGCCGCCCGCCGCCCGCCCCCTGAGCGGCCTGAGATAGCCCGGGCCGCTGCTTCCGTCGGCGGCGGCCCGGATTCTCGTCGGTGAGGCTCTCGATCTTGCTCAAGGTCGTCGACGGAACGGGCGAATAGGGCCGGTGGGAGACCACATGAAGCCCGCCATCACAGACGACGACAACCGGGGGCCTGCGCCGGGCGCCCACAGGTGGGCCCGGGTGGGCCGACTGGTGGCCGCCGCGGCCGCGCTGGCGGCGGTGGGCTGCGACCCCGACCAGGGACCGCCGGCGGGGGCGCCGGTGCTGCTGGGGGTGGACGTGGTCGATGCCACCGGGGCGCCGGTGATGATGGACCCGGCCGCGCCCATGCCGATGTCGGCGCGGGTGCACTTCGTGTTTCGCTTCGACCGGCTGCTGGATCCGGAGCTGATCGAGGAGATCGTCGACGGCAAGCCGGTGGGAAGCGGGGAGGTGGCGAAGATCGAGGCGCCCGGCGAGCCCGACGCGCAGGTCACCTACATCCCCAACGGCGACGCCAAGCACAAGCTGCTGTTCGCCAGCGGGCCGGCGCTGGTGGTGACGCCGTCCCCCACCTTGCCCTCGGGCGCGGACATCAAGGTGTCGCTGAACAAGGACCACGTGCAGAGCCGCGGCGGCTCGGCGTTCGTGGCCGCCGCGGGCGTGAGCGATCAGCTGAGCTTCCCGACCGAGCCGTTCGCGGCCAGCATCGTCGCCACCGGCGCCACCACCGGGCAGCCGATCGAGAAGAAGACCAGCCTTTCGGTCACGTTCAACAACCTGCCCGCCGAGGACATCATCGATCGGGTGCTGGTGCAGGTGTTCGACGCCGCCGGGCAGCCGCTGCCCGAGGTGCAGACCGACGTGACCGCCGACGCGATGGATCCCACCCGGCTGGTGATCGCGCCGTCCAGCGGCTCCTGGCCGGCGGGGGCGAAGGTGACGGTCACCGTCGACGGCAAGGCCTCCGATGCGCTGGGAATGCAGATGTCGGAGCGGACCGAGCAGTCGTTCGAGGTCGGCCCGTGAAGGCGGCGATCGGCCGCGCGGCGCTGGCGGTGCTGCTGCTGCTCGCCGGCGCGCGGGGCGCGCTGGCGCAGCAGACCAGCGGGCAGATCGT
This sequence comes from Myxococcota bacterium, assembly GCA_046734815.1. Taxonomy (GTDB): domain Bacteria; phylum Myxococcota_A; class Polyangia; order Fen-1088; family Fen-1088; genus CAVYGB01. Next base: position 8,737 of record JBKPRZ010000431.1, on the reverse strand, counting down.
GGGGCGGGTCAGCAACGCCGCCACCGAGGAGCCCTTTCCGGGGCTGACGGTCGTGGCCAGCGGACCGCAGGGCGAAGACGCCACCTTGACCGACGACGCCGGCGAGTTCCGGCTGTCGGCGCTGCCGGTGGGCACCTACCAGATCAAGGTGTACGCGGTGGGCACCACCACCGCGGCGGAACGGTCGGGCGTGCAGGTGTCGGCGGACAAGACCGTGCGGGTCAACCTGCGCATCGCCCCGCCCGACCAGAAGGTCGAGACCTACGTGATCGAGCGCCGGGCGCCGGCGGTCGACCTGGGCACCGCCCACACCGGCCTCACCCTGGGCGCCGAATACCTGGCCAACGTCCCGGTGGGGACCAGCTACGGCGACGCGCTGGACCGGGCGCCGGGCGCCTTCGTCGATCGTTCCGGGAGCGTCTCGGTGGCGGGGGCCAGCGGCCTCGAGAACGTCTACCTGGTCGACGGCCTGAACGTCACCGGCATCGAGCTGGGCGAGGTGCTCAACGGCAAGCCCAACGCCTCGGGCGGATCCAACCTCCCCCTGGCCTTCCTCGAGGAGCTGTCGGTGCAGAGCGGCGGCTACGCGGCGGAGTACGGCGGGGCCATGGGCGGGGTGGTCAACGTGGTGACCAAGTCGGGCACCAACGAGTTCCACGGCAGCGCGTTCTCGCTGGTGGCGCCCTCTTTTCTGGACGGGGACCCGGCCCGGGTGGCGCGCGCCAGCTCGGCCTTGGTGGGGCAACATTCGGCCGGCTACGACACCCAGGTGGGCGCCGAGGCGGGCGGGCCCATCATCAAGAACCGGCTGTTCTTCTGGGCGGGCATCGCCCCCCGCCGCCAGACCGGAGCGTTCGTGCGCGACGTGCACGCGCAGGTGGACGCCAACGGTGACGGCATGTCCGACCTGAACGCCGGCGGCCAGCCGGTGACCCAGCTGGTGCAGTCGGACCGGGCCCCCGAGTGGCGGCAGAGCTACGCCTACGGCACGAAGCTGACCTACCTGCCGCGGCCGGAACACCGACTGAACCTGGGCCTGTTCGGCAGCCCGACCTCGTCGCGCAACGCTTTCGACCACGCCGGGGGCGACGCCGAGGCGGCGGCCGACCTGCGCTGGCCGATGCAGAACGTGAGCAAGAACAACACCGACCTGTACGGCAGCTGGACCGGCCACTTCTTCGACCGGCGCTGGCGGGTGGAGGCCACCGCCGGCCTGCACGACGAGCGGTACCACGAGAAGAGCCCCCAGGGCGACCTCAACGGCGTCAACCAGATCGAGTGGTACAACACCAGCCTGTTCGAGCGCGAGGGGATCGCCGGCTGCCAGCCCACCGGCGGCTGGGATCCCTGTCCGGTGGACCTGTACCGCACCGGCGGGTACGGGCTGCTGCGGTCCTATTCGGCCCACCGCTGGAGCGCCGATCTCAAGTCCACCCACCTGCTGAGCGCCGGCGGGGCGCACGAGATCAAGTACGGCGCGCGGATGGAGATGTCGGTCTTCGATCAGACCCGCGAATACAGCGGTCCGGCCGGCAGCCGCGCGCTGGTGCAGCACTTCCCGGGCAACAGCACCTCGGCCTGGTCGTTCTTCAGCCTGCCGCACGGGCGTTACCCCTTCCAGTTCTCCGACGGCGCCCCCGGGAACCTGGACCCGGACATGAACGGCTCGCCGGCCGAGCTGGCGGGACCGCTGTACAAGGACGACCTGCGCGCGCGGGTCAAGAACGTCAGCCCGGCGCTGTTCGTGCAGGACAGCTACTCGCCGCTGTCCAACCTGACCGTGAACCTGGGTGCGCGCTTCGAGCACCAGCGCCTGTACGACTCGCAAGGGTCGCCGTTCGCCAACCTGAGCAACCTGGCCTTCCGGGGCGGGGTGATCTACGACCCCAGCCGCGAGGGGCGTACCAAGCTGTTCGGCCACTACGGCCGCTTCTTCGAGGCGGTGCCGCTGAACCTGGCCGCGCGCTACTTCGGTGGTGAAGGCATATTGATCCGCAACTACGACGACAGCGCCTGCGCCAGCCCGCCCGCCTCCTGGAAGGGGCAGGGCGAGTTCGCCGGCTGCACCTTGCAGCCGCAGAGCCCGCCCAGCAGCAGCCCTTACGGCTTTTACAACAACGGCTCGAACTACCCGGTGCAGCCGGAGCTGCGCGGGCAATACCACGACGAGATCGTCACCGGCGGCAGCTACGAGGTCATCGACGGGCTGGTGCTGGGGGCCCAGTTCGTGCACCGGTGGCTGGGGGCGGTGCTGGAGGACGGCACCGCCGCCGACGGCACCTTCGTGCTGGCCAACCCGGGCCGGGTCTCCGCCTCGGCGATGAACACGGTCCGCCAGCAGATCGCCGGCAAGCAGACGCAGCTGGATGCGGCCGGCGCGGCGGACAAGCCGGTGCTGGAGGCGGAGCTCGGCTCGTTGAAGTCGACCCTGGCCAACCTGGAGGGCCTGGCCGAGCAGCCGCCCCCCGAGCGCACCTACGATGCCCTGACCCTGTCGGCGTCGCACCGGATCGCGCGCCGGCTGCACGCGCAGGCCTCGTACACCTACTCGCGGTTGTGGGGCAACTACAACGGCCTTTACGACGCGGACAACAACTACTCGGCGCCCAACGGCAACAACAGCTGGGACACGCCCGACCTGGTGCTCAACAAGACCGGGCGGCTGGCCAACGACCGCCCCCACTCGGTGCGGCTGGGCGGGTTCTACGACCAGGAGGTCGGGCCGGGCGGGCTGGTGTTCGGGCTGAATTTCTCGGCGTTCTCGGGCGTGCCGCGCAACTACACCTCGGCGTTCATTCCGGGGCAGCAGCTGATCTTCCTGCTGCCGCGCGGATCGGCGGGGCGCACGCCGGCGGTCACCCAGCTGGATGCGCGGCTGGCCTACCGCCAGGCGCTTTCGAAGCTGGCGACCCTGGAGCTGTCGGTCGAGCTGTTCAACCTGCTCAACCGCCGCACGCCGCTGCAGATGGACGACAATTACACCTACGACATGGCGGCGGCGATCGTCCACGGCACCGCTGCCGACCTGCCGTACGCCAAGAACTACGGCGGCCAGCCGATCACCGTGAACCCGAACTTCGGCCGCGCGACCGCCTATCAGCCCCCCATCCACGGCCGCCTCGGCCTCCGGATCAGCTATTAGCGAATCGGCTCGGCGCCGGCGCCCCCCTGAAGGAGGGGCGCCGGGCCGCCCGACGACGACGACCCTGAGGGGAGGGGATTGCCGGTTGGGAGACCGAGCGTGTGGCCCTGGGGTGGGCAGGGCGGGGAACGGGTCGCCGTCGCGCGGGAACCGTGTGCAATCACCGCACCACCCCGGCGGCCGCATACCGCCGCGGTCATGAGGCCGCCAGGTCGCACCCGGTCGAACAGATCGTTCAGCGTTTCGATCGATCTGTTCAGCACGAGTTGTCGATCACGCCCGCGCCGGCGGCCGGCGGGCCGGCGTCAGCGCAGCAGCTCGAGCATCGTCTGCCGGTAAGGTGCAAATTCGTCGCCCGTGCCGGTGCAGGCCGGGCCGCGCTGGAGGCAGCGTTCGATCAGGCGCGGATGGGAAAGCTCGGTCGGGGCGCCCTGAAGCAGGTTGGTCAGCACCGTGCCAGTGGGACCACGGACCGCCAGGCTCACGGCCGGGTCGAGCAAGCCCTTGAGCGGCCGCAGGCCCAGCAGGTGGGCCAGGGTGACGGCGACGTCGGGCAGCTCGGCGTACGGGATGGTGGCGCCGCGCTTGAGGCCGGGCCCGGTGAAGGCCAGGAATGGGTGCCAGGAGGTGACCGAGCCGGCGGCGTGTGAGCTGGCGGTGGTGCCGTCCATGCCGTGGTCGGAGGCCAGCACCAGGAAGGTGTTCTGCCACAGGCCGGCCTGCTCGAGCGCCGCGATCAGGTCCCCCAGCAGGCCGTCGACCGCCAGCAGGTGCTGGATGTAAGCCGACTGCGGGTTGGTCCAGTCGTCGGGACCGGTCCAGGAGTCGCGCAGGTGCTGAAGGTGGATGCGCAGCAGGCGGGCGCCGTCGTTCTTCATATGATCGAGGGCGCGCTGCAAGGTGGTGGGGTCGTCCATGGTCACGCCGTAGTGGAAGTCGGGCGTGGTGAACACGCTGTAGTTCTCGACCCCGCCCGAGAACACCGAGCGCATCCCGGCCTCGCGCGCGGCCAGGAAGATGTCGTCCATCTGCGACGACTCGAACAGGTGGCAGCCGGTGTGCACGGCGACGTTGCCCGAGGAGGCGCGCCCCCAGGGCAAGGTTCCTCCGGGCGAGCCCTCGGGCAGCTGGATCAGCGCGGCCGGGCTGGTGCCCAGCGCGGTCTCGACCCGCACGCCGCCGTCGAGGACGCGCTTGAAGTTGACCGCGCCGGCTGCCACCGCGGTCTGCAGCGGCTGGTCCATCATGCCGTCCACCAGGAACAGCACCCCGGCCTTGCCCAGCACGGCGGCGGGCGCGCCGGCTCCGGGCTGCTGCTTGCTGCAGGCGGCGGCCAGCAGCAGCAGCGCGGCGACAGCGGCCACGAGCGAGCGATTTTTACGCATCTTTGGCTCCGGCGGTCGACCATAACCCGCCGCGGGCGGCGTTGCACCGAGGGCTTGCCCGTGCGAGGGTCAGGCGCTCATGGCGCATGTGTTGGTGGTGGACGACGAGGGCGCGGTGCGGGCGTTCCTGGTCGCGATTCTGGAGGACGATGGCCACGTGGTGTTGCAGGCGGGCGACGGCGTCGAGGCGCTGGCGCGACTGGCCGAGCGGAGCGTGCACGTGGTGCTGTCCGACCTGCGCATGCCGCGCATGGAAGGGCTGGAGCTGCTGAAGGCGGTCCGCCGCGAATACCCGGAGGTGGAGGTGGTGATGTTGACCGGCCACGCCTCGGTCGAGAGCGCGGTCGAAGCGATGAAGGCGGGCGCCTTCGACTTCGTCGAGAAGCCCCTGCGCAGCGCGGACGAGCTGCGCCTGATCGTCGACCGGGCGGTCGAGCGCCACCGGCTCAAGGCGGTGCAGGAGATGGCGGTGGGGGAGGCCGACCCGCCGCTGGGCTACGGCTCGCCGGCGATGGTGACGGTCGAGCGCGCGCTGCAGAAGGTGGCGCCCACCGAGGCCACCGTGCTGCTGCTGGGCGAGAGCGGCAGCGGCAAGGAGATCGCCGCCCGGGCGGTGCACGGCTGGAGCGCCCGCGCCCACGGGCCCTTCGTGGCGGTCAACTGCGCGACCCTGTCGGCCACCTTGCTGGAGAGCGAGCTGTTCGGCCACGAGAAGGGCGCCTTCACCGGCGCGCACGCCCGGCAGCGCGGGCGGATCGAGCTGGCCGAGAGCGGCAGCTTCTTCCTGGACGAGGTGGGCGAGCTGGCGCCGGGGCTGCAGGCGCGCCTGCTGCGCGTGTTGCAGGAGAAACGCTTCGAGCGGGTGGGCGGGCGCCAGAGCGTGGAGGCCAACGTCCGCTGGATCGCCGCCACCAACCGCGACCTGGGTGCGATGGTCAAGCAGGGCGATTTCCGCGAGGACCTGTACCACCGGCTGGCGGTCTTCCCGGTGCGCCTGCCGCCGCTGCGCGAGCGCCGCGAGGACATCGGCCCGCTGGCCGACCGGCTGCTGGCCCGGATCGGCGCCAGCCTGGGCCGCCCGGCCCTGCGCCTGCGGCCCGAGGCGCGGCAGGCGCTGGCTGTGCGCGACTGGCCTGGCAACGTGCGCGAGCTGGCCAACGTGCTGGAACGGACCGCCATCCTGGTGGAGGGCGAGGAGATCGGCACCGACAACCTGGCGCTGCTCACCGCCGTCGAGGGCTCGAGCCCCGCGCCCGCGCCCTACGCGGTCGCCGCCGAGCCGTCCGAGCGCGCCGGCCCCGACCCGGCCGAGACCACCGACAGCGGCGCGCTGGCGCTGCCCGACGGCGGCTCGGACGAGCGCACGCGCATCCTCATCGCCCTCGAACGCTGCGCCGGCAACCAGACGCGCGCCGCCCGCCTGCTGGGAATGTCCCGAGGCACCCTGGTCAGCCGCCTGACCGAATACGACCTGCCCCGCCCGCGCAAGCGTTACGGGAAATAGCCGCGATCGGATCCATACTCGGGGCGTGATACGCGTCGGACCGGCGGGCTGGGAATATCCGGACTGGTACGGGATCGTCTACCCCAAGCCCAAGCCGCGCGGGTTCGATCCGCTGACCTACCTGGCCGGCTACTTCAAGACCATCGAGATCAACTCCAGCTTCTACCGGCCGGTGCAGCCGAAGGTGGCGGCGGGCTGGGTGCAGCGGGCCTCGGCCAACCCGGACTTCCGCTTCACCGCCAAGCTGTACAAGCGCTTTACCCACGAGCGCGGCAGCGCCTGGACCGCCGCCGAGGTGGCCGAGACGCGCGCCGGGCTGGACGTCTTGCACCAGCGCGGGCGCCTGGGCGCGGTGCTGTTGCAGTTCCCCTGGTCGTTCAAGCGCGAGCCCGGCAACGAGGAATGGCTGCGCGACCTGTTCACCGCCTTTGCGCAGCTTCCCCTGGTGCTGGAGGTGCGGCACGACTCCTGGTCGGGCCCGGACGTGACCGACTGGCTCAGCGAGCGCGCGGTGGGGCTGGTCAACGTGGACCAGCCGCTGTTCGGGCGATCGATCCGCCCGGCGGCGCAGGCGACGTCGCCCATCGGCTACGTGCGGCTGCACGGCCGCAACTACCGCGACTGGTTCCGCAAGTCCGCCGGCCGCGACGAACGCTACGACTACCTCTACACGCCCACCGAGCTTTCGCCCTGGGTCCAGCGCATCCGTCAGCTGGCCACCGAGACCGACGAGGTGTACGCGGTCACCAACAACCACCGGTTCGGCAAGGCGCCGGCCAATGCCGAGATGATCGAGGCGCTGCTGACCGGGGACAAGGTGGGGGCGCCGCCGGGGCTGGTGCAGAAATACGCGCGCGAGCTGGCGCCCTACGCCGAGCCGCGCCCGCCGGCCGAAGCGCAGCAGTCGCTGGCCTGAGGGAGCGGATTTCTCCGTGACCCCCGCGGACGGATAGCCGCCCGCGTGGTCAGCGCCGGCGCCGGCGGGTCAGCACCAGGCCCAGCAGCACCACCAGCGCGGGCGCGGCGGCAGCGGGTGGTGCGGGCGCGCCCAGCCGGCAGGCGCAGCCCACGCGCACGTCGATGTCCCGGACGCTGATGGCTACGTCGGGCGCGCCGGCGCTGTCGCGTGCGGTCGCCCCGTCGACGGGGTCTGGACCGGCATCGGTGGCGGTCACTGCGTCCGGCGCGTCCACATCGACACCGGCGTCGGGGATGGGCGAGCCGCCGTCCGGCATCGCCGGGCCCGTGTCGGGCGTGGAGCCGCCGGTGTCCGGCATGGTCGAGCCGGTGTCGGGCGTGGTGGGGCCGCCGGTATCGGGTGTGGTCGAACCGTCCATGCCCGGTGGGGGCGTGTCGGGGGCGGCGTCGGGAGCGGGCGGGGTGCCTCCGTCGGTGGGCAAATCGGGTCTGAGCACCAGGCCGGCCAGCAGCCAGCCCTGGCTGGGCGAGGCGTTCCAGGCGATGGAGGCGCTGCCCCCGCCCGGGCCGCTGCCGCCGCCGCCCGCGGCGAAGAACCAGTGGCGCTGCAGCGGTGCCTCCGGATCCAGCGACAGCGGCTCCGTCCCCGACGCATAGACGGTGAACAGCTGCTCGCCGGTCACGCTGGCCAGGTTCAAGGTGGCCCGCGTCGACGTCCCGGTGGCAGATACCAGAGCTCCGATGGGGCCGGTCGCGGTCACGCCGGTGAAGCTGGCCGCGCCTGCCACGAAGGACGCGTTGGCGGTCAACCGAACCGAGGCCAGGTTGGCCCCTTCGGGTGGATTCGCCATCCCCCAGATCTCGATGTGGCTGCGTCCCGGATCGTCGGCCGATCCCAGCTTCACGAGGTCGACCCCCTTGTACTGGGCTGACATCACCGTGGGGCTCCCGCCGGTCCAGTCGACGCTGATTCCGTACAACAGATAGCGCCCCTGGCCGCCCGCCGGGACGGTGTGATCCCAGCTGGTGCCCAGCTTCCCGCTGTTGAACGAGGTCGATGAGAAGGCGACGGTCTGGGCGGCCGCCGGGCGGGACTGCAAGAGCAACGCCAGCAGCGGCGCGGCGCCCACCGCCACACGCGCGAGACGGGAGTGGGCGCTGTACACGGCAGTGCTGTACATCGACCGATCCACGCCGGGCATGAAGGGTTACCCTCAAGCGCCGCGCAAATCCGCCGATCTCCTGATCTGACGAGCGTGCGTGCCGGCGACCCGGATCCCCAGACATCAGAGCGCCGAACCCGAACGCGGTCGCGGCGCCACGACCGACTGCTGCTCGGGCTGATCGGCCTGCTGGCGCTGCCCCCGAGCGCCGGCCGCGCCGCGCCCGAGCCAGCCGACGCGCCCTCCGCGGACCCGCACGCCTCCACCCTTCCGGCGCGCGCCCGCCTGCAGCTGCGCTCGGCGCTGACCCTGCGCAACGACACGATCAGCCGACCGGATCGGCGCATCCGCGCACACGGGCAGGCGCCCGCGCAGTTGCTGCTCGATGGTCAATGGCTGGCGCCGAACCGGCCGCTGGGCCTGGCCGCCCACCTCGAGGGGCAGCGCTTCGCCCTGCGCGGCGAGGATCCGGTCTCGGGGCCGTTCGAATCGGTCGCCACCGCCTTCGAAGGCAGCGCCGGCCTGGTGGCGCGCGCGCTGGCCCTGCACGACCGCCTGTCGCTGGAAGGGCAGGTGGGGTACGCCTTCGGCCGCTACCCGGTGGCCCAGGTGCGCGCCGCCGCCC
>JBKPRZ010000430.1:0-4363 GCA_046734815.1 Myxococcota bacterium | reverse complement strand
GTCGCGGTGCCGGCGACGGGATGCCCGGCACCGGCGGCACGGGCGGGCGCGACGCCAGCGGCGGACCGGCGGCGGATGCGGGCGGCCGGCGGGATGTCGGTCCGGACTTCCGGCCCGGCGAGGTGGCGCTGGTGATCGTGCCCGGTGACGCCCCTCCCCTGCCGGTCGGCCAGAGCATCCAGCTGCGCGCGCTGGCCGATCTGGGGACCGGGCCGCGCGATCTGACCCCCGACACCGAGCTGATCTGGCGGGTGGACGACCCACGGGTGGCCCAGGTGGCCGAGCGCAGCGGTCGGCTGACCGCTCTTCTTGCCGGCCAGACCGTCGTGCACGCGATCCATCCGGTGCTCGGCCGCGGCAGCGCGCCCATCACCATCACCGCCGCGCCGGTGACCCAGCTGACGGTCGTGCCGACGCAGTTGCAGGTGTCGGTCGGGCAGACCGATCAGCTGCAGGCGCGCGCCTTTTACCTCGACGGCAGCGAGGCTGACGTCACGTCGGGCACCCGCTGGCTGTCGGCCGACGGCCGGTTCGCGCGGGTGGGCTCCCCGGTCGAGCCGCCCGGGCGGGTGACCGGCGTGCGCGCCGGTCAGACCGTGGTCAGCGCCGAGTTCGCGGGGGCCCGCTCCGAGGCCGTGATCCAGGTGAGCGGCGACGAGGTGACCACCCTGGTGCTGTCGCCGGTGGCCGCGCGCGCGATGGTGGGGGCGACGGTGGTCTTCCAGGCCATCGCCCGCACCGGGCCGGGGTCGATCGACGTGAGCAACCAGGCCAGCTGGAGCGCCTCTTCGACGGTGGTGACCTCGCTGGGATCGGGGCGCTTCCGCTGCAACGCCGTCGGCTCCAGCACGGTGACGGCCCGCTATTTCTCCACCACCGCCAGCGGCACCCTCGAGTGCGGCGGCACCCCGATGCAGATCCAGGAGCTGCGGCTGACCAGCGCCAACTCGGACTTCTTCGTGGGGCTGAGCTACCGGCTGTCGGTGCAGGCCTTCTACGCCGACGGCAGCCCGCCCCGGGAGCTGATGAACAACCAGGTCCGCTGGGCGGTGACGGCGGGGGCGGAGAACGCCAGCGTCGACGCCGCCGGGGTGCTGTTCGCCCGCATGCCCGGCACCGTGACGGTGAGCGCCACCTTCGGGGACGTCACTGGCCAGGAGACCTATACCATCAAGAGCCGCTGAGACCGGCGCTCTGCTATCGTAGGACGCTTCATGCGTCTTGGTGCGCTGACCCTGGACCCCGGCGCCCTCCTCGCCCCGATGGAGGCGGTCACCGATCTGCCCTTCCGGACCATCTGCGAGGAGCTGGGCGCGGTCCTCACCTACACCGAGTTCCTGTCCGCCGAGGCGCTCACCCGCGGCGCCAGCAAGGCGGTGGGGCGCATGTTGCCCAGCCTGGGCGGGCGGCGGTTCGCGGTGCAGATCTTCGGGCGCCAGCCGGCGGTGCTGGCCCGGGCGGCGGAGATGGCCATCGACGTGGGCGCCAGCGTCCTGGACATCAACATGGGCTGCCCGGCCAAGCGCGTGACCGCGGGCCTGTGCGGCTCGGCGCTGATGCGCGAGCCCGAGCTGGCGGTCGAGATCGTCACCGCGGTCCGACGGGCGGTGCCGGCCTCGGTCCCGGTCACCGTCAAGCACCGGCTGGGCTGGGACGACTGCAGCATCAACGCGCCCACCTTCGCCCGGGCGCTGGTGGACGCGGGGGCCGCGCTGATCACGGTGCACGGCCGCACGCGCGCGCAGGGCTTTTCGGGCCAGGCCCGCTTCCAGCCCATCGCCGAGGTCCGGGCGGCGCTGCCGCGCGAGATCCCGGTGGTGGCCAACGGCGACGTGCGGACGGTGGAAGACTGGCGGAAGGCGCTGGACCAGACCGGCTGTGACGCCGTGATGATCGGGCGCGGGGCGATGGGAAACCCCTGGCTGTTCCGCTCGGTGGCCGCGCTCGCGCGCGGCGAGGCTGATCCCGGGCCGCCCACTTTGGCCGAGCGCCACGCCACCTGGCGCCGTCACGCCGACCTGGTGCTGGCGCATGCGGTGGAGCGCATGTGGATCCACGAGCTGCGCAAGACCTTGGCCTGGTATTCGCGGGCCCTGCGGGGCGGGGCGGAGCTGCGGCAGCGGGCGGGCGAGCTGAAGGACCCGCGCGCGCTGCTGGACCTGGGCGAGGCGTTCTGGGACCGGGTGCGCTCCTTCGACGATGGCCGGCCAGCCCTGACCGGACCCGCGGACGCGGTGGCCAAATCGCTGGCCCGGCACGAGCGGGGAAACGGCCGGCCGGCCGAGGCGCCCGAGCCGTGCGCCGCCTGATCGCCCGGCTGGACCTTCTGCTCGCGGTTGGCGCGGTGCTGGCGATCGCCTGCGAGGACACCTCCTACCGGGACATCGGCGCCGAGGTGAAGGTGCTGGTGCGGGACAGCGCGAGCACGGAGGACGCGGCCCGGGCCCGGCTGGCGGCGTTCGGGCAGAAGGCCCTTCCCCAGATCGAGATCGCGCTGCACACGGCGCCCGAGCGCGGCCGCGCCCGGCTGATCCAGGTCCTGGAGACCATCGGCGACGAGGAGGCGGTTCCCATCCTGCGGCATTTTGCGGTGTACGATGACAGCCCGGTGCTGGCGGAAACCTGCGCCTCGCTGCTCCGGACCTGGGGCGGAGGCACAGACCGTCGCGCCGAGCGGGCCCGCCAGGCCCTGGACCGGGTGGCCGCCAGCCGCGCCCACGGGGAGGGTCCTCTGCGCAAACGTAGCCCCTTGTGATCGCGGTCCGGACCTGTGGGGGGCGGCTGATTGCACCGTGGGGATCCCCCGATTAATTTCCAAAGAGGGGGGGTTTGGGTGTAGGGAAACAGTCAGGGCCGCGAGCGCACCCATGCCGGTAGGTCGAGCGTCCTTCCATGTCCAGCGAAGCTGATTCGTACCAGCTGGTCCGCTGCCTCCGCTCGTCCGAGACGTCGGAGACCTACGAGGCGACGCACCCGACGGTGCCCGGACGGTTCCTGGTCGAGCTGTTCGCGCCCGGGCAGGACGCGGCGGCGCTGGAGGCCTTCGAGGCGGAGCTGGCCTCGCTGGCCGAGGCGCTACACCCGAATGTCCTCACGGTCATCGGGCTGGGCAAGCTGCCGGACGGCAAGACCGCCGCGATCTGGGAGCTGCCTGGCGGCACCCTGGCCGAGTGGCTGCACCGGGGCCGGGCGGCGTCGGCCGAGGCGGCGCTGGGCGTGGTGGCCGGCATCGCCCAGGCGCTGGGGGCCGCGCACGCGCGCGGGATTGCCCACGAGAAGGTCACGCCCGAAAACGTGTTCCTGATCGAGGACGCCGGCCTGGGCAGCGGCGGGGTGAAGCTGGGAGGCTTCGCCCTGCGCTGGCTGCAGCCGGGCGGGCCCACCGCCGGATCCGGCCCCGACCGGCGGATCACGCTCGACCTGGGCGGCCTGGCGGAGATCGCCGAGCGGCTGCTGGCGCCACTGGACCTGCCCGCGCACCGGTCGGTGCGCGCACGCGGGGGCGTCCAGACCGCCCGCCAGGTGATCACCCGCGGCCGCGGCCATGGCGCGGGCGCCCCGTTCGCCTCGGCGGCGGAGTTCGCCGAAGCGCTGGCGACGGCGGTGCGGGCTCAGGTGCAGGAGGGTTCGGCCCACGGTTTCGAGGCGCTGTCCCGTCCCGATGATCCCGCCGAGCGAGACGACAGCGACGAAGCGCACGGCGAGCGGAGCGCCGACGCCGCCGAAGCCACCGGCGAGGCGACCTCCGGTGAGGCCACCGTGGCTCCGGGCCGGCGCCGACGGATGGGCATCATGCTCGCGCGTGTCGGAGCAGCGACGGTCGGAGCGGTGGCCACGATCCTGGTCATCGTCGTGTCGGTGGATCCGAGGAGCGTGCCCATCCCGCCCGACCCGTCGATCGCGAAGCCGGCGGTGGCCCAGTCGGTCCCACCGCTGCCCCCGTCGCCGCCAGCGGCGCCCCCTGCCCTGCCGCCCCTGGTGACCGAGAGGTCGGTGCCCATCGCTGCGCCAGCCCCCGCGCCCATCGCTGCGCCAGCCCCCGCGCCCATCGCCGCGCCAGCCCCCGCCGAAAAGCCCGCGCCCATCGCTGCGTCAGCCCCCGCGCCGCGCGAGCCCGCGGCCACGGCCGAGGCACACACGCCCAGGGTCGTGACCGTGGGACCGCCGGAACGGTCGGCCAAGTCGCAGCGGGCGCGCCGGGGCCTGGTCTGGTCCAGCCGGCTTCAGCGCCTGGTGACCGTCGAGGAGGCCGCCGAGGCGGCCCGCGCCGCCGAGGCGACCACGCCGCCGCCGGTCTCCCCGCCCTGAGCGGACTCAGGGAGCAGCGAGCCCGACCGCCACCTTGGCCGCGACACCCCCGGTG
>JBKPRZ010000429.1:0-6524 GCA_046734815.1 Myxococcota bacterium | reverse complement strand
GGCCACAGGCCTGGCAGGCCGCGCCGGCCGCCTCGGCCGCGGCGGCTTCGTCGGCCGGCAGCACCCCGGCCAGCAGCCGATCGATCAGGTCCAGCGACAGATGGCGATGCTCTAGGTTCGCCATGTCTGCACCAGGGCGCGGGCCCGGTCCTGGAATCGCTGCATCCGCTCGTTGACGGTCTTGCGCGACAGGCCCAGCCGCTGCGCCGCCTCCTCCTGGGTGAGCTCCTGGAAGATCACCAGCACCACCACCTCCTGTGTCTTGTGGTCCAGGCTGGCCAGCACCTTGCGCGCGATCTCGTGGTTGGCCAGCAGGCTCTCGGCGTCCGGACAGCCGCGCGCGGCCGCGCGCACCTCGTCCTGCCAGGCCGCGTCCCGGCGCGCGCGGTGGCGCACGCGATCGATGGCCAGGTTGGTCGAGGTGGTGAAGATCCAGGCGGCAATGTTCTTCTCGTCGGGGCGGCTGCCCAGCAGGCGCACGAACAGCTCCTGCACGACGTCGTCCGCATCCCGCCCGACGATCCGCCGGATGCGGGCGTGGACCACGGGTGCAAAGCGACGGTACAGCTGTTCGAGGGCTTCCGGTTGCAGTGTTACCCCTAACGACGTCCCGCCCGCCCGGAGTGTAACCCCCGGGCCCCGGGATCACGCGAAGGGGTTCAGCCAGTCGATCACGTTCTCGACCCGGTCGCCCAGCTGGTCGGCCTGCGCGCTGACCCAGTCGCCGGTCTGGTCCTGGCCCAGGTGATCCAGCGCCCAGTTCGCCACCTCGCCGCCGGTGTCGATGCCGACGTCCGCCGCGTTGCCCGGGTCCCGGACGATGTTGGTCCCGGCCTCGATCCAGGTGTCGATCTGCTGCCGGTTGAGAAAGTCCGTGCCGGTGCCGCGGTAGCCCCGATCGCCGTTGAACTGCTCGTAGATCTCGCGGTGGGCATCCTGCCAGGTGCGGTGCTGGCCGCCGGAGATGGAGGTCAGCTCCTGCAGCTCGTCGGGCAGCCGCGAGCTGGCCTGGAAACGGGCGTCCTGGGTCAAGGTGGTGCCGCCGGCGCAGTCGTCGGTGAAGGTGAAGGTCTGCGACCCGCGCAGCACGTGCCCGTCCAGGGTGTTGATGGTGACCGCCTTGTTCGCCGGATCCAGCTTCATCTCCACGGGCAACCAGGCCGGTGTCGGCCCGCCGATCTCCAGCATGTAGCGCCCGCCATCCTCCAGCCGCTGGGCCGGAGGCCGGATCTCCATCCCGCCGGCGCTGAACACCTCGTTGGGGTTCTGCACGAAGTGGTCGTAGGCCTGTTGCGGGGTCGCGTTGGGGATGTGGCTCTGGTAGACGGCGTGGGTGACCTCCTTGCCGTCGGCGCCGATGGGCGGGTTGGGGGACAGCCCGGCCAGCGTGTCGCGGACGTGGTCGTCGGAGGGCGTCCGGGGCAGGCCGGGGATGTGCCCGGTGGCGTACGACAGGGCGGCCTGGCCCGACAGCTCGATCAGCCTGTCACGCTGGTACTCCTGGTCGTCGTGCGTGCCGCCGGGCTCGAGCAGCGGGTCGGGTCCCTGCACCCCCAGCCGGAAGCCGTTGGGGCCCGGCTCCACCTTGTCCGGGTGCAGTCCCGGCGCGCCCGGATCGGCGGGCGCCCACCCACAGTGGGCGGGCGGTGGCTCGATGCTGTCGGGGGGAGGCGGCGGCGGGGGCGGGGGCGGCGGTGGGGCCGGCGGCGCCTCGTCGTGGGGGTGCTGGATGGGGGGACCGCTGCCGATCTCGCGCGCTAGCATGGCTCTCTCCTGGCTCGTCTGGGTTGCCCGCCGTCCCGCCCGCCCTCGCGCCCCCGCATCGCAACCCGCGTGCCGCCCGGCCCTCCCGCTTTCGCGGCCGGGATCCGGCGCTCGCGCGCCCGGTGGTGTCGAGCCTTCGGCCACAGCTGTGGCGCCGGCCGCCACAAGCCAGCCGCGCCGTCAGCCCAGGCTGACCACCAGCTGCTTGGCCGCCATCAGCGCGCCGTCGGTCATGCGCGCCGTGCCCACCGTGTAGCCCGCCAGGCTGCCGGCGCGCACGATCCCGTCGCTGGCGTTGGGCGTGTCGGGCGGGCCGTAGGGCTGGTATTCGGCGTGGTTGGCGAAGACGTCGCTGATCAACGCCTGATCGAACAGCAGCTGCGAGCTGAAGCTGCGGCCGGCCAGCGACACGGTGTAGTGGATGTGCACCGCCCGCCCCGGGTACCAGCCGGGAAAGCAGCTGTCGAAGTCCACCCGGCCGGCGCCGTCGGTGGTCTGCACGCCGCGGAAGTAATGGCGGCTGGCATCGGCCTGGTTCTTCAGGCACATGCCGTTGTTGGGCGTGTTGCCCGAATAGCTCCCCGTGATCTGCGTGTGCCAGATCTTCACGTTGGCCCCGGCAATCGGGTTGCACGACCCGTCGACCACCTTCAGCGCCAGGCGCATGGGCAGGCCGCCCAGCCCCTCGCTGATGTCCTTGCGCACCTGATCGGCCGCCTCGGTGCAGGGGCCCTCGGTGGCGGCGGTCGCCAGGAGGCAGCTGGCCGCGGCGGTGGGGAAAGGATCTGGATAGTTGCCCTGCATCGATTTCGTCCCGCCGGTCGCCCAGGGGCCGCCGGATCCGGCGCCGCCGGTCCCGCCCGTCCCGCCGCTGCCCCCCACCCCGCCCGACCCGGCCGCACCGCCGGTGTCGCCGCCGTCGCCGCATCCCACCACCATCCGTCCGGCGGCGAGCAGCAGCCCGCCCGCCACCGTCCGGCGGGTCAGCTGCATCGGCAAAGTCAGCGTCTCTGGTCGTCGTGCCATGAGGTCTCCTTCCGGGGGCGCGCGTTGCTCTTGCTCCAAAGGTGGGACATCGACCGGCCGCGATCCTCAAACAGGGGCAAACAGTTTGTAAGGATTGCAAATCCGCACCAACATGGCACCCATGAAGCCGGTCGTTCGGCTGGCCAGGCGCCGCCCGCTGTGCGCTCTGCCGCTGCTGGCCCTGGTCGGCGTCGGCTGCGGGCCACACCCTCCGGGACTGCGTGGGCCGGTCACGGCGGCGGCGCCCCACCCGGGCGCGGCGGTGGTCCGCAGCAACATCACGCGCGCCGATTATGCCGGCTCGGCCGCCTGCGCCGGCTGCCACCCGCGCGTGTATGCCGCCTGGAACGACTCGCCCATGCGGCGGATGACCCGCCTGCCCGCACAGGCGCAGGTGCGCGCGCCCTTCGACGGGGGCAGCTTCCGGTTCAAGAACGACCGCGCCACCTTCCAGCAGCGCGGCCCCGAGCGCTACCTGCGCGTGCAGTCGCCGCTGTTCGGCGACCACCTGTACCGCGTGACCAAGGTGATCGGCGGCCGCTACCGCGAGGACTTCGCCGGCCTGGAGGTGGCCGATACCACCCCGGGCGCCCGCGTGCTGGGCGATCCCGCCGCCGAGCTGGTGCTGCCGGTGTCGTACGTGTTCGCCAGCGGCTCGTTCCGGCTGAAGGGCTACTCGGTGATGGTGGGCGAGCGGCCGGGCCTGCGCGCGGGCGGCGTCTGGAACCAGACCTGCATCTCGTGCCACAACACCGTCCCGCAGTTCCTGCACGACTGGTCCGCCCTGCACGGCGCCGGCGCCCCCGCCCACCAGTCGGTGCTGGTGGACCGCCTGCTGCCGGCCGACCGCCGCACGGTCCTGCACATCACCGACCGCCCCGCCCTGGACCAGTCGCTGCGCGACGAGATCCAGGCGCTGGGCGGCGCCGCGTCCGCCGGCGCCACCACCACCGATCTGCTGGCCGAGGCCGCCCGCACCAGCCACGACCGGCTGGCCGAGTCGAACCTGATCGAGGTGGGCATCGGCTGCGAGGCCTGCCACGGCGGCAGCCGCGAGCACGTGGACGACCCGCTGGTGCTGCCCACCTTCGAGCCGCGCAGCCCCTTCCTGTCGGTCAGCCTGCCCGGCCCCGGCCCGGCGCGCGCGGGCTGGATCAACCGCACCTGCGCGCGTTGCCACCAGGTGCTGTTCTCCCGCTACCCGTACACCTGGGAAGGGGGCCAGCGCCGGCACGACCCGGGCGGCAGCTCGATCAACTCGGGCGAGGCGCGCGACTTCCTGCTGGGTGGCTGCGCCCGGCAGATGGCCTGCACAACCTGCCACGACCCGCACGCGCCCGATCGGCCCGAGGCGCTGCGCGCGCTGGCCACCCCCGCCGGCAACCGCGTCTGCACCACCTGCCACCAGGGCCTCGATCAGCCGGCCTCGCTGCGCCAGCACGCCCACCACGACCCCGCCGGCGCCGGCGGGGCCTGCATCGCCTGCCACATGCCGCGCAAGAACGCCGGCCTGGGCTACGAGCTGACCCGCTACCACCGCATCGGATCGCCCACCGACCGCGCCCGCGTCGAGCAGGACCGGCCGCTGGAGTGCGCCCTCTGCCACCCGCGTGCCTCTGCCGGATCGCTGGTGTCAGCCATGGAGCGCTTCTGGGGCAAGCGCTACGACCGGTCGGCGCTGCTGCGTCTGTACGGCGACCTGGGCGCGCCGGTGCTGGACGCCACCGCCGCCCGCGGCCGCCCGCACGAGCAGCTGACCGCCGTGGCCGCCCTGGGCGAGGCGCGCGTATCCACCGCCGTCCCGGCCGTCGCCGCCGCTCTGGCGCATCCTTACCCGCTGGTCCGCCACTTCGCCGCCCGCGCCCTCGAGCGCCTGACCGGCCGGCCCGCGCCGGTGGACCTGAACCGCCCCACCGAAGAGATCCGCGCCGCCATCCTGCGCTTCAGCCCCGGCACCACCCTGCCCCCCCAGTCGCCGGCGGGCGACGATCCCACCGCCCCCGACGTGGACTAGCGCCCGCGATCAGAACCCGGGCGGGCGCTGGTCGGCGACGGCGAAGGCGCGCTCGAGGGCCACCCCCACCCGGCCCAGCAGGCCCTCGTCGAACAGCCGGCCGATCAGCGTGATCCCGTGGGGCACCCGGCGCGGAGGCTGGAAGGTGGGCAGCGGGCGCGCCGGGTCGGGGGCCCAGTCGCTGCGCGCCTGCCCCACCTCGATGAAACCGGCCCGCAGGGTCAGCGAGGGGTGGCCGGTCTGGTTCGAGATGGTGAGCATCTCGTCCCGCAGCGACGGCACCAGCAGCAGATCGACCGACTGGAAGACGCGCGCCATCTCCTGCGCCACCTTGCGCCGCAAACGATCGGCCTGCACCAGGTCGACCGCGGACAGGAAACGCGCCTGCCGGAATATGTTGGGCCAGGCGTCGGGCACCTGCATCTTCAGCTTGTCCAGCCCGCGCTCGGCGGTCAGCTCCTCGAAGGCCGCCGCCGCCTCCGCGAACAGGATGGTGTTCAGCGACGAGTAGGGCCAGTCGGGCAAGGACACCTCCACCGGCGTCATCCCCAGCCCGCGCACCGTCTCCAGCGCCGCCCGGTCCACGTCGGTGGCGGGCGGCTCGTGCAGCCAGCGCGCGATGTAACCCACCCGCAGGCCCCGCACCGGCGCGCCGCCGTCGTAGTCCAGCCTGCTGTCGACGCTGGCCACGTCGCCGCCGTCGCGGCCGGAGATGGCCCGCAGCACCAGCAGGGTGTCCTCCACCGAGCGGGCCATGGGCCCCAGCTTGTCCAGCGACCAGCACAACGTCATGGCGCCGGTGCGCGGGACCCGCCCGAAGGTCGGGCGCAGGCCGGCCACCCCGCAGCGCATGGCCGGACCGATGATGCTGCCGCCGGTCTCGCTGGCCAGCGCGAACGGAACGCAGCCGGCCGCGGTGGCCGCGCCCGGACCGGCGCTGCTGCCCGAGGAGCCCTCCTCCAGCAGCCACGGGTTGCTTGTCTGCCCGCCGAACCAGATGTCGTTCAGCGCCAGCGCGCCCAGGCTCAGCTTGGCCACCAGCACCGCCCCGGCCGCGTGCAGCCGGTCGACCACCACGGCATCCCGGTTCGGCACGCGATCGCGGAACGGCTCGGCCCCGTAGGTGGTGGGGATGCCGGCGGTGTCGAGCAGGTCCTTGGCCCCCCAGGGGATCCCGTGCAGCGGCCCGCGGTAGTGCCCGCCGCGGATCTCGGCGTCGGCGCGGCGGGCCTGGGCCAGGGCCAGCTCCCGCGTCAGCGTGATGGTGGCGTTGATCTTCGGCTGGAAACGCTGCAGCCGCTCGAGGCAGATCCCGGTCAGCCGCTCCACGCTCAGGGTGCGCGACCGGATCCAGCCGCCCAGCTCGACCACGCTGGCAAAGGCGATGTCCTCGTCCCGCGCCGGCAAGGCCCGAGGTTTGCGCCGGCTGCCCACGAAGCGATCGCGCGCCGGCCCCGCCCGGTGCCCGGGCAGCACCGGGTCGAAGCGGCTGGCCGGCGCCAGCCCCTCTTCCAGCGCGACCCGCCGCGGCCCCGTCCGCCGCTCGAGCAGCGGGGCCATCGACACCCGCCAGTTGCCCGCGGCCTGCGCGCGCTCGGCCGGCCGGTACTCGACCTGCACCAGCTTCTCCGCCTCGGCCACCGTCGCCGCCGTGACCGTGGGCCCCACCGCCGGCCCGGTCCCGAACGCCGGCGGTGTGCCCGGCGGCGCCGCTGGTGTC
>JBKPRZ010000428.1:0-4378 GCA_046734815.1 Myxococcota bacterium | reverse complement strand
CCCCACGCCTCCTCCGCCTCCCCCCGCCACCGACGGCGGTGCCTCGGCGGGCACGCCGGCGCCGGGCCAGGGTCCGATGGCCGAGGGCAAGTCGGTCTTCTGGCGTGACTTCGAGGACGGCAGCCTGGACGGCCTGAGCCGCTCGCCCGCCAACCTGCCGGTCGAGCGCATCCAGATCGTCGATGACCCGACCAAGCAGCGGGGCAAGGTGGTCGCCATCAAGTGGCAGGCGGGCGACAACTTCCGGACCTCGGGCGGCACCGAGCCGCGCAGCTGGTTCTCGGCGGCCAAGGGCTACACCATCAAGCCGGGCTCCACAGTAAGCATCTCCTGGGGCTTCATGTGGGAAAACGTCAGCATGGGCGCCCACTTCGCCCAGATCATCCGCGACGGCGGGCCGCTGTGGATGTTCGACGTCGACACCGGCGGCAACGTCAAGGCCGACGTCCACCGCGGCAGCGGCAGCACCGGCAACGTGATGAAGCTCGAGCCGATGAAGTGGTACGACTTCCGCGTCGACACCGAATACAAGGGCGGCGGCGCCATCAAGTTCTTCATCAACGGCAAGATGGTCGGCCAGGGCAAGGGCGACGCCGGCAACGACGGCCGCTTCGACTGCGGCATCTACTGGGGCCACGGCGCCAAGGCCACCCGCACCGTCTTCCTCAGCAACATCAGCATCGCCGAGCAGTAGACGCCGGGACACGGCCAGCGACGTCGCCCGACGAGGTGGCGTCGACGGGCCGAGGTCGTCAATTCGCCCGGGTTGGGTCGGCGGTGCTGTGGGTGTAAGGTCTCCGCACCGTGACCGACGTCAAGAAGTCCGTTGGAGCGGCCCCTCCTTCATCCTTTTCCTCCGCCTCGCTCGATCGGCGGCAGCTGCTGCGGGCGGGCGCGGGGGTGGTGGCGAGCGCTGCGCTGGGGGGGCGGGCGGCAGCCGCGGCGGCTGTCGGCAAGCCGATCATCGGCATCCAGGTGGGGGCGGTGTCGTTCGTCGACGAGGGCGTCGACAAGGTGCTGGACATCATCCAGGAGAAGGGCGCCGCCGATACGATCTTCCTGGCGACG
Source organism: Myxococcota bacterium (assembly GCA_046734815.1). Taxonomy (GTDB): domain Bacteria; phylum Myxococcota_A; class Polyangia; order Fen-1088; family Fen-1088; genus CAVYGB01. The sequence goes on along the minus strand of JBKPRZ010000428.1, from coordinate 3,310 downwards.
TTCTCCTACGGGCGCGGGATCGCCGGCCGGCAGATCCCCGGCCAGCCTTTTCCTGACCACGGCAAGCAGGAGCCGGACACCGACTACCACGGCGGCAACTTCGCCCGCCCGCACCCGGCCTTTTATCGCAAGACGGTGCTGAAGGAGACGCGGGCCACCGACCATGGTGACCTGGACATCCTGGCCGAGGTGCTGCCGCGGGCGCACGCGCGCGGGATGAAGGTGTACTGCTGGAACGAGGACGTCTTTCGCACCGGCATCCCCAACATCGACAAGCTGGCCGAGGTGGACCTGGCCGGCCGCCCGGCCGAGACCCTGTGCACCTACAACCCGGACTACCGCGCCTTCATCATCGGGCTGACCGAGGACCACGCCGCCTCGTACCCCATCGACGGGCTGATGTGGGGGTCGGAGCGGCAGGGCCCGCTGGGCAACGCCATCGGCGCCCGCCACGGCGACAGCCGCCGCGATCCCACCCGGGTGACCTGCTTCTGCAAGTTCCACCAGGCCGCCGGCAAGGCCCGCGGCATCGACCCCGCCCGCGCCCGCGAGGGCTACCAGAAGCTGGCCGATCTGATCCAGCGGGCGGGCACCGGCCAGCGCCCGCCCGACGGCATGTTCGTCTCGTTCTGGCGGCTGCTGGTCAGCTACCCGGAGATCCTGGCCTGGCAGAAGCTGTGGACCGACGGGCAGCAGGCCATCTACGCCGATGTGCACGCCGCCGTGAAGAAGCGCCGGCCGCAGGCCCAGGTGGGCTTTCACATCTGGCACAACAATTCCTGGAGCCCGTTCTTCCGCGCCGAGCAGGACTACGCCGCCCTGGCCAAGGTGGCCGACTTCCTGAAGGTGGTCGTGTACAACAACTGCGGCGGCCCCCGCTATGCCCGCTACATCGACACGGTGGCGTCGACAATCTTCGGCGACATCCCCAAGGACGAGGTGCTGCGCTTTCACGACCGCGTCCTCGGCTACGCCCCCCACGACCTGGGCAAGCTGCCGAAGGGGGGCATGCCCGCCGACTACGTGGCCCGTGAGACGAAGCGTGCCCGGGCCGACGTGGACGGCCACTGCGCCATCTACCCCGGCATCGACATCGACATCCCCACCGGCGAGGGCGAAAAGAAGACCACCGCCGACGACGTGTACCAGTCGGTCACCGCCGCCCTGGGCGCCGGCGCCGACGGCCTGGTTCTGTCCCGCAAATATTCGGAGATGCGCCTGGCCAACCTGGCCGCCGCCGGCAAGGCGATCCGCGCGTTCCGCCCCGCCTGACCCTACGCGCGCGTGCGCCAGCTGTCGGCCGCGTACAGCAGGATGCCCGTCCAGATGAAGACGAAGGTCAGCACCTTCGCCAGCACGAAGCGCTCGCGGTAGACCACGAAGGCCAGCACGAACGTGATGCTGGGGCCGATGTATTGCATGAGGCCGATGGTGACCAGGCGCAGGCGCTGGGCGCCGGCGGTGAACAGCATCAGCGGCACGGCCGTGACCACGCCCAGCAACAGCAGCAGCACGGTGATCCCCGCGCCGGCATGGCCGAAGCGCAGCGTGCCGGTACGCTCGAGGTGCAGCAGGTACGCGACCGCCAGCGGCGAGATGGCCAGGGTCTCGACCAGCAGCCCGGTCACCGGGTCCACCTTCACGCGCTTGCGGAACAGGCCATAGCAGCCAAAGCTGGCCGAGAGCACCAGCGCGATCCAGGGCAGCTGACCCAGCAGCACGATCTGGTTGACCACCCCCGCCAGCGCCAGGAACAGCGCCACCCACTGGACCCGCCGCAGCCGCTCGTGCAGGAACACCAGACCCAGCAGCGCGTTCACCTGCGGAGTCATGAAGTAGCCCAGGCTGGTATCCAGCAGCCGCCCCACGCTGACCGCCCACACGAAGGTCAACCAGTTGACGGCGATCAGCGCCGAGCTCAGCGCCAGGGTGGCCAGCACCCGTGGCTGCCCCAGCACCGCGCGCAGCTCGCCGAATCCACGCGACACCGCCAGCAACCCGACCAGGAAGACCACCGACCAGACGATCCGGTGCGCGATGATCTCCAGCGGCGCCACCTCCCGCACCGCCGTGAAGTACAGCGGCACCACCCCCCAGATGAGGAACGCCGCCAGCGCATACAGCACGCCCGCCCGCGCCCGCGCCCGTTCCGCCTCTGCGGTCTCGATTCTCTGCGCCATGGCGCTCACGCCCTACTCCGATGCCACAACCGCCGCGAAGTTGCACGCGATGCGCGGGCTCAATCCATGAACGCCCACAGCACCCGGCGGCTGGTGGGATCCAGCTCGGCGGCTCGGGGGACCAGGTACAGGTCGCCGGCGACGTCGGACAGCAGCAGATTGCCGTCCGGCAGCGGCCGGGGCCACTCGTCGCGGCCGGTCTGGAAGGTGCGCAGGCCCTCGCGGGTCTGCACCTTCCAGATGCGGATCTCCAGCTCTTCCTTCACCTCCAGGATGCGCGAGACGTGCAGCACGAAGCCGGCCTGGGCCAGCTCCTCGGCCAGCACGGCCCGGGAGGGCTCGTCCAGGTCGGCGGGATCGCCCACGAAGGCCACCTCGCGATCCTTCTCGTCGCGCAGCGAGACGTAGCACCCCGGGTTGGACCAGGGGAAACAGCGCACCGGACGCACCGGCGTGAACGCGCCCCCGCGGCTGGCGTGCAGGCGTCCGTCGCGGCCGCGCTGCAAGCGCACCGGATGAGGATCGGCGAGGATCAGGGTCTTGCTGGCGTCGGGTTGCATGACTCTCACTCAGATGGCGTGTTGCACGTCTCGTTGCATCTCGACCAGGCGGCGGTAGGTGCTGGCGGGGTTGGACATCAGCTGGGCGTGGGTGCCCGACTCGGTCAGGCGGCCGTCCTCGATCACGAACAGGCGGCTGGCCCGGCGCAGGGTGGACAGGCGGTGGGCGATGGCGAACACCGTCCGCCCGGCGATCAGGCGGTGCATGGCCTCCTCGATCTTCCGTTCGGTCTCGGTGTCCACCGCGCTGGTGGCCTCGTCCAGGATCAGGATGCGCGGGTCGTGCAGCAGCGCCCGGGCGATCGAGATGCGCTGCCGCTCGCCTCCCGACAGGGTGTGCCCCCGTTCGCCCACGATTGTGTCGTAGGCGTGCGGCAGCTTGCACACGAAGTCGTGGGCGTTGGCCGCGCGCGCCGAGGCGATCACCTGCTGGATGTCGGCGTCGGGCAGCCCGTAGCGGATGTTGTCGGCGATGGTGCCATGGAACAGATACGGGTCCTGCAGCACCATCCCCACCTGCCGCCGGTAGCTGCCGGTCTCGATGGTGCGCAGATCGATCCCGTCGATCCG
>JBKPRZ010000427.1:0-13763 GCA_046734815.1 Myxococcota bacterium | reverse complement strand
CCCTGTCGCTGTCGGCGAGCGGCGGGCGCGTGGGGCTGCGGCGGTTCGGCGTCGCGGTGGACGCCGGGATGTCGGGCGTGCTGCCGGACGTGGGGCTGTCGTTCGTGTACCGGCCGTTCAGCTGGTTGCGCGGCGGGGTGGGCATCGGCCACAACCTGGTCCGGCCGGGACTGCATGCCTCGGCGACCGTCGTGAACCCGTTCTGGTTTCCGGTGTCGCTGACCGGTGAGGTCGGGCATTTCTTCGAGGGCAACGTCAACGCCGCCATCCAGCGTTTCACCGGCCAGCAGAGCGACCTGGCGGTCCTCGAGCGGGTCAGCTACCAGTTCGCCAACGCGCTCGCGGGCGTCGAGCTGGGCTCGCGGCGGCTCACCTTCTACCTGCGCGCGGGCTTCACCACCATGCGCATGAGCCTCAAGCAGTTCGACCAGATCGTGCGCGAGACGATCAAGGACGAACGCGCCCACGCCAGCGAGCCGCGGCTGAGCTACCGCGGACCCACCGCGAAGCTGGGGCTGGTGGTCTACTTCTGAACCGGGAGCAGCGAGAACAGATGGTCAAGCACACGCGGGCGGCGACGATGGGCAGCGGTCTTGTCGGTTGGGGCGCGGGCGCGCTGTTCGCGGCCAGTGCCCTGGTGGGGGGCTGCAGCAACGTGGTGGACCTGGAGGTGCAGGCCCAGCGCATCTGCGTCGCCTCGGTCAACCAGAGCTTCCCCGGCGCCCCCGCCGGCCTGCCCGCCAGCCGACCGGTCCCCCTGAACTTCAGCGCCCCGCTCAAGCAGTTCCCGGCCACCGGTGACCTCGACATGGACGTGCGCTTCCGGGACATCAGCCTCAGCGCCAGCGGCGGCGACCTCGGCTTCATCGAGAAGGTGACCGTGGACCTCAACCCCTCCAGCAAGAAGCCCGCGCTGACGCCGTTCACCCTGGCCGAATACGCCCGCGGCACCGGCGCCACCCCCGGCGCCACGGTCACCCTGCGCGCCACCGACATGCGCAACGTGTTCGACTACCTGGCCGACGAGCCCGCCCAGATGAAGTTCACCCTGTACGCCACCCTGCCCGACCACCCCGTCACCATCGACGTCGAGGGCTGCGTGGGCGCCACCGCCCGCTTCCAGTACTGATCAGTTCTTCGGCGCTCCCTGGCAGATCCAGCCGCGGATCAGGGCGATCTGCGCGGCGCTCAGCTCGCCGCCCATCTTCGGCATCACCGACCCCGCGCACATGCCCACGCCGGTGAGCTTGTTGATCAGGTAGCTGGCGTCGGCGGCGCCAGGGGCCACCTGCTTCTTGCCGCCGCAGGTGGAGGTGACGTTGACCAGCTCGGCGTAGGCCGCGCCCGAGGCGAGGCTGAGGCCGCCGGAGGGGTGGTTGCCGCCGTGGCAGTTGCTGGTGCAGCTGGCGTTGAAGATCGGCTGCACCTGATTGACGAAGCTCACCGCAGGGCCGCAGTCGATGCAGACCCCGCCCTGGCACGCCTGTCCGCCGCCGCAGGCCTTGCCGCAGCCGCCGCAGCTGGCCGGATCCCGGCTGGTGTCGGTGCAGGCGCTGCCGCACAGGGTGGTGCCGGCGGCGCAGGAGATCTTGCACACCCCGCTCACGCACGCCGAGCCCGCGCTGCAGGCCGCGTTGCAGCCGCCACAGTGCTGCGAGTTGCTGCTGGTGTCCACGCAGCCGCCGCCGCATGACACCAGCCCTGAGCCGCAACCACATTTGCCGCCGGAGCAGCTGCTGCCGGCGGGACAGGCCATGCCGCAGCCGCCGCAGTTCAGCGCGCTGGTCGAGGTGTCCACGCAGGCGCCGTTGCAGCTGGTCTGCCCGCCGGGGCAGCTGCCCCGCACACAGCTACCCGCCGAGCAGATGGTCCCCGTCCCGCAGGCGTTCGCGCACGAGCCGCAGTGGCTGCCGCTGGCCTGCAGGTCGACGCAGCCGCTGCCGCAGTCGCTGAGCCCGGCCGCGCAGGTGCAGACGCCCGTCTGGCAGGTGGCTCCCGCCCCGCAGGCGTTGCCGCAGCGGCCGCAGTTCGCGTTGTCGGCGCGCAGGTCCACGCAGGCCTGCCCGCAAGCGCTCTGCCCGGTCGGGCAGCTGGGGCCCGGCGGGGCATCGGGCCCGGCGTCGGCCGCGCCGCCGTCGGGCAGCGCGGGCATGGCCGCGATCCAGCGGCGCAGACAATCGATCTCGCCGTCACTGAACGCCGACAGCCCCACCGGCATCCGGGTCCCACACTCCGGCGTCTCTGCGGCCACCTTGCGGAACAGCTCGGACTGGTCCGGCTGCCCCGGCAGCACCAGCCGTTCACCGCGGCAGCCGATCGACGGCGCCCCCAGCAACCTCGCCTCCAGCCCGGGCGAGACCAGATCCAGCCCCAGCGCGGGCGAATCCTTGCCGTGGCAGCCGGCCCCGGCGCAGCGGACCGCCAGCAAGGTGGCCTGCATCTCGGCGGTGCTGGCCGGACAGCTGATCGCCGCCGGCGCTTCCGAAGACCCACCGCCGTCCACCTCCGGCAGGGGCGGCTTCACCTGTCCGGACACACATCCCGCCACCGCGACCACCACCACCGCTGGCAGACCCAGACTTCCCAACATCGCCGCCCACTTCGCACCCGCTCGCGTCCGCATCGTCGTTCGATCCTCGCCGCCGACCGAAATACGATTAGGCCGGCGGCGTCGATGCGTGCCGCTCCGGCAGCGGGAAGAGCGCTGGACGGCTCTGCATCCGCCGGCGCGGCGACCTCGTTCTTGAAGTGGAACCGAGATGAACCCTTCGCGCAGGTGGATCGGAGTGAGCCCGGGCCGGTCGTTTCCGGTGTCGGACCCACACCGAGCCGCCGCCGAGGTGGCGGGATCGCACCAACGGGCGATCGGGCCGCTCGACCATCATGTACAACATTGTTGTGCTGACCGCCTCGAACGGGCGCCCGGGGTGCCCGACCATCATGTACAACTCTCTCCCGCTTACCGCCGCCTCCGCCTCTGGTCCGTACGCCATCGGCTGTGGCAAGAAGCCCGACGCTCCCCCTCGCTCCGTCACCGGGCTTGACCGCGCGATCGTGAACGGCGGGCGGCCTCTGTGACCCGCCGGTCCTGGCGTGGGTCGGCGCTCAAGGCGCCGGCTCGATCCACCGAGGATCGGTGCGTCGTGCGCGCCTTGATCCCTCGATCGCGAATCATCATTCCGGGTGCCATCGCGCTCGCCGCCTTCCTTTCTCCGGGCGACGCCGCCCGCGCCGATGGCGTGGCGCAGGTGCTGTCCAACAAGACCTTGCCCGCCGCCACCGTGGCGCTGATCGACCCCGAGACCGGCACCTCCAGCGGCGGCGGCACCACCGACGTCAAGGTCTCGGTCGGGGACGTGATCCTCTTTCGCTTCAAGTACTTCCCGGTGCCGGACAAGATCGTGCGCGGGTTGCAGGGGTACCTCACCGAATACATCCCCGGCAACACCGAGGTGGTCGGCGTCCGCATCGTCGACGAGAACGGCCTCACCATCATGCCCCGCTACCCGGGCATCGCGGTGGATGGCTGTGCAAGCAACTGTCCCACCTTCAGCGGGCTGGCCAGCGCGGGCGGGACGCGCACCTTGCCCGCGGGCTCCATCGCGCAGGTCTACGCCGACACCGGCGTGTTCTATGCGACCTCGGCCGCCCTGGCCCGCAACCCGGCCGCCAGCTTTCTGACCCTGCAGAACGGCGTGGTGATGAATCCCGAGCCGCGCAACATCGGCGCCATCATCAATCTGCTGGGCGCCGCCTCGCCGGTCTACAGCCACGTCGCCTGGGACTGGACCCAGGTGCGCGCCTACGGCGTCAGCAACGCCGGCGGGAATGCGGTCGGCAACAACGGCCGCGGCACCATCCCCTTCCTCTACGGATCGCCGGTGGCCGGCCCGCAGACGCACTACCGCTACGAGGCCAGCGAGCCCACCGCCGGCACCATCCAGTTCAACGACACCGACGGACCCTGGCAGCGCATCCAGTATCCCGGCTCGCAGATCGGCAGCGGCGTCGCCGCCACCGGGTCGGGCACCCTGCTGCGCGTGAACCAGGACACCGCCCTCGGTTACGACCTCAAGCCCGCCACGCCGCTGCCCGCCAGCACCCGCGCCGTCCGCTTCGCGCTGGGTGAGGTGCGGGTGGGCGAGCCGGGCTTCGCCGAGATCGCCTTGCGGGTCAAGGGCACGCCCCTCGATCCCACGCAGAACCAGGACGTCGACTGCGCCGAGGTGACCGGCGGCGACACCTCGGCGGCCAGTGATTCGGTGCGCGGCAAGGACAACCCCTGGCCGACCTACCTGGCCTCGCCCGCCTGCTCGTACCTGAACCTGCTGTTCGATCTCGACGTCGACAAGCCGCTGGCCCGCACCGGCGAGGTGCTGACCTACACCCTCACCGGCAAGAACCTGTCGCGCAACACCCAGAACCAGGCCAGCGTGCGCCTGAAGTTCGACGCCGCCGACGTGTCCTACGTGGCCGGCTCGGGCAGCGCCGGCCCGGGCGGCGCCCCCAGCCTGGTCACCAACTGCGACGGCGACAACAAGACCTGCCTGATCTGGCCCAGCGCCGACCTTCTCCCCTCGGCCGGCTACCAGCTGACCGCACGCTTCATGGTCGGCGGCGCCGGTCACGTCACCAACGTGATGTTCGCCAACTACCGCTCGACCCAGTTGCCCGCGCCCGGCTTCACCGCCCAGGCCCTCAGCGTCGTGCGCGAGGTGGCGGTGATCAAGGCGACCCTGGCCAGCATCAGCTCCACCGCCGCCGGCGGCGTGGCCAGCCTGTCGGGCAGCCTGATCAACCCGGGCACCGGCGCCGCCTCGCTGTCCTCGCTGACCCTGGTGCTGCCCACCGGCTGGAAGGCGAGCGGCGCGGTGACCCTGGGCGGCGCCACCCTGACCTGCAACTCGGGCTGCACCGGCAACCGCCCCACCTACGGCACCGGCGCGTCGCTGGCCGCCGGCGCCACCTTGCCGCTGTCCTTCGCCGCGCAGGTCCCCGCCGGCGCCGCCGCCGGTCTGTACAACGTCGATCTGCAGGTGTGGGCCTCGCAGAGCATGTTCGGCGGGTCGTTCGAGACCTACTTTCCCCACGCCGCCCAGGTGCCGGTGGGCGCCTCGCGCTCGGACCCGCCCGACGTGCGCTGCCCGATCGGCGCCGGCGCCACCCGCATCGAAGGCACCACCAGCGAGGCTGACGGCACCACCGTGCGCGTCTACCTCAACGGCGTCGCCCGGGGCACCGCCACCGCCAGCGGGGGCCGCTGGAGCCTCACCGATCTCGCCGGCTTCGGCACCCTGTACGGCGGCCTGGAGGTGCGCGCCACCGCCACCGCCAGCGGCGAGCTGGAGAGCGACCCGGGCTCGCCCTGCTTCGTATCGGTCACGCCCACCTGCTCGGACGGGATCGACAACGACGGCGACGGCCAGACCGACTTCCCCGCCGACCCGGGCTGCAGCTCGCCGCTGGACAGCGACGAGCGCGACGCCCCCGCCCCCTGTCAGGACGGGATCGACAACGACGGCGACGGCCTGATCGATTTCCCCGCCGACCCCGGCTGCGCCGACCGCAACGACGAGACCGAGCTTGGCGCACCGGCCTGCTCCGACGGTCTGGACAACGACGGCGACGGCCTGATCGACTTTCCCGCCGACACCGACTGCACCGACGCCAGCGACAGCACCGAGCTGCACCTGCCCCAGTGCGCCGACGGCCGCGACAACGACGGCAACGGCCAGACCGACTTCCCCGCCGATCCGGGCTGCCACTCGGCCTTCGACGACGACGAGCGCCCGGTGGTGGTCCCCTCGGACAACACCCGCGGCCGCATCCTGATCGCCTTCGACACCTCGGGCTCGATGAACTTCGACACCTGCACCGCCGCCTTCACCGGCGGCGACGGATCCAGCGAATGCCCGGGCAGCGATCTCACCTGCACGCAGTGCGGGTCGTACGGCTGCGGCGACGGCGTGGCCAACGACAGCCGCCTGGCCAAGGTCAAGTCCGGCATCTCCGACGTCCTGCGCGCCTTCGGCGAGGTGGACTTCGGGCTGATGCGCTTTCACCAGCGCGCCACCGACTTCGCCTGCCCCACCACCAACGCCTCGCTGGGCTCGGGCGGCTGGCAGGGCGCCGGCGCCGCTCCCTGCACCGGCGGCTTCTCCGCCGGCGACCTGCTGGTGTCGTTCAGCCCCGACAACCGGTCCGAGCTGCTGGCCTGGATGGACGGCGAGGCCAACTACAGCGGCACCCCGCCGGCCGGCCTGGACCACGAGCTGCGCGGCTCGGGCACCACCCCGCTGGGCGGCATCTTGCAGTCGGCGTTGACCCAGCTGACCGCCGCCCGCAGCGCCGACTCCCGCCAGGCCTGCCGCCCCTACCGCGTGGTCCTGGTGACCGACGGCAACGAGACCTGCGGCGGCGATCCGGTGGCCGCCGCCACCGCGCTGCGGGCGGCCGGCATCCCGGTGCACGTCATCGGCTTTGCCACCAGCGACGCGGCCATCACCGCCAGCCTCGACGCCATCGCCGCCGCCGGCGGCACCACCAGGGCGGTGGTGGTGGAGGACGCCGCCGCGCTGTCGGCGGCCATGGCCCAGATCATCGGCGATTCCATCCTGATCGAGTCCTGCAACGACGCCGACGACGACTGCGACGGTCAGAAGGACGAGGACTTCCCCGACAAGGGCGGAAGCTGCAGCAACGGCCAGCTGGGCATCTGCGCCCGCACCGGCGTGCGGGTCTGCACCGCCGATGGACTGGGCACCCGCTGCGACGCCCCCGCCGGGGTGGCCGGCCAGGAGACCTGCCCCAACAACGGCGCCGACGACGACTGCAACGGCCTGATCGACGACGTCCCCGGCGGCTGCCCCATGTGCACGCCCGAGGTGTGCAACAACGTCGACGACGACTGTGACGGCCAGGTCGACGAGGAGGAGGACCTGTTCCCCTGTCCCGGCGGCGCTGGCGGCGTCTGCCGCCCGGCCTGCGGCGGGAGCGTGGGCGAGTGCCGCCCCGGGACCACCCGCTGCGCCGGCGGGGCCCTGATCTGCGAGGGCGGCAGCCAGCCGACGACCGAGGTGTGCGACGGGCGGGACAACGACTGCAACGGCGTGATCGACGGCTTCTCGCGCCGCTGCTACCCGTCGGTGGCGCTGGGCTGCGACGTCAGCACCGGCATGTGCCAGGGCATCTGCCGGCTGGGGGCCGAGACCTGCCCCCGCCTGGACACGGTGGCGGTGGGCAACGCCTTCGGCATGTGCCAGGGAGCGATCACCCCGCAGACCGAGGTGTGCAACGGCGCCGACGACGACTGCAACGGCATGGTGGACGACGTGCCCGGCGGCTGCGACGGGGTCTGCATCCCGCGCGCGGAGATCTGCAACGGCCAGGACGACGACTGCGACGGGGTGGTCGACGACGACGTGGCCGGCGAAGGCGACGCCTGCGTGGACGCCTACGACGCGGCCAGGGCGGGTGTGGGCGTCTGCCGCGCCGGCAAGAAACGCTGCGTGGCCGGCGCCTTCCGCTGTGAAGGCCAGGTGGGCCCCTCGGCCGAGATCTGCGACGGCCTGGACAACGACTGCGACGGCCAGGTCGACAGCGCCGCCCCCTGCCCCGACAAGTACAGCTGCACCATGGGCAGCTGCCTGCCCGCCTGCGCCCAGGCCGAGTTCGCCTGCGTCGCCGACCGGGTCTGCCTGGACGCCACCACCCTGTCACCCTGCACGCGCGCCGATCGGGTCGGCTGCACCTGCGTGCCCAACCCCTGCCTGCAGGCCGGCTGCGACAGCGGCCGCGCCATCTGCAAGATCGAGGGCGGCACCGCCACCTGCGTCGACCGCTGCGCCGGCGTCACCTGCGACCCCGGCACCACCTGCCTGCCCACCACCGGCAGCTGCGCCGACTGCCACGTGTTCGGCTGCCCGGGCGGCCAGGTCTGCCTGGGCTACCCCGGCGTCTGCCGCGAGGACCCCTGCGCGGGCAAGACCTGCGCGGCCAACGAGATCTGCTCCGAGGGTCAGTGCCTGCGCACCTGCACGCCGGCGTGCAAGGGCAGTGACGTGTGCGTGGCCGGCACCTGCATGCGGTCGACCTGCGCGGTCAGCTGCAGCGGCGGACAGATCTGCAACCCCGAGACCGGTGGCTGCCAGCCCGATCTGTGCACCATGGCCTGCGGCCAGGGCCAGGTGTGCGTGCCCAAGACCGGCGCCTGCACCGCGGACCCCTGCGCCACCACCCGCTGCGGCACCTGTAGCCTGTGTGTCGTCACCTTCAACGGAGCGCCCGCCTGCGCGGTGGACAACGGCTGCGTCTCGGGCGGCCGCGTGCTGGCCAGTGCCCCGGACTGCGCCTGCGCGCTCGGATCGGCGGCGCCGCCCCGTGCGCCGGGAGCGGCGGTCTTCCTCTTGCTGGCATTACTGGCTCTGCGCCGCCGCGGAGGTCGCCGATGACCGCCGGCCGGCTGTGGCTGCTCGCCGCCGTCTTCACCCTGGGCTGCGAGGTGCGCGGGTACGACCTGCCGCCGGTGCCCCGGGTGGGCGACGCCGCGGCGGTGGACGCGCCCCCCTTTCAGATCGTCGACGGCCCGCCCGCCGAGGCCCCCGCCAGCGACGGCCTCCCGCCGCCCCCCGATGGCCCGGTGGTCCTGCCCCCCGACGGCGGCGATCCCTCCGACGCCTGCGCCGCGCAGGTGAGCTCCGACCCGGCCAACTGCGGCAGCTGCGGCCACGTCTGCAGCTTTCCCAGCGCCACCCCGCTGTGCCAGGACGGTCTGTGCAAGCGCGGCGACTGCCTGCCCGGCTTCCAGGACCTCGACGGACTGCCCGACAACGGCTGCGAATACGGCTGCACCGTCACCAACGGCGGCCAGGAGGCCTGCGACGACCGGGACAACGACTGCGACGGCAAGGTCGACGAAGACACGGACAAGCAGGGCGACGTGGCCAACTGCGGAGCCTGCGGGCGCCGCTGCGCCTTCCTGCACGCCGGCGCCAGCTGCAGCGGCGGCGTCTGCTCGCTGGGCAGCTGCGAGAGCGGCTACCAGAACGCCAACGGCATGGCCGCCGACGGCTGCGAGTGCGCCGAGAGCAACGGCGGCACCGAGATCTGCGACGGCATCGACAACGACTGCAACGGCAAGGTCGACGACGTGGCGGATCAGGACTTTGCCAGCGACCCGCAGAACTGCGGCGGCTGCCGGCGCAACTGCACCCTGCTGCCGCACGCCGCCGCCACCTGCCAGAACAGCGCCTGCGTGATCCTGGCCTGCGAGGGCGGCTACCACGACCTCGACCACCAGGTGGACAACGGCTGCGAGCTGGGCTGCCCCGGCGGCGTCCCCGATGGCCCCGAAGTGTGCGACGGCATCGACAACGATTGCGACGGCAAGATCGACACCGATGACGACAACCTGCTGACCCCGCCCAACTTCTGCGAGCAGCGGGGCGCCTGCGCCGGCGCGGTCCCGCGCTGCAGCGGCGGCCGCTGGCTGTGCGACTACGGCGCCGACGTCGAGACCGTGGGCCCCAACCAGATCATCGGCAACGAGACCCGCTGCGACGACAAGGACAACGACTGCGACGGCTGCATCGACGAGACCTTCCCCGAGGTGGGCCGCCGCCCCACCGCCACCGGCGGCTCCTGCGATGCTGCCGCCCCCGCCGCCTGCAGCGACAGCGGCATCGGCGACTGCCAGGGCCGGGGCATCAAGGTCTGCGCCGCCGGGGGGGCAGGCACCACCTGCCGCATCACCCAGCCCGGCGCCGCCCCCCAGACCGAGACCTGCGACGGTCAGGACAACAACTGCGACGGCATCGTCGACAACGGCGACGCCAGCGATCCGGCCCGCGTGCGCGAGCCGATGGTGGCCATCTCCGGCGGCGGGGTGTCGGGCACCGTGTACATGTACGCCTACGAGGCCTCCCGCCCCGACGCCACCTCCGCCAGCGCGGGGCGGTCCGGCGCGCGCGCCTGCGCCCGCCCCGGCGTGTTGCCCTGGAACAACGTCAGCCACCCGGAGGCCGCCGCCGCCTGCCGCGCCGCCGGCAAGCGCCTGTGCACCGACGCCGAATGGCAGCGCGCCTGCGAGACCGCCGCCAACCCGTCGTGCGACTACGCCTTCGCCGACACCTGCAACGCCGCCAAGCCCGACATCTGCAACACCTCCGAATACGACGGCGACCCGGTCAACGCCGGCGACCAGGATCTGGCGGTGGCCACCGGCTCGCTGCCCATGTGTTACGCGCGCTGGTCCGACACCGACCGGATCTACGACCTGACCGGCAACCTGCGCGAGTGGACCGCGGCCGCCGCCCCCAACCAGAACCCGGTGCGCGGCGGCGCCTACGACTCGGTGCTGGACGGAGCCACCTGCCGCTTCCGCTTCGCTCTGTTCGACGACCGCTTCCGCTATCCCAACACCGGCTTCCGCTGCTGCGCTGACGCCCCATGAGCATCGCGGGCAGCCTGGAGCACGCCCGCGCGGTCGACATCGTCCAGTTCATCTACATTGGCCGCCGCACCGGCTCGTTGCGCATCCGCGCGCCGGGGCGGGAGGCGCGGATCGCCTTTCATCGCGGCTTCGTCAGCAACGCCTGGCTGACCGGCGCGCCCCGCCTGGGCGAGCTGGTGGTGCTGGGCGGGCTGGTGTCGCCCACCGCCATGGCCGAGGTGCTGGCCGAGCAGACCGGGCAGGACGCCCCCCGGCCGCTGGGCCAGGTGCTGGTCGGCGCCGGCCTGGTGGCGGAGGCGGACCTGCGCCAGCTGCTGTCCGAAGAGTTCTCCCGCCGCGTCCAGGAGATCGTCACCTGGACCCGCGGCGAGTTCGAGTTCGTGCCCGACGACTTCTGGCCCGTAGAGGAGCTGGGGGCCTCGCCCGACGACACCGCGGTGCCGCTGCAGATCGACACCCAGACGGTGCTGCTGGAGGCGGTGGGACAGGTGGAGCAGGCGCGCCGCCTGGAAGAGGACGCCACCATCGTCGACGCCAACCCGCTGGACGAGTTTGCCAAGGACCGCAGCTCGCTGCTGCAGGCCGACCCCGACCAGCCCCGCCGGGCCAGCCAGACCGTGCCCGACTCACCCACCCTGGCGCTGCTGTCGGCGGCCGGCCTGCGCGAAGGCGCCGCCGGTCTGGACGCCGGCGCCAGCGGCTTTCCGCGCGTGCAGCTGGTCAGCCGCGAGGCCGAGCTGGCCGATCGCCTGACCGCGCTCCTGCGCGCCGAACGCGCCCGCGTATCGCTGGTGCCCCCGCGCGACGCCGGCTTCTCGCTGCCGGGCGAGTCCGCGCCGATCGTGGTGCTGGACCTGCGTGGCACCAGCGTCGCCGCCGAACCGGTGCGCGCCCTGCGCCGCACGCGCCCCAAGGCGCTGGTGGTCGGCTACGCCGCCCCCAGCACCCCGCCCGGTCCCATCTACGACGCCGGCGCCGCCGCCGTGGTCCACGGCGACGACCAGGCGCTGGGCGCCTGCGTGCGCAGCCTGTGCCGCACGCGCGTCGAGCAGTCCAGCGACACCCGCATCCAGGAGGCCCTGCGCGAGGGCTACGGCCGGCTGCGCCGGGTGGCCGCCGACCTGCGCTCGGGCGTGCTGGGCACCACCGTGGGCCTCAGCCTGCTCAACGTGATATCCGACTCGCTGGAACGCGCGATCCTGTTCGTGGTGCAGGCCGACCAGCTGCTCCCGATGGGATCGTTCGGGCTGGTCAGCTCGGGCAAGCAGCTGGCCCTGCTGGTCTCGCGGATGCAGCTGTCCTTGCGCGACCCCTCGGTGTTCGCCGAGTGCGCCGAGAGCGACCGGCCGCGGGTGGCCAGCTACGACGAGAAGAGCCTGCCCGCCCACTTCCGCGCGGTGGTCCCGGCGCCGCGCGCCTCCCACTTCGCCGTCTTCCCCATCTCGGGCAGCCAGCGCGTGATCGCGATGATCTACGCCGACAACGGCGGCAAATCGACGCCCATCGCCGACGTCCAGCTGGTGGGCCTGGCCGTCGCCCAGCTGGGCCTGGCCCTCGAGAACGAGTTCCTCCGCCGCCCCAAAGACGCCCCGCCCTCGCCCTCACCGCCACCCGCGCCGCCCCGCTAGCCGACGACCGCGTGGCTACCTCTGCTTCAGCTCGGACAACACCGCGATCGCGAGGCGGATCTGTTCGATACCAGGTCCGTCCTTTGCTCGACCGGCGGTCAGCTTGCTGTGCAGACATCGAAACGATCCCCCAGCCCCCCGCCGAGCATCGGTGGCTGGGCACGCGTCACCCAGAAGCCGCCTGCCTTCCGGGCCGCCTCACCGATTCGTGGATCGGCCGTGCTCTCGAACCAGATATCGATGTCCTCGGTGGCGCCACGCGCACCTTGAAGCAGCGCCGCGCTCATGCCCACCAGGAGGTAGCGAACCCCCAACGCATTCAGAGCCAGAAGGAACGCTTGCTCGCCCTCGCTAAGGAAGTTTCGGTCGGCGTCGTCCATGGGTCAGGCCAAGGCGCAGGCGCTCGCTCGGCGATTTTTCCAGGTTGCGCAGCAAGTGGTAGACGTCTCCGCGATCGGCCCCGATGCGGGCTGCGATCGCGTCCGCGTGCGCGCGAACCTCGAGCTCGTGCTCGGCCCAGCGCCGATGTTCCGGCGAAAGCGCCTGCAGCTCAGCCTCGAGCGCGGGATCACGAGAAGACACCCCCGAACCATATCAAACGTCCCACATTGACGCGCCGATCGAGTCTACCCGTAGCGCGGGGCGACCACATCGGTGGATAGCCCGCACCTCGGGCCCACATGGGGTTTTCGGCATCAGGGGGCCGCGGGCATAAGGGGTCCTCGAGAAACGTCCGATGTTCTGGACGTGGGCCTGCGCACCACTGGCGCTTTTCGGCTCCTCGTCCGCTACGCCGCCGGATGTGCCACTCGGCCGCCGCCGGTGCCGGTGCGGGCGTCGACCCCGGCGGCCCAGCGGACGCCGGTGCGGCTGGCCTGGCTTCCCCTCGACGGGCTGGCCCGTCCGCAGGTGGCCGCCGGTTTCAACCAGCAGCTCGAGGCGTTCCGGCTGCCCGACGTCGATCGTCACACGCGCGCGCCGGTGAGCATGGAGGTCGCCCAGCTGTCCATCGAGTGCATCCAGCCCGAGCCGCGCTGCTACCAGGCGGTGGGCCGGCAGCTGCAGGTCGAACGGCTGCTGTGGGCCGAGGTGACCAGCCCGCCCGCGCCCAAGCGGAACGGCCCGCTGAAGGCGACCGTCGTTCTGTTCGACGTCGAGCGCATGGTCGAGCTGCACCGGGTGCAGCAGGAGTTCGCCGGACCCGACGCGGCCGTGGCCGGCTTTGCGGCCCTGCTGCAGGAGACGGCGGCAGCGGTCGGCGCGGCCCCTGTCGCCAACGGACGGCCGGCCCCCTCGCCATGAGCGCCCCCCGCTGCCCCCAGTGCCATCAGCCGATCCCGGCGGAAGCCCGTCACGGGGCCAGCGACGCGATCACCTGTCCGTCGTGCGGCGTGCGCCTCAAGCGCCAGTACCGGACCCCCACGCCGATCTCGGTTCCCGTCGTCGCGCCGGTGCCCCGCACGCCGACGCCCGCCTTCGCGCCGGCGGTCGGGATCATTCCCATCGCGCGCCCCAGCGAGTTCGATCCGCCGCCCTTCGTCCCCTCGGACCGCCGGCCCGGACAGCGCTCGGAGTTCTCGGCCCTGCTGAACATCTTCCGTGACGTCGACACCAACACCGGCGCGGGGGTCCACCACGAGCCAATCCGCCCCGCCGATGACATCACCTCCGCCGATGTCCTGCGC
>JBKPRZ010000426.1:0-23692 GCA_046734815.1 Myxococcota bacterium | reverse complement strand
GTTGCAGCTAGTCTCATCGGACCTCAATGAATTGCCGTCAATGCAGTTGCGGTGGGGCAGCTTGTGACACCTCTCTTGCAACGGTTTGGATTCGTGTTGCATGTCCCGGCATACAGTTGGGGACACGGGTTCCATTTCCATTGCAGTGACCGGAGGTGCCGTTACTAGACGATGGTCCGGCAGGCGACCATGGCCTCCGGCACCGCCCCCGGGGTCCGAGTGGTGCCGCGCAACCCGGACATGAGCGTGCTCAGCGGACCACGCGCAACGAGATCAGGCCGCCGTCGCCGCGG
The DNA here is from genome assembly GCA_046734815.1 of Myxococcota bacterium. Classification (GTDB taxonomy): domain Bacteria; phylum Myxococcota_A; class Polyangia; order Fen-1088; family Fen-1088; genus CAVYGB01. Next base: position 23,399 of record JBKPRZ010000426.1, on the reverse strand, counting down.
GGGTGGGCGAGTAGCGAGACGGCGGGGCGGGCGCTGTCGCCGGGGTGGCCGCCGAGCCAGACGAGGAGACCGCCTGCGGCGAGGCCGGCGGCGCCCAGGCCGTAGCCCAGCCACTGGCGGCGTTCGGCGTCGCGGCCGCGCTCGACGCCTTTGCTGTCTTCCTTGGCGGTCTGGGCGCTCAGCGAGCTGACCTTGTAGGTCTGGAAGGCGCCGTATCCGGCGGCGGCGAGGCCGCCGAGGGCCACGATGATGCCGGAGATGCGCATGGGGCCCAGGCTGGGGCCGGGAGGCGGTTCGTTGCCCGGGTCGCCGCCGGTGGTCACGCCGAGGCCCGGCGCGCCGCCACCGCCGGCCAGTGGGGGCGGGCCGGTCTGTGGGTCCAGGGCGATGAACAGCTCCTGGGTGAGCTGCGGCTCGAGGGTGAGGGTGCGGCGGGCGGGCGCGTAGCCGGGCGCGGTCACCAGCACTTCGGCGTAACCGGTGGAGGCCTTGATCAGGCGGGCGGGTACGGGGCCGGCTTTCTTGCCGTTGACGGAGACCTCGGCTCCCGGCGGGGTGCCGGTGACGGTCACGAAGCCGATGTGCGAGCGGACGACGGACAGGGCTTCGTCGACGGTGGCGCGGTTGCTGCGGATGAACGGGTCGTCCTTCGATTGCAGGGCCTGCTCGAGGTGCGCCTCGGCGTCCACCCATTTGCCCAGCTGGTACTCGATCAGGCCGAGCTGGGCGCTCGGGCGCGCGCGCGGGCTCATCTCGTAGGCCTGCCGGAACAGGTCGTACGCTTCCAGGTTCTTGCGTTGCTTGCGCAGCTCGACGCCCTTGACGATCAGCTGCTCGGCGGAGGCGTCGCTGGCGGCGGACGGGGGAGAGGTGGCGGTGTTCGGCGCGGGCTGACCGTCGGGGCGCAGCTGAATCTGCAAGGTCGCCACCTGGCCGGCTTGCACGGCGAAGTTTCGCGACTGGCTGCCCAGCTGGCGGCTGCGAGCGAGGACGTGGTGATTGCCGACCTCGACCGGCACCGTGCCGAGGTTGGCGATCTTGCCGACCGGAACGCCGTCGAGGAAGGCCTCGGCGTCGGCGCTGTCGGCGGACAGGGCCACGAAGCCGACGACGGTGGACAGACGCTTCAGCCTTTCGCGGGCGTCGGCGATGCTTTCTGGCGGAGCGTCTTCGGCGCCGCGCAGGAAACGTTCGTACTGGGCGACGGCCTGCGCGGGCTTGCCCTGCGCCTCGTAGACCAGGCCGAAGTTGTAGTTGATCTTGGGGGTCGGGAAGATGTCGTAGGCGGCCTTGAAGCGCGCGAAGGCGCCCGCGAAATCGCCCTTGCGGTAAAGCTCGGCCCCGGCGGCGAGCAACGGCTTGGCCTTCTCGCGCGCGGTCGGCCGATCCTCGGCGGCGCCGGCTGCGGGCGTGGTCGCGAGCGAACAGATCAGCGACGCGATGACGAGGGTGGAACGCCACGCTGTGATCGCGCGGCATGCACCGAGGTTCCGCGAGTCGTCGGAACCGCGCGGGCCGGTGTTCCCGGGGCTCTGCGCACGGTCACTGCGCCCGCCTCGCATCGATGACTGGGACATGTCCAAGCTCTTGCCTCTGGGCCGAATCTAGCCGAACCCGACGGAGTCTCGAAGCACCATTGCGATCCGGGTCGCGCTGGATCGCCATGCGGCGGCATACGCGTCGCCCGCGAAGATCGGCTGGTTCGCAGTGTAGGCCAGGTCACACGCACAGAAGTCGGGTGGGCGTGTTCCCTCGAGCGCCCGCGCGTGCGCTACCAGATGGGGTCCGACGCGCGCTCGACCGCGGCACATGCGCTACGAGGTGGGGTGCGCCTCGCGCGCCTGAGCGAGCCCTTCGCCGGCAAGCCGGCCGAGCCCGATGCCTCTACCACGACGCGTGTGCACCTCGACGAGGTCGTCCTTCACGTTGACGATCCAGTATTCGGGGATGCCGGCGCGGGCGTACTCCTCGGCCTTGAAGCCACGATCGTCAGCCAGCGACGTGTCGGCCACTTCCATGAGCAGGTGGACGTCAGACGCGGACGGATGGGCTTTCTTGTAGTCCCCGGGTGCCGTTATCGCGACATCGGGCTCGGGCTCGGAGTCGTCAGAGAGCGCCAGTGGTAGCTGGATGCGGACCTCCGCGAGGGCGCGAGGCCGCAGAGCCAGAATCAGAAGCTCGGAAAGACGCTGAATCCCGTAGGCGACCAAGCTCGTCGGCGGGCTCCCCTTCACGATCCATCCTCGCCACAGCTCGACACGTTCGTCGCGGAACAGGCCGATATCCACCATGCGATCGAACTCCGCCCGGGTGATCGGGCGGGCTGTGTCAGCGAGATGGGACGACATGGCGCCAGGATACGACGCGGGACTCATTGCCGTCGGATCCGCGCGTACTGGCAGCACATTCGGAGAATGGGTACGTCCCGATGGCGCCTGGGCGCTCACAGTCTGACGCCTGCATCCACGCGCACCGGCACGGGATTCGGCGATGGGGCCAGTTCCCCACCTTCAGGTGGCCGCCGTCCGCCTTCCGCCGCCGCAAGCCGCGGCGTGCCGGGGGGCGTGGGATCTGATATAGAAATTGAGAGGCGTTTTCATTTCTGACGGGCGAAGCATGTCGTTGCTCGAGGTGCCGCTGCGCAAGGCTGTCGTCGTCGAGGAGGTAGCGGGGGACCGGGCGTTCCGACGGCGCATCATGGAGATGGGGCTGGTGCCCGGGACGGAGGTGCGCGTGGTGGCGGTGGCGCCGCTGGGCGACCCGCTGACGCTCGACCTGCGGGCCAGCCGGCTGTCCATCCGCAAACGCGAGGCGGCGCTGGTGCGGGTGCGCGGATGAGCGACGACTGCTGCGGGCCTGCTGCGCGGGGGGCCGGGGCCTCGTCCTCGAAGGACGATGCTCGGCGCGGGGCCGAGGCTTCGTCGTCGCCCGGTGATGGGCGCGAGCCGGCCCGGCGGCTGCTGATCGCTCTGGGCGGCAATCCCAACGCGGGCAAGACCACGCTGTTCAATGCGCTGACCGGCAGCCGGGCACGGGTGGGAAATTATCCGGGGGTCACGGTCGAGAAGCGGGTGGGGCAGTGGCGGCTGCCGCAGCTGGGGGCGGTGGACCTGCTGGACGTGCCGGGTACCTACTCGCTGGTGGCGCGCTCGTCGGAGGAGCAGCTGGCGCTGTCGTCGATGGTGGGCATGGGGGGCGAGCAACGGCCGGACGTTGTCGTGCTGTGCGTGGATGCCACCCAGCTGGTGCGCGGCCTGTACCTGGTGTTGCAGGTGCTGGAGCTGGGGCTGCCGGTGGTGGTGGCGCTGACCATGATGGACGAGGCGGGTGCGGCGGCGCCCGATGTGCCCGAGCTGGCGCGGCGGCTGGGTTGTCCGGTGGTGCCGGTGGTGGCGCCGCGGGGGCAGGGGCTGCCCGATCTGGAGGCGGCGGTCGCCGCGCGGCTGCGCGCGCCCGGGCCGGCCAAGGAGGTCTGGCACTGGCGGCCCAGCCGTCCGCTGGAGGGGGCGGTGGCGCGGGCGCGGGCGATGTTGCCGCCGGAGTGGCCGGCCAGCGATGCGATGGCGCTGTGGGCGCTGATGAGCGTCGACAGCGGCGACGAGCTTCACGGCATCCCCGACGATGTGCGGGAGGCGGCGCTGCTGGAGCCGGCGCTGGCGCTGGCGGTGGACGACGAGGCCATCCGCGCGCGCTACGCCTGGCTGGACCGGCAGGTGGCGCCGCTGGTGCGGCGGCCGCCCGACCGTCGGCGCACCGAACGGGTGGACCGGCTGCTGATCCACCCGCTGCTGGGGCTGGGGATGTTCCTCCTCATCATGTTCGTGATGTTCCAGGCGCTGTTCGCCTGGGCCGAGCCGGTGATGGACCTGGTCGAGCGCGGCTTCGCGGCGGTGGCGGACGGGGCGCAGCGGGTGTTGCCCCACGGGCTGCTGGGCGACTTCGTGTCGGGGGCGCTGATCAAGGGCGTGGGGTCGGTGCTGATGTTCCTGCCCCAGATCCTGCTGCTGTTCTTCTTCCTGGGGCTGCTGGAGGACAGCGGCTACATGGCGCGGGTGGCGTATCTGATGGACCGGATCATGCGCAGCATGAACCTGCACGGGCGGGCGTTCGTGCCCATCCTGTCCGGGTTCGCCTGCGCGGTGCCGGCCATCATGGCCACGCGCACGATGGAGCGGCGGCGCGACCGGCTGCTGACGATGATGGTGGTGCCGCTGACCACCTGCTCGGCGCGGCTGCCGGTGTACACGTTGATCATCGCCTCGCTGTTCCCGGCCGGGCACGTGCTGGGCGTGTTGCCGACGCGCGGGCTGCTGATGGTGTTCATGTACGCCTTCGGTCTGGGCACCGCGCTGGTGGCGGCGCTGGTGCTGTCGAAGGCGATCAAGCCGCTCAAGGCCAAGCGCCTGCCCTTCGTGATCGAGCTGCCGCCCTACCGGCTGCCGCGGCTGCGGGACGTGCTGCGCATGATGTGGGAACGCTCGCGCCTGTTCCTCAGCGAGGCCGGGACGGTGATCCTCGCCTGCTCGGTCGTCATCTGGGGGCTGCTTCACTTTCCGCAGCAGCCGGCGCACCCCTCGCGCGACCACACGGCGGCGATCGCCCAGGCGGCGGAGGCGGAACGCCCCGCGCTGGTGCAGGCCCGGGAGGCCGAGCGCATCCAGCAGAGCTACGGCGGGCGCCTTGGGCATGCGCTGGAACCGGCGCTGCGGCCGCTGGGCTTCGACTGGAAGATCGGGGTGGGCCTCATCGGCGCGTTCGCCGCGCGCGAGGTGTTCATCTCGACGATGGGGATCATCTACGGCATGGGCGAGGACGTGAAGGCCGAGGACGTGGGCCTGCGCGCGCGCATGCAGGCCGAGCGTCGGCCCGACGGCAAACCGGTCTACACGCCGCTGGTGGGGCTGACGTTGATGATATTTTTTGCGCTGTGCTGCCAGTGCATGAGCACCCTGGCCGTGGTTCGAAGGGAGACCGCGTCTTGGCGCTGGCCTCTCTTTCTTTTCGCGTACATGACCGCGCTGGCCTGGGTGGCGGGGGTGGCGGTGTATCAGGGCGGTCGCCTGTTCGGTTTTACTTGAAGACGACAAAGTAACGCGCGCGGACTTCACTTTTTCTGACAATTGACTGGAGTTCAAGGGCGCGCGCCGTGTGAAATCGGGCGCGATGTTCAGGGGCCCCGCCAGCGAAATAGGGTTCGGCGTCATCGGCGCCGGCAACATCTCGCTCATCCATTGTCGGGCGCTGGCGGCGCTGGCCGGGCAGGGGGTGGGCCTGCGGGCGGTGCTCAGCCGGAACCCGGCCCGGGCCCAGAAGGTGGCCGGCCAGTTCGGGGTCGACGCCCTCACCGACGCCGAGCGTTTCTTCGCCCGGCCCGACATCCAGGCGGTCATCATCTGCACGCCCAGCGGTACCCACGCCGATCTGGGACGGCGGGCGGCGGCGGCGGGCAAACACGTGCTGGTGGAAAAGCCGATCGACGTCAGCCTGGGGGCCGCCCGCGCGCTGATTGCCAGCTGCGCCAAGCACCGGGTCCGCCTGGGGGTGGTGCTGCAGAGCCGCTTCTTGCCGGCGGCGCAGCTGATCCGCAAGGCGGTCGAGCGCGGCCGGCTGGGGCGCCTGCACGTGGTCGACGCCTACGTGAAGTGGTTCCGGTCGCGGGAATATTACACGTCGGCTCCCTGGCGGGGCACCCGCGCGCTGGACGGCGGCGGGGCCCTCATCAATCAAGGCATCCATACGGTGGACCTGGCGCAGTGGTTCGCCGGGCCGGTGGGCTGGGTCTCGGGCCTGACCGCCCGCCAGCAGCATCCCGAGATCGAAGCCGAGGACACCGCGCTGGCCCTGGTGCGCTACGAGGGCGGCGCAAAGGGTGTGATCGAAGCGACCACCTCTCTGTACCCCGGCTTCACGCGGCGGGTGGAGGTGCACGGCGAGCGGGGCAGCATCGTGCTGGACGGCAACGAGATCGCGCTGTGGAACCTGCTCGATCGGGACGAGGAGGAGATGGAGCTGGAACGGATGCGCAGCGCGCGCCACAAGGATGGATCCAACGGCGCCTCCGATCCCACGGCGCTGGACGTGATCGGCCACCAGCGGCAGATCGAGGACTTCGTGGGGGCGCTGCGCGAGGGCCGGTCGCCGGCCATCGACGGGCCCGAGGCGCTCAAGGCGCTGGAGATCGTGCTGGCGGTGTACCGGTCGGCCGAGCTGGGGCACCCGGTCGAGCTGCCGCTGCAGGAATCGAAGCCCGAAAGCCGCACCAGCGCGGGCTAGCCGGCGACGGTTCGGGGAGCCGCGGGCCGGGCCAGGGGGCCGGAGCGGCTGCGCGCGGTTTTTGCCGTCGATCGACAGTTGACCTGGACGGGGCGGACCGTTAAGCCTGAGGCGCGCCCAATCCATGAGCCAGCAACCGGGATATTACGGGGAGTTCGGAGGGGCGTTCCTGCCCGAGGTGCTGGTCGCGACCTTCGACCAGCTGCGGGCGGCCTTCGGCGAGGCCAAGGCCGACCCGGCATTCTGGAAGGAATACGTGGCTCTGATGTCCTCGTATTCCTGCCGGCCGACGCCGCTGACCTTCGCCGAGAACCTCAGCCGGCACTTTGGCGGGGCGCGCATCTACGTCAAGCGCGAGGACCTGAACCACACCGGCTCGCACAAGCTGAACAACGTGATGGGGCAGGGGCTGCTGGTGCGGCGGATGGGCAAGCGGCGGGTGATCGCCGAGACGGGAGCCGGCCAGCACGGGGTGGCCACCGCCACCATGGCGGCGAAGTTCGGGCTCGAGTGCACCGTCTACATGGGCGCGGTGGACGTCGAGCGGCAGCGGCCCAACGTGTTCTGGATGGAGCAGCTGGGAGCGACGGTGGTGCCGGTGATGACCGGGACGCGGACGCTCAAGGACGCCATCAACGAGGCGTTCCGCGACTGGGTCACCAACATGGACAGCACGCACTACGTGCTGGGCACCGCCTGCGGTCCGCATCCGTTTCCGGAGATGGTCCGTTATTTTCACACCATCGTCGGCAAGGAGGCGCGCGAGCAGGTGCTGGCCGCCACCGGCAAGCTGCCCCGCCGGGTGTACGCCTGCGTGGGCGGCGGCTCGAACGCGCTGGGGATCTTCTCCGGGTTCGTCGACGATCCCTCGGTCGAGCTGGTGGGGGTGGAGGCGGGCGGGCACGGGCTGAGCAGCGGCCAGCACGCCGCCCGTCTGGCCGGCAAGGACGGCAGCGTGGGGATCGCCCAGGGCTACAAGACCTTCTTCCTGCAGGACGAAGAAGGGCAGATGCGCGAGACCCACAGCGTGGCGGCGGGGCTGGACTACATCGGCGTGTCGCCGATCCTGTCGCACCTCAAGCAGACCGGGCGGGTGCGCTTCGAGGCGGCCACCGACGAGGAGGTGGTGGCGGCGTTGAAGCTGACCATCCGGCGCGAGGGGTTGATCCCTGCGCTCGAGTCGTCACACGCGTTCGCCCGCGCCTACCAGGAGGTGGGCGGCCTGTCGACCGACGACGTCGTCGTGATCAACCAGTCGGGGCGCGGGGACAAGGACATCTTCACGGTGGCGGATGCCTTCGCCGATGCGAAGTGGCGACAGTTCATCCGGGAGAAGGCGGATGCCTACCGATCTCGCTGAGCAGCTGCGCGCCGAGCGCGCCAGGAAGCCGATCCTGCTGATGACCCACATCGTGCTGGGCGACCCCTCGTTCGAGCAGAGCGAGCAGGTGGTCGGGGCGATGGTGCGGGCGGGGGTCGAGCTGATCGAGCTGCAGATCCCGTTCTCCGAGCCGATCGCCGACGGGCCGGTGATCCTGGCGGCCAACGCCCGCTCGCTGGAGCGTGGGGCGAAGGTGGCCCAGGCGTTCGCCTTCGCCCGCAAGGTCACCGCCGCGCACCCGATCCCGTTCGTGTTCATGACCTATTACAACATCGTCTTTCGCTACGGGGTCGAGCGCTTCGTGGCGGAGATGGCGGCGGCCGGGGTGCGGGGGGCCATCGTGCCGGACCTTCCACCCGAGGAGGCGGAGGCCTACCTGGCGGCGATGGCGGCGCACCGTCTGGCTCCGGTGTTCATCTTCTCGCCTTCCACCAGCTCGGCGCGGATGCAGCTGCTGGCCAGCCACGCGCGCGGGCTGGTCTACTGCGTGGCCCGCAAGGGGGTGACGGGCGCCAGCACCGAGTTCGCGGCCGACCTGGCCGAGTACCTGGGGCGCTGCCGGGCGGCGACGCCGTTGCCGCTGGCGCTGGGCTTCGGGGTGCAGAGCGCGGCGGACGTGAAGTTCCTGACCGGCAAGGCGGACCTGGCGGTGGTGGGCAGCGAGACCTTGCGGGTGATCGAGCGCGGCGGGGTGGCGGCGGTGGAGCCGTTCCTGCGCGGTCTGCGCGGCTGACCGCGGGTCAGGGAGCGGTGCCCGCGCAGGGCGTGTCGACCGTGGAGGGCACGGTCAGGCTGACGGTCGCGTTGCCGTGTCTGATCTCGTACGTGCCGGCGGGCAGGGGACCGGTGAGGCAGTGGGCGACGAGGGACCCGCAGTCGAGGGTGCAGGGGCCGGACTTGTCCTCGTTGTACGAGCCCCGGCTGGTCACCTGGATGGTCGTGCCCTTCACCTCGGCGGTGCAGTCGGCGTGGGCGTCGTGCGAGCAGCTGCTGCTCAGGCAATCGGGCATCGTGACCTGGATGGCGAGCCGCTGGTTGGCGGCGTAGGACCGGGAGCTGGGCGCCGGCGGGACGAAGGCGTCACGAGCGGCCTCCGGCAACACGCACATCCGGCCCTGGTCCTTGAAGGAGTGGTGTTCGCTGAACAGGCCGCAGCTCGTGGCTGGCAGGACTGCCAGCAGCAAGGTCAACGCGAGGGGGCTGCGCGGATGTGTCATGGCGTCGCGGCGGGGCGGGAAGCGCTGTCGACGTTAGGCCGGAAGGGCGACGGCTACAATGCGGGCCCTCACGCCCGCTCGTGGCCAGCGGGACGGCGGGAGGCCCCGCCGACACGCGTCGCTGGTGGATGATGTGTGGCGGCGGGATTGCCGGAAGGGCGGGGCGTCGTGATCCGCGTGCGAGGCGGGGGCGTACAGGGGGAGCTTCGGAACAAGGAGGAGGGCTCATGCATCGGACCATCATCAGACATGCGTTCGTGATCCTCACGGTGGCGTTCCTGCTGGGGCTGGCGGCAGGGGTGACCGGCGGGAGCCACCACCCGCACGCGCGGCTGTGGCTGGCCTCGCACCTGACCGGGATCCTGGTGGCGGTGATGATCGCGGTGATCGGGCTTGCCTGGAACGAGCTCGAGCTGGGCGAGCGGGCCCGCAAGCTGCTGTTCTTCGTCACCGTGCCGATGAACTACTACGCGCTGGCGGTGCTGGGGATCTTCGCGCCGGCCATGGGCGTGCCGCAGGCGATCGCGGCGCCGGGGCTGCCGCCGGTGGCCGCCTGGGTGCAGAAGATCATGGTGTTCAGCCTGATCGCCGTCACCATCTCCAGCTTGCTGATGTCGATCCTGGTGGTGGTGGGGCTGCGCGCCCGCAACACCGCCGGCGCCCGTTGAACGCGATCAGGGCTTGCAGATTGCCGCTGATGTCCATGCTCTGGGTGGGCGGGGCCTGCCAGCGGAAGACCGCCGACGGTGCAGGGGGCAATCCCGCCTTCGTCCGGCCGTTGTCGAACACTGCAACAACGGCAGCTGCGACGCTCGCAACGGCGCCCCGCTCGCACCTCGCGCCGCCGCACGATCGTGGAGACGGCCTCTCGGTCTGGCGCTCGCCAGCGATCGCAGAATTTGCGGCGGTCGAGTGCAGCGCCTTCAGCCCAGGGCTGCTTTCACCAGCGCGCGCGCTTCGTCGATCACCTTCTCCAGGTGGTCCTGGCCGCGGAAGCTCTCGGCGTAGACCTTGTAGATGTTCTCGGTGCCCGAGGGGCGGGCGGCGAACCAGCCGTTGGCGGCGGTGACCTTGAGGCCGCCGATGGGGGCATCGTTGCCGGGGGCGCGGGTGAGCACGGCCGTGATCGGCTCGCCGGCGAGGGTCTTGCCGGTCACGTCCGAGGGCGAGAGCGCCCCCAGGCGCGCCTTCTCGCGCGGGGTGGCCGGCTCGTCCAGGCGGGCGTAGTGGGGCTGGCCGTGGGCGGCGACGATCTCGCGGTGGTGCTCGCCCGGGTCCTTGCCGGTGCGGGCGGTGATCTCGGCTGACAGCAGCGCCAGTAAGATGCCGTCCTTGTCGGTGGTCCAGACGGTGCCGTCCTGGCGCAGGAAGCTGGCCCCGGCGCTCTCCTCGCCGCCGAAGCCCAGGCTCCCGTCGAGCAGGCCGGGCACGAACCACTTGAACCCGACCGGCACCTCGATCAGACGGCGGCCCAGCGCGGCCGCCACGCGGTCGATGAGGCCGCTGGACACCAGCGTCTTGCCCACCGCCGTCTGCGCGGGCCAGCCCGGGCGGTTGCTGTACAGGTAGCGGATGGCGACGGCCAGGTAGTGGTTCGGGTTCATCAGCCCCAGCGAGGGGACCACGATGCCGTGGCGGTCGGAATCGGCGTCGTTGCCGAAGGCGACCTGGTACTGGCTGCGCAGCTCGACCAGCTTGGCCATGGCGTAGGGGCTGGAGCAGTCCATCCGGATCTTGCCGTCGTGGTCCAGGGTCATGAAGGCAAAGCGCGGATCGACGGTGCGGTTGGTGATCGTCAGATCCAGGCGGTAGCGGGCGGCCACCGCCTCGTAATAAGGAAGGGCGGCGCCGCCCATCGGATCGGCGGCGCAGCGGACGCCGGCGGCGCGCACGGCCTCGAGGTCCAGCACGCTGGCCAGGTCCTCGACGTAGGGGGCGACCAGATCCTGGGCGCGGGTGGTGGCGGCGGCCCGGGCCTGGGCCAGGGGGATGCGGCGGACCTCGCGATTGTTCGCCTGTAGCAGCGAGTTGGCGCGGTTCTGGATCCAGCCGGTGGCGGTGGTGTCGGCGGGGCCCCCGCTGGGCGGGTTGTACTTGAAGCCGCCGTCCTCGGGCGGGTTGTGCGAGGGGGTGACGACGATGCCGTCGGCCAGCCCGTTGGTGCGCCCGCGGTTGTAGGTCAGGATGGCGTGCGAGATGGCGGGGGTTGGGGTGATGCCGCCGCCGGCGCCCTGGACGATGGTGGTGACGCCGTTGGCGGCCAGCACCTCCAGCGCGGTGGCCTCGGCGGGCGCGGACAGCGCGTGCGTGTCCTTGCCCAGATAGAGGGGACCATCGATGCCCTCCTTCTTGCGGTATTCCACCAGCGCCTGCGTGACCGCCAGGATGTGGGCCTGGTTGAAGGAGCCACGCAGCGACGAGCCGCGGTGACCGCTGGTGCCGAAGCTGACCCGCTGCTCGGGGTCAGCGGGATCGGGCTGCCGATCGTGGTAGGCGGCGATCAGGGCGTCGACGTCGACGAGGACGGAGGCAGGGGCCGGTTTGCCGGCGAGCGCGTGCGGCATGCGGCCAATCTAGATCCAATTTGGGGCCCTTGCGCGCCTGGCCGTCACGGTCCGGTATTGGACCTACGCGCGCGCTGAGCAGAACAGTCGGGCGCTGCGACGGGAAGTGTCGTTGCGGGTCAGGTGGGCGCTGACTACGGTTGATCCGGTTGGTGTCGGCGACGAGCTAGCAGTCCACCGTCTTTCCAGGAGTTGCTCGAGATGTACAGTCGACCCGTCCCTTCGGCGAAGGGATCCGTTCTGCTCGTTTCGCTGTTGCTTCTCGGTTGCGTGCCGGTGGCGCCGCCGGGGGACGACGGCAAGCCTGCTGGTCGCTCGCCGGGGAGCGCGAACCCGCCGCCCGCTCCGGGCAACGGCAACCCCGGCGTCCCGCCGCCACCGGGGGTAACTCCGCCGGGAACGACCGGGCCGGGGCCGTACAACCCGCCGGGCGCCACGCCCGGTCCGGCCCCCGCGCCGAATCCGACGCCGACGCCGAATCCTCCCATGCCGCCGGGAATGATGCCGCCCGGAATGGCGCCGCCGGGGATGATGCCGCCGCCGGAGGACCCCGGCCCGCCGGTGCCGGCGCCGATTCCCCCCAACGCCAAGGAAGGGCTGCCCGACAAGGCGCTGGTGGTCTACTGGGGGCAGAACGGCACCGGCGGCCGCGCCAACGGTGACAGGACGAAATACGAGAAGGAGCTCGACGAGACCTGCGACCAGAACCCGCAGTACGACGCCATCGTGCTCGCGTTCCTGATCATCTTCGAAGATACGCGCAACGCCACGGGCGCCCCGGCGTTGAATTTCTCGTTTCACTGCGAGACTCCGTTCGACCGCCAGAACGCGAGCCTCCTGCGCTGCCCGCAGATCGGCCGCGGAATCGTGGCCTGCCAGCAGAAGCGCAAGAAGGTGCTGCTGTCGCTGGGCGGGGCCTCGGGGGCTTACAGCTTCACCAGCGACGCTCAGGCCGAGAAGTTCGCCCAGACGGTGTGGGACATGTTCATGGGCGGCAACTCGCCCACCCGACCTTTCGGCAGCGCCATCATCGACGGGGTGGACCTGGACATCGAGGGTGGGTTGACCGGCGGCTACACCGCCTTCGTGAGGAAGCTGCGGCAGCTGACCAAGACCGACCCGAACCGCCGTTTCCTCATCACCGGCGCGCCCCAGTGCGTGTTTCCCGACGCGTACATGGGACCGGGGCCGGGCAAGGTGCTGGGCGACGCCGCCAACCTGTTCGATTACCTGTGGGTGCAGTTCTACAACAACCACTGCTTCTTCGGCGGCGCCACCTTCCAGGACAGCCTGGCCAGCTGGACCAAGCTGGTCGGTCCCAAGATCTTCATCGGCCTGCCCGCCGCGCCCGACGCCGGCGGCGGCTACGTCGCTCCGGGCGAGCTGGGGCGGCTGATCGGGCTGGTGGGCCGGGGCGGGAACAGCCCGCAGGGGATCATGTTGTGGGACGCCTCGTACGATCGTCTCAACGTCGCCGGCGAGCAGACCTACGGCAAGCGCGTGGGCCAGTTGCTGGGCAAGTAGTCCGCGCCGGCGCCCGAGCGTTGTCGGGGAAATCGTGATAAAGGTGCGGGCATGCGTAGCGTGCCTGCATCATCGGCCCGGGGCCTGTGCGCGGCCGGGCTGTTCGTTCTGGTGGTCAGCGGATGTAACCAGAAGGCGGCCGAGCCGCCGGCGAGCAACACGCCGCCGCCTTCCACCCCGGCCAGCAACAACAACCAGCCGCCGGCCCCGCCGGCCAAGGCGCCGGATCCCAAGGCTCCGCCGGATGTGAAGGCGCCGCCCGCCGACGCCCAGAAGACGGCGACCGGTCTGGCCTCGAAGGTCCTGACCGCGGGGACCGGCAAGGAAAAGCCGGCCCTGGAAGACACGGTCAAGGTCCACTACACCGGGTGGACCACCGACGGGGTCAAGTTCGATAGCTCGGAGAACGGCCCTCCCGCCCAGCTACCCCTGAACGGGGTGATCAAGGGGTGGAGCGAGGGGCTGCAGCTGATGGTGGTGGGCGAGAAGCGCCGGTTCTGGATTCCACAGTCGCTGGCCTACGATCCTCCCCCACCCGGCGCGCCAGCGGGTATGCTGGTGTTCGACGTGGAACTGCTGGGAATCAACAAGCCGCCGAAGGCGCCCGAAGACGTGGCGGCGCCTCCGAAGACCGCGAAGAAGACCAAGTCGGGGCTCGCCTACCGCGTGTTGCAGAAGGGCACCGGGAAAGAACATCCCAGCGCCGACAGCACGGTGGAGGTGCACTACACCGGCTGGACCACCGACGGCAAGATGTTCGACAGCTCGGTGGTCCGGAACCAGCCGGCGCGCTTCCCGCTGCGGGGGGTGATCAAGGGCTGGACCGAAGGCGTGCAGCTGATGACCGTCGGCGAGAAGACGCGCTTCTGGATCCCGTCCGAGCTGGCCTACGGCGACAGCGGCCGGGTGCCCGGCATGCTCGTGTTCGACATCGAGCTGCTCGGGATCAAGTAGCGCGCGCGCCCCTCACCCCTCCCTCTCCCCGCTCGCGCGGGGCGAGGGCGAACGATCACGGTGGGGCAGCGCCCCAGCTTCGAAGCGTGCGCGTCGGGCCGGACGCCGGACGCCGGACGCCGGACGCGGGACGCCGGACGACTAGCTCGAGCTCGTCACTTTCTGCGTTCGGAGCCAGGCTCCGCCTGGCGTAGAGACATGTCACTTGCAGGTGACTGCCTCCTTGCCACCGTCGGGGAGAGGCGCCGAAGGCGCAACTATCGGCGCTGGGCGGGTACGCGCACGGGGGCGGTGCAGGTCACCGTGGTCCAGGCGCGGTACAGCTCGTGGGCGTTGCGCTGCAGCTTGCGCAGCTCCTCGCGGATGCGGCGGAGGCGGTCGGGGTCGCTGCCCGCCTCGGCCTTCTCCTTGTGGGCCAGCAGGGCGTGCCACTCGGTCAGCTTGTTCTCGAGGGTCTGGCGTAGCTCGCCGGCGCGCTCGCGGATCCGGTCGGGCAAGGTGCGCTCGTCGAAGTGACGCTCGGCCATCCGCAGCCGGGCGCGCAGCACCACCAGGCCGGGGGTCCGTTTCAGGTTGCGGGCCAGGCCGATCAGCGAGAACAGGCGGATGGTCCACTTGCTCGGGTCGAACTGGTAGGCGCGCACGCCGTTGCGGTAGTCCGCGGGGAAGGTGTGGTGAAAGTTGTGGTAACCCTCGCCCATGCTCAGCATCGCGGCCACGAAGCTGTCGCGCGAGGAGTTGCGGTCCGAGTAGGGCTGGGTGCCCAGGGTGTGGGCGAAGGAGTTGATCGAGAAGGTCACGTGGTAGACGAACACCAGCCGCAGCCCGCCGGCCAGGAGGAAGGCGCCGACGGCGTCGCCCAGCGCCCAGCCGAGAGCGGTGGGCAGCAGCAGGCCCATGGCGATGCCGATCCACGGGTAAAAGCGGTGTTGCCACATCACCAGCCGATCGCGCTCGAGGTCGGGGACCGGCCAGAGGGCGGTGGCGTTTCCGGTCTTGCGCAGCACCCAGCCCACGTGGGCGTGCCAGAAGCCGCCCTTGATGCTGTAAGGATCCAGCGGTGTGTCCACGCGCTGGTGGTGTCGCCGGTGGTCGGCGGCCCAGATCAGGGCGGAGTTCTGGAAAGCGGCCGCTCCGAACAGCAGCACCAGTGCCCGCAGCACCGGGTGGGCCTCGTAGGCCCGATGGGAAAACAGCCGGTGATAGCCCGCGGACAGGCTGAAGATGGTCAGCGCGCTCCAGGCCACCGCCAGCCCGCAGGCCGCGGCGGAAAAGCCGCCCATCGCGAAGTAGGCGACGGAGCCACCTATTCCGACAGTATGCGCCAGGAGGAGGAAGAATATGTTGAAGGGCGCGAGCGGCGTTCGTTCGGCGTCATTCATCCGGGAAATGGTCCCTCACGTTGTCATCGAGAGGCAGGCGGGGGGCTTGAGGCCGGCCCCAGAGGCCAGCAAGTGCGCGGGTATCCTGCCGGCCCGCTCACCTCTGGGGAAGCATTCTGGCACGGTCTCGGCGCTACCCTGCGACTCCTGACAGAAAGATGACCCGACGATGAGGGGCCGCCGCGGTCATACGCGGCGGCGCCCCTCACGCGTTGCCCCGGCGCGTGCTACCAGCGGCCGCCGGCGCGGCTGCGGCCACCGCCGCCACCACCGCCACCACCGCCACCGTTCCAGCCGCCACCACCACCGCCGCCGCCGCTCCAGCCGCCACGGCCACCGCCGCCGCCAGCGCCGGAGCGCTCCTGCGCTTCCTTGACCGCCAGCGGACGCCCGCCCAGCTCCCGACCGTTGAGGACCTGAATCGCCTGCGCGGCGTCGCCATCGCTGCCCATCTCCACGAACGCGAAGCCGCGGGGGCGGCCCGAATCGCGGTCGAGCATCACCTTGACCTCATCGACCTGACCGGCTTCGCTGAAAAGATCGCGCAGCTCGGTCTCGGTCACGCTCCACGCTACGTTACCCACGAACAACCTCTTTGCCATTCTCGTTCTCCTGTCCACTACGTCTGCGCGTTCACCTGAGCTTCTGGAAGTCGCGCACGATTACGAAACCACCGAAGGGACGGGACGATTCGACGAGGACCCGCGCAGTCTAGGAGACAAACCCACTGCTGTCCACCCGCGGCCCCGGCGGGCGGCCCGTCTAGCGGAAGCCGTCGGGGTGGCTGGATTGCCATTTCCAGGCGGTGGCGACGATCTCTTCGAGGCCGTAGCGGGGTGTCCAGCGCAGGCGCTCGCGGGCTTTGCGGTTGTCGGCCCAGACCGAGACAGGATCGCCTGCGCGGCGGCCGACGTACTGGGTGGGGATGTCCACGCCGCTGGCCTTGCGGGCGGCGGCCAGCACCTCCTTGACCGAGGCGCCGTTGCCGGTGCCCAGATTGAAGACGTCGCTGGCGCCGCCGCCGGCCAGGTAATCCAGCGCGCTCAGGTGGGCCTCGGCCAGGTCCAGCACGTGGATGTAATCCCGAATGCAGGTGCCGTCCGGCGTGGGGTAGTCGGTGCCGAACACCTGGATGGCGGGCGAGCGGCCGGTGGCGGCCTTCATCACCAGAGGGACCAGGTTCGAGGCGGCGCGCGGGTCCTCGCCGTTGGTGCCGTCCAGGGCGCCGCCGGCGGCGTTGAAGTAGCGCAGCGCCACCCAGCGCAGCCCGCAGGCCCCTTCGTACCAGGGCAACATGCGCTCGACCTGCAGCTTGCTCTCGCCGTAAGGGTTTTCCGGACGCAGCTCCGCGCTCTCGACCACCGGGAGCACCGAGGGGTTGCCGTACACCGCCGCGGTCGACGAGAAGACGAACGCCTTCACGCCCTCCTCGCGCAACGCCTCCAGCAGCTGCTGCGAACCGTAGACGTTGTTCTCGAAATATTTGCCGGGCTTGGTCACCGACTCGCCGGCGGCCTTGTAGGCGGCGAAATGGATGGCCGCTTCCAGCTGGTGGTCGCGCAGCACCTTGCGCACCAGCGGCACGTCGCGGGTGTTGCCCACCACCAGCGGCGTGTCGCCCACCGCCTCGCGGTGGCCGTGCTCGAGGCTGTCCAGCACCACCACCTGATCGCCGCGCGCCCGCAGCAGGGACACCGTGTGCGAGCCGATGTAGCCCGCGCCTCCCGTGACCAGTACCCGCATGGCCACGTCAGCGGTTCTGGATGTGGATGGCCTCGCCCGTGGCGGCCTTGCAGGCCTCCATGATCGCCTCGGGCAGGGTCGGGTGGGCGTGGATGGTCAGGCCGACGTCGTCGGCCAGGGCCCCCATCTCGATGGCCAGCGCCGCCTCGGCGATGATGTCGCCGGCGCCGTTGCCCACCACGTGGATGCCCAGCACCTCGGTGGATTTTGCGTCCAGCACCACCTTCACGAAGCCGTCGGTGTCGGCGTTGGCGATGGCGCGCCCCAGGGCGGCGAAGGGGAACTTGCCCACCTTGACCGTGCGGCCCTGCTGCTCGGCCTCGGCGGCGGTGAGGCCGGCGCTGGCCACCTCGGGGTCGCTGAAGATGACCGCGGGGATGCAGCGCACGTCCATCTCGGCCTTGCGGCCGGCGATCACCTCGGCGACCACCTCGGCCTCCTTGGACGCCTTGTGCGCCAGCAGCGGCTGGCCGGCCACGTCGCCGATGGCGTAGATGCCGGGGACGTTGGTGCGCAGGCGGCGGTCGACCACCACGAAGCCGCGTTCCAGCTTCACCCCCACCGCCTCCAGGCCCAGGTTCTCGGTGTTGGGGCGGCGGCCGACGGCGATCAGCACGCGGTCGGCGTCCAGGTTCATCTCGCCGCTGGCGGTCTCGACGGTGACCACGGCGCGATCGCCCTTCTCGGTCCAGGCCTTGGCCTTGGCGCCGGTCATCACCTCGACGCCCAGCTTCTTGAGCTTGCGGCTGACCACCTGGGCCAGCTCGGGATCGGTGCCGGGGAGGATGCCGGGCAGGGCCTCGACCATCGTCACCTTGGCGCCCAGCTTGGCGTACAGGGTGCCGATCTCCATCCCGATGTAGCCGGCGCCCACCACCAGCAGGCGGCCGGGGATCTCGCGGAAGGCGAGGGCGCCGGTGGAGTCGACCACCCGCTGGCCCTCGAACTTGAATCCGGGGATCTCCACCGGGCGCGAGCCGGTGGCCAGCACGATGTTGCCCGCCTCGATGGTGAAGGTCTTGCCGGCGTCGGCGCCCTGGCCCTGCACCTCGACGGTGTTCCGGCCGGTCAGCCGGGCCACGCCGGTGCGGTAGTCGCAGCCGTTGACCTTCAGCAAGGTGCGCACGCCGCTGGTCAGGCGGGTGACGGCCTCCTCCTTCCAGGTCTGCATGCGGCCCATGTCGACGCGCACGTTGTCGGCCAGCAGACCGATGTCGCTGCCGTGCCGGAGCTTGTCGTACAGCTTCGAGGCGTTGATCAGCGCCTTGGAGGGGATGCACCCGACGTTGAGGCAGATGCCACCGACCTTGTCCTTCTCGACGACGATGGCCTTCTTGCCCAGCTGGCCCAGGCGGATGCCGGCGACGTACCCGCCGGGACCCGACCCGATCACCACCGCGTCGGTGCGAATCGTTTCAGCCACGGGCGCTTTATAGCACGCACCGTCGTCGCGGCCGCCCCTCACCCTTACGATCGCGGGGCGGCGGTGTTCAGGTTTCTAGGCGATGGGCTTCTAGCCGGGCTTCTTGCCGGCGCGGACCCGGTGCAGATCGGCGAGCTGCTCTTGCAGGTTCCAGGTGGGGGCGGTGAACACGTCTTCGATCATCGTGTCCAGGGCGGGCGGTCCGGCCGCCTCCTCGAGGGCGATGGCCTCGCGGATCTCCCGGTCGATCTCGGCCACCGCGGCGGCCTCCTCGTCGGCGCTGAAGATGCCGTTGCCGACGATCCAGGTCTTGAAACGGGTGAGCGGGTCCTTGCGCCGCCAGGTCTCGGGCTCGGCCTCGTCGCGATAGCGGGTCGGGTCGTCCGAGGAGCTGTGGGCGCCCAGGCGGTAGGTCAGCGCTTCGATGAACGACGGGCCGGCGCCGGCGCGGGCGCGGTCCACCGCTTCCTTGATGGCGGTGTAGCAGGCGAAGACGTCGTTGCCGTCGACGCGCACGGCGGGCAAGCCATAGCTGAGCCCCTTGAGCGCCAGGGTCTGGGCGGCGGTCTGCAGGGCGATGGGCGTCGAGATGGCCCACTGGTTGTTCTGGCAGACGAAGACCACCGGGGCCTTGAACACGGCGGCGAAGTTCAGGGCGACGTGGAAGTCTTCGGTGCTGGTGCCGCCGTCGCCGCAATAGCCCAGGGTGACCACCCGGTCGCCGCGGATGCGCGCGGCCATGGCCATGCCGGTGGCGTGCGGCAGCTGGCTGGACACGCACGACGACATGATGATGTGGTGGCTGGCGCGCGAGCCCGAGTGGCAGGGCATCTGCCGGCCGTGGGTGATGTCGTTCTGGTTGCCGAACACCTGGGCCAGGTAGGTGCGCAGCGGGAAGCCGCGGTACAGCGCCGCGCCTCCCTCGCGCAGGCCGGGCACGAACCAGTCCTCGGCGGTGATGGAGTGGGCGCCGGCGATCAGCCCGGCCTCCTGGCCGGTGGCGCCGATGTGAAAGCCGATGCGGCCCTGGCGCTGCAGCGGCAACAGCCGCTGGTCGAGCAGGCGGCTACGCATCATGCCCAGGTACATGCGGCGCAGCTCTTCGGGCGAAAGGCGCGGCACCCGGGCGGCGTCGGCGCGGCCCTCCTCGTCCAGGATCTGAAGCAGCCCGGCGGCGCGCGCCTCCTCCTCGTCGGTCCAGATCTGGAAGGAGGGCGTGTTGGTGCCCGCAGGTTCGCTCTCCAGGCCCGAGCGGGCCTTGCGCGGCGCCAGAACCTGGCGACCGATCTGCAACTGGTCGCGTTCTGCTTTGCGAGCGGACACGGTTTTCGTCTCCTCAGACCGATTCGAGGAACAGGAGCCCGGGGGCCTCCAGTGACTCTTTTATGTGCTGAACGAAGCGGGCGGCATCGTAGCCATCGACAAGGCGGTGGTCCACCGAGATCGAAAGGTTCATCAGGTCGCGAATCACGATCTTATCGCCCACCGCGGCCGGACGCTTGGCGATTCGGTGCACGCCCAGGATGCCCACTTCCGGGTAGTTGAGGATGGGGGTGGCGAGCACCCCGCCCAGCGCGCCGAGGCTGGTGATGGTGAAGGTGGATCCGGTCAGGTCGTCGCGGGAGGCCTTGCCCGACCGGGTCAGCCGGGCCAGACGGTCGATTTCGCGGGCTATGTCCACGATCGAACGGCGATCGGCGTCGCGCACCACCGGGACGATCAGGCCATCGGGCGTGGCGGTGGCCAGCCCGATGTGGTACTGGCGGCGCTGCACGATCTCGCCGGCGGATTCGTCCAGGTAGGCGTTCATCTGGGGAAAACGGCGCAGCGCCTCGACGGTCGCGCGCACGATGAACGGCAGGAAAGACAGGCGCGGGCCGGCGGCCTCGCCCTGCTGCTCGGCGCGGGCGTTGGCCTTCTCGCGCAGCTCCACCAGCTGGGTGCAGTCGACCTCCTCGACGTAGGTGAAGTGGGCGGCTTCGCGGCGCGAGCGCACCATCTGCTCGGCGATGCGACGGCGCAGCCCGCGGAAGGGGACCCGCACGTCGCCGGCCTGCACGCCTGGCGGCGGGACGAAGGTGCGCGGGGCGGCGGTCGAGCCGCCGTTGGCGCCCCCGCGCGACAGGGCGCGCACGTCGTCGGAGGTGATGCGGCCGGCTCGCCCGCTGCCGTTGATGCGGGTGAGGTCGACGCCCAGCTCGCGGGCCAGCTTGCGGGTGGCGGGGGTGGCGAGGACTCCGGCGGCGGAAGCCGCACCCGCCGAGCTGGCGCCGGTCGGTGCGCTGACGCTCGAAGGCGTGGTCACCCGGGCGGCCCCCGTCTCGGGCGTTGCGCCCGCCTCCACCATGGGTCGCGCCGCGGAGGTGGGCTTGGTGACTGTCTCGACCGCGCGGTCGCCCTCCTCGATCCTCACCAGCACCTTGCCGACGGGGCAGATCTGGCCTTCCTTGAACAGGCGCTCGACCACCCGGCCGGCGCGCGGGGCGGGGATCTCGACAGTGGCCTTGTCGGTCATCACCTCGACCATGGGCTGGTCGGCGTGGATCTCGTCGCCCTCCTTGACCAGCCAGCGGACGATCTCGCCCTCGACGACGCCTTCGCCGATGTCGGGCAGCTTGAACTCGTAGGCCATGGCGCTAGAAATTCACCACCCGCTCGACGGCGTCGAGGATGCGGTCAGCGTCGGGCAGGTAGTCGTGTTCCAGGGTGTAGGGGAAGGGGGTGTCGAACCCGGTCACGCGCAGGATGGGCGCTTCCAGGTGCAACATGGCCCGCTCCTGGATGCTGGCGGCGATCTCGGCTCCGAAGCCGCAGGTGCGGGGCGCCTCGTGCGCGACCACCGCCCGTCCCGTCTTCTCGACCGAGCGGATGATGGCGTCGATGTCGAACGGCATCAAGGTGCGCAGATCGATCAGCTCGATGTCGTAGCCGGCGGCGGTGCCCTTCTCCACCGCCTCGAGGGCGGTGTGGACCATCGCGCTCCAGGCGATCAGGGTGACCGACCGGGGGCCGCGGCCGGCCGCCTCGCGCAACAGCTTGGCCTCGCCCAGCGGCAAGGTGTATTCGCCGGTCGGCACCTCGCCGCGCGAGGCGCGGTAGACGCGCTTGGGCTCCATGAAGATGACGGGGTCCTCGCCGCGGATGGAGGAGGCGAGCAGGCCCTTGGCGTCCACCGGGTTGGACGGCGCCACCACCTTCAGGCCGGGGGTGTGGATGAACAGCGCCTCGGGTGACTGCGAGTGGTAGTGACCGCCTCGGATGCCGCCGCCCACCGGCGTGCGGATCACCACCGGCGCCGGGTACTCACCGCCCGAGCGGTAGCGCAGCTTGGCCAGCTCGTTGACGATCTGATCGAACGCCGGATAGATGAAGTCGGCGAACTGGATCTCGGCCACCGGCTTCAGGCCGTAAAGGGCCATGCCGATGGCGCTGCCGATGATGCCCGCCTCGGCCAGCGGGGTGTCGAAGCAGCGGTCGGCGCCGAACTCTTCCTGCAGGCCGGTGGTGGCGCGAAAGACGCCGCCGAAACGGCCCACGTCCTCGCCCAGCACCACCACCCGCGAGTCCCGGCGCATCTCGAGCCGGAGGCAGTCGTTGACCGCCTGAATGATGTTCAACTCGGGCATCTTCCTACCTCATGCTGACCTGCGGGATCCTTCGCGGTTAGGTTCTCCGCTGATGGCGAGCTTGGCAAGGGTGTTCTGGTCGCGGACAAAGCAAGCTCATTTGATCGAGACGCTGAAATAGTGGACGGGCTTGTTCCCGTCGTTGACCAGGGTGGGCGCCACCTCCCCTTTTTTGTGCCACACCACGGTTCCCGGCAGGCGGTCCCGGCGCTCCTTCTTGCCCTCGGGGGTGACCGCGAGGTAGTGCGACTCGGCGGGGAACAGCACCAGCTCGTCGGTCTCGCGGGTGCGGGTGGGGCGGGAGACGCCCGGGGCCAGGGTGATCTCCTTGACCGTGACGCGCGGGTTGTCGAACGTCACCTTGTCGACGGGGGCCTGGCTGGCCAGCGTCAGACCGGTCAGCGCCCCGCTGCCGAACAGCAAACCGGACAGCATCCAGCGGTACATCGGCTTCATCGGCGGCAACCTTAGCACGCTGCTCCTGGCCCGCTGGGGTAGGGATCGTGGTAAGAGGGGGCGGACCATGGCGTCGGTGGCTGGCGGCCGTACGGAGGCCTGCGTTGGCTGCCCGTAGGCAGAACGGGAGAGGTGTGAAGTCCGCGGGTGCCGCCTCGAAGGCCGCGCGCCCGAAGGCTGAGGCCGCTCCCGCTCCCACGGCACCGATGGCGACGGCCAGTGCCCCCGACGGTGTTCGCCTGGCCGAGCTGATGGCGGCGCTGTCGCTGGCCACCGACCTGGGCAGCGGCGCCGGGCTGGAGCAGGCGCAGCGCTCGGCGCTGCTGGCCGCGCGGCTGGGCGAGGCGGCCGGGCTTTCCAGCGCGGACGTGCGCGACGCCTATTACCTGGCGCTGCTGAAGAACCTGGGGCGAACCGCGGACCACGACTACGCGGTGGGCGCTCTGGGCGAAGACATGGGCGCCTGGGCCGGCGCGATGGGCATGGCCTCGACGCTCGAGATGTTGCGCGGGCTGGCCCGCAACGTGGGCCGAGGGCAGCGGCCCTGGCGGCGCGCGCGGCGGGTGGCCAGCGCGGTGGCGGCGCTGCCCGGCCTGATGTTCAACAACCGCGGCTACAGCGAGCTGGGGTTGATGCTGGGACGCAACCTCGGGCTGTCGCCGGCGGTGGTCTCGGGGCTGGGGCAGCTGTACGAGCGCTGGGACGGCTCGGGCGCGCCGCGCGGCCTCAAGGGCGAGGCCATCGCGCTGCCGGTGCGGGTGGCGCAGCTGAGCGCCGACCTGGCGGCGGTGGAGCGATCCGGCGGCCGCGAGGCGGCGGTGGCGCTGGCCCGCAAGCGCGCGGGCAAGGCCTACGA
>JBKPRZ010000425.1:0-5432 GCA_046734815.1 Myxococcota bacterium | reverse complement strand
ATATTCGGCCACGTCCTCGACGTAGAAGCGCTCGCCCTCCGACTTCCCGCGGCCGCGCAGATCGAGCGCGTAGGCGGCGAGCCCGACGGAGGCCAGCTGCCTGCTCACCCAGACGTATTGGCCGCCGTGGGAGTTGACCCCGTGGCAGATGACCACCACCGCGCGCGGCCTGGCCTCCGGCATCCAGGATCGGACGAAGATCTTCAGTCCCTTGGCGCTGTCGATGGTCTCTTCGCGTGCGTCTCCCGGTGTCGCCATGATCGAAACTCCCGGCCGGTGGGCCTGGTGAGGGTTGCCGAACCGTCAGCCACGAGCGCACCTGGACACGGACCCGGTCAATTGGACGAAAATCGGAGGGCCCCTGCCCGTCAGGAGGGTCCCAGATCAGGCGGGCGACTCGCGGGTAGAGGCGTCGGCTGCCAGCGGGCTCTCCAGCCTGCGTCGCCATCCGGGGGGTGTGTCGGCCACGGGGAGAGCGCTTCGTTCCGTGTGGCCGGCCGGAGTATACGTGGGGGTAATGGACCTGCCTGTGAATCCGTTCAAGCGCGCGCTGGCCGAGGGGCGGCCGCAGATCGGGCTGTGGTGCACGCTGAGCAGCCACGTGGTGGTCGAGGTGGTCGCGGGCGCGGGCTTCGACTGGCTGTGCCTGGACACCGAACATTCGCCCAACGAGCTGCCCATGGTGCTGTCGCAGCTGCAGGCGGCGGCCGCCTACCCGACCCACGCGGTGGTGCGCCCGGCCTGGAACGACATGGTACTGGTCAAGCGGCTGCTGGACGTGGGCGCCCAGACCTTGCTGTTCCCCTACGTGCAGAACGCCGAGGAGGCGCGCCGGGCGGTCTCGTACACGCGCTACCCGCCCCAGGGGCGGCGCGGGCTGGCCGGGGTGACCCGCGCCTCGCGCTTCGGCCGCATCCGCGGCTACGCCCGCCGCGCCCACGAGGAGATCTGCGTGCTGGTGCAGGTGGAGACGCGCACCGCCCTGGCCGAGATCGAGGCCATCGCCAAGGTCGACGGCGTGGACGGCATCTTCGTCGGCCCCGCCGATCTGGCCGCCGACATGGGCCACGCCGGCGACTCGAGCCACCCCGAGGTGCAGGCCGCGATCGAGGACGCCATCGCCCGCATCTGCCGCGCCGGCAAGCCCGCCGGCATCCTGATGCCCGACGAGACCCTGGCCCGCCGCTACCTGCAGCTGGGCGCGCTGTTCGTCGCGATCGGCGTGGACATGACCATCCTCGCCCGCCAGACCGAAGCGCTGGCCACCCGCTTCAAGTCCGGTTGATCACGCCAGCGCGGCCACCACCCGGTCGGTGAAGGTGCGGGTGTTGCCGGTGCCGCCGAGGTCGGGGGTGAGCTCCTTGCCGGCGGCGATGACGGTGCGGATGGCGGTTTCCAGGCGCTGGGCGCGCTCGCGCTGGCCCAGGCGGTCGAGCAACATCGCGGCGGCCAGCATGACGGCGGTGGGGTTGGCCACGCCCTTGCCGGCGATGTCGGGGGCGGTGCCGTGCACCGCCTCGAAGATGGCGGCCTGGTCGCCGATGTTGGCGCCGGTGACCAGGCCCAGGCCGCCCACCAGCCCGGCGGTGAGGTCCGACAGGATGTCGCCGAACAGGTTGGTGGTGACGATGACGTCGAAGCGGGTGGGGTCGCGCACCAGCTGCATGGCGCAGTTGTCGACGATCAGGTCGGAGAAACGGATGTCCGGATAGGCCCGCGCGATCTCGCGGCCGGTCTCGAGGAACAGGCCGGAGGTCATCTTCAGGATGTTCGCCTTGTGCACCAGGGTGACGGCCTTGCGGCCGTTGGCGCGGGCGTATTCGAAGGCGAAGCGGACGATGCGATCGCAGCCGTGCCGGGTGATGATCGAGATGGCCTCGGCGGCGCTGCGGGTGGGATCGATGTAGTGCTCGATGCCGGAGTATTCGCCCTGGGTGTTCTCGCGGACCACCACCAGGTCCACCTTGTCGTAGCGGTTGGGCAGGCCGGCGTAGGTCCGGGCCGGGCGCACGTTGGCGTACAGGTCGAACTCTTGACGGAGGGCCACGTTCACGCTGCGATAGCCCCCGCCCACCGGGGTGGCCAGCGGACCCTTGAGGCACAGGCGGTTGGCGCGGATGGAAGCCAGGGTGGCTTCGGGCAGCGGGGCGCCCGATTTCGGGATGGCCGCGGCGCCGGCCTCCTGTGGGTCCCACTCGATGGCGGCGCCGGTCGCCTCCAGCGCGCGCACCGCCGCGTCCACCACCTCCGGACCGATGCCATCACCTCGGATCAACGTCACCTTGCTGGCCATGTCGGGCCGAGTATACGCGTCCCGCCGTTGCCGGCGTCTCAACAGCGTTTCGTTGCCGGCGGGGCAACAGCGCGCGCGCAAGTGATGGATTCCCGGACCGCAGGGCGCGCAGCATGGTTCCTGCAGCGTCAGGAGGCAGGGGGGGAGTCGATGAGCCGAGCCTGGGTCCTGATGGCGCTGATGGTGGGAGGTTGTTCCGGTCCGGAGATGCAGTTCTCCGATCTGGGCAGCACGGTCGGTCTGCAGGGCCCGGAGGAGAGCAGCGACCTTCTGACCGGCCACTCGTCGGTGCAGTCGCCCGACGCGCGGCGGATGCAGGCGATCTGCCGCCAGCTGATGGATCGGTCGGGGATCAGCGCGATCAGCCGCTGCCCGACGGCGGCCGGCGACCGCGGCGAACTGCGCCTGCCGGCGTCGCCGGGCTGTGTGCGCGACTCGTACGTCCTCACCGCGCTGGCCTATTGCTGGCGCAGCGAATGTCTGAACGCCGCCGGGATCACCGAGGCCGACCTGGCCGCCGGCCGCGCCGACAGCTCGCCGCTGCAGGAGGCGCGGGCGGCGGGGCGCATGCTGGAGCAGGCGGGGCGCCTGTGTGGGTCCGGACCGCAGACCTCCTGCAGCACCTCGGGTCTGATCGCCTGTCCGGGCGGCTAAAGCTGCACGCGTCTCCTTTCGATGCTGCGGTCGTGCAGACACAGCCCAGCGCACCCGCACCCCAGGGCCCCGTGAACGGCCAGGGCAACGCCGATCCGAACAAGAAGGGTCAGCCCGGCAGCAGCAGCCTGCTCGAGGTCCGCACCTTCGACATGACCGAGGACGAGGTCCGGATCTGGGACACCCGCGTCGGCATGGCGGTCGGGTTGCTGTTGCTGATCGCCGGCGGCAGCCTGCTGGTGTTCGGCACCATCAAGCTGATCAACTGGCTCAGCTCGTAGTCAGCGCGCGGACACCGCGCTGGCGGGCCCGCCCTTGTGCAAGATGATCCGCTCGGCGTTGCGGACGTAGATCTTCTCGAGCACGTCGCGGGGCAGGCCGATGGCGTCGATCTTCCAGCGGCCCTGGATGGGGGTGGGGTGCTCCATCTGGCGGGCGTTGGTCTCGAGGAAGCGCCAGTGGCGATCGAAGAAGGTCTTCACCTCCGCCTCGGAGGTGAGCACCGGGCCCGCGCCCAGGATGTAGCCCTGGCGAAAGACCATGAAGTCGGTGCCGAACAGGATCCGGTCCTGGAACTCGATGAACAGGCGCCGCAGCTTGGCCGGGTCCTGGCGGCCGATCTCGGGGATGCGGGCGGCGATGTCGGCGTTGAAGTTGGGATAGCGGCGGAACAGCGCCGCCACGTGGTCCACGTCCTCGGGG
Organism: Myxococcota bacterium; assembly: GCA_046734815.1. Lineage (GTDB taxonomy): Bacteria > Myxococcota_A > Polyangia > Fen-1088 > Fen-1088 > CAVYGB01. The sequence continues at coordinate 1,783 of JBKPRZ010000425.1, read as the reverse complement.
TCGTCGCCGAAGTGCACGCCCACGAAGGTGACCTGCGGGTTGCTGGCCACCACGTGCTCCAGCTGGCGCAGGATCTCCTCGCGGGGCGGATATTTGCCGCCGCCGAAGGCCCAGTCGGGGTGCTCGCCCAGCTCGTCGTAACGTTCGTTGTTCTTGTCGACCGGTAGCCAGAAGGCCTTGGGGTCGCCGCTGTGGATCGACACCGGCAGGTGCAGGCGTCCGCAGGTCTGCCACATCGGGGCCAGCCGCGGATCGTCGATGGCGATGATCTTGCCGTCCTTGTCTTTCCAGTAGAGACCCAGCGTCTTGGAGACCTTCATTCCCTGGGCGCCCAGACGGACCGCCTCCTCCAGGTCGCGGGTGACCTTGGCGCCGTAGTCCGGGTCCTCGATGGGGTGGTTCCGGTAGACGTCGTTGACGTACAGGATGAAGCGGCCCTGGCCCTTCTCGTCGAACAGCTTCTTGCTGGCGGCGAACTGCTGCGGGGTGCTGCCGGCGGTGAGGTTGACCATGCGCCCGATGCCGTTGGCGTCCATGGCGGCCAGGGTCTTCTCGATCACGTCGGCATCGATGTGGCCGTGCACGTCGATGATGTTCAGCGACTGCCGCCAGCCGCGGTTCTGGTTCTCGTCGCTGGCGGCGGGGGGCGGACTGCCGCCGTGGGCGCAGGCCAGCAGACACAGCGGGAGCAGGCCCGCCAGCCGCAGGGTGGATCGCATGGCGATTTTCTACATCGCCGCGGGCGCGGGGAACAGCCTGGCGAACAGGTAGCCGTAGTGAAAGAAGGTCTGGGGGAAGCCGAACTCGGTCAGGTCCGCTTCGTCGTTCAGGATGTCCAGCAACACGGTATCGAGGATCACGTATTCCCCGTAGGTGCTCCGCAGGGGGGCGTTGCGCAGCTGGGTGAACTCCCGCGGGGTGATGGACGGGAAGAAGGCGTCGATCTCGGCGGGGGTGACGATGCCGAAGTCCCAGCCGTACGGGGTCAGGGTCAACATGGCGCCGTCGACCGCGTGCTTGTAGGCCTCGGGATCCATCCAGACCCGCATGCCATCGTGCAGCCGGCCCTTGACCGCCAGCGGGATGGTGGCGTCGGTGCGGCCCACGGCGACGCTGGGGGCCAGCTGGTCGTCGTTCACCGCCTGGGAGATGGCGTCCAGGGCCGACCGGAGGGGGTCGGTCAGCGAGCTGCGCAGAGCGTACCGGGCGGCGTCGAAGCTGTTGTAGGTGGTGTTGGCCAGATACATCGCGCCGGCGCTGGCGAAGGTGGCCGGGATGGCGGTGCGGGTGAGGGCGGCGGCGCGCGCCGGCCAGACAAGCAGCTGCGGCACCGGCCAGTCGTTGAACACCACCCGGCCGCGGCGGTTGCGGGACAGGCCCAGGTACACGTGGGTCAGTGCCTCGTCCTCGCTGGGCACGTCGAGGGTCAGGCCGGTGTCGGCGCGCAGGCGGGTGGCGATCTCCTGGGTGTTGCTGGCGCGGCGGGCCCAGCTGTCGGCCACGGCGCCGACCAGGTTGCCCTTGGCCTGCGTGCACAGCTGCTGCAAGCGGGCCACCACCGGCACCAGCTTGTCGACGGTGGCGCGATCGACGGTGTCGGCTTCCAGCGGCAGGGCCGCCCAGCAGCTGGAGGCCTCGCGGGTGGTGACCGGGTCGTTGCGGGCGATGAGGTCCAGCTTGAGGAAGGTGTAATCGCCCTGCAGCGAGATGGTGCAGTGAAGCTTCTCGCTGGCGGCGGCGCTGACGCCGTTGAAGGTGTCCGCGCAGGTGACCAGGCTGGCGG
>JBKPRZ010000424.1:0-4240 GCA_046734815.1 Myxococcota bacterium | reverse complement strand
GCCTGGACCGGGGGCCGGCGGCCCACCCGCCGAGCCGCCGCCCGCCCCCATCGGTGGCGACGGGCTGACGCAGCTGCTGGTGTCGCGCGCGATCGGGCTCGGCTATTACCACTCCTGTCTCATCACGCCCGACCAGACCTTGCGCTGCTCGGGCGACCTGGCCAACCCGCAGGACCCCCGGCTGCATCCTCCCGGCGGGCTGCACACCGATCAGATCTTCGGGTCACACAACGGGTTCTGCGCCCTGCGGGTCGAGAAGGCCGATCCGGGCGCGGGGTCGCTGCTGCCGCTGTCGGTGACGGGGCGGCGCTTGACCTGCTGGGGTCACAAGAATCCGCAGTTCCCGCCGGCGAACCTCGAGATGGACCCGATCCACTTCGGCATCGGCTACGAGCACGGCTGTGCGGTGAACCGCGATCATTCGGTCGTCTGCTGGGGGCAGGGCCGAGGGCCGGAGACCAGGGCCCCGCCCGGACTGAAGGCCAAATCCCTGGCGGTGGCCAGCTTCTTCAACTGCGCGGTGCTGATGGACGACAGCGTCTCCTGCTGGGGCACCAAGGCGCCGGCGCCGCCCGAGGGGCTGCGGGCGCGGCTGGTGGCGGCCGTCTACCACGGCAACCTGCGCGCCGACATGGACGACCTGACCAAGGGCACCAGCCACGCCTGTGCCATCCGCCTGGACGACACCGTGACATGCTGGGGTGATGACATCGAGGGCAACCTCGCCGTGCCCGCCGACCTGGGCCCGGCCCGCGACGTGGCGGTCGGCACCTGGGACAGCTGCGCCCTGCGCGCGACCGGCGAGCCGGTGTGCTGGGGCAACAAGCACTACAGCGACCCGCCGCGGTTCCACCCACTGCCCCCCGGCCTGCGCCTGCGCGGCCTGCGCGCGAAGCTCGACACCTACTGCGGCATCAAGATGGAAGACGACACCGTCGCCTGCTGGGGCGACGAGCAGCACCAGCACATCACCTTCCCCGCGGGCGGGGTGAAGCTGTACACGGCGCCCTGACGCCGGGGCGCCGCCTCCTCGACCCTTCCACCGGGCGAATCGAGGGGCGGCCGCCGGCGGCGCGGGCGTTCAGATCCTCTTGAAGGCCGGCGTGAAGCTGGCGTGGACCGGGTAGACCTCGACCCGCGGCTGGGTCTTGATGCCCGCCCGCTGCACGCCCGGCATCAGGCGCTTTTCCACGAACTGGTTGAACGACTCGGCCGACTGCCACAGGTCGGTCACGCGCAGGCCATCGGGGGCGAAGGCGGCGACGTGGAACATCCCGCCCGCGGGGGTGTTGCCCTCCCAGTTCACGTCCTTGCGCACGGCCTCGTATTGCTCGACGGTCACGCCGTCCCACTGCATGGTCATCATGATCATGGTCGTCCCTCCTGGTTGTGCCCGGCGACCTGCCCGGCTCCGGCACTCCATACGGCCGGGCCTGCGCGGCGGATCACCCGGAATCGTCGTTCCTGCTTCTCACCCCGCATATAGTCGTTGCGCATGTATCCGATGTGGATATAGTGCGGAGCATGGCTCGCTCACCCGATGACCCCGCCGCCCTGCTGCCACTTCCGGTGGCCACCTTCCACATCTTGCTGGCGCTGGCCGAGGGGGACCGGCACGGGTACGGCATCATCCAGGACGTCGCCGCCCGCACCGACGGCGAGCTGAAGCTGGGGGCCGGCACCCTGTACCGATCGATCCAGCGGATGCTCGAGCAGGGCCTGATCCAGGAACGGCACGAGCGCCCCGCGCCCGAGCTGGACGACGAGCGCCGCCGCTACTACCGCATCACCCCCTTCGGGACCGAGGTGGCGCGGGCCGAGGCGCGGCGGTTGAGTCAGCTGGTCAAGCTCGCGCGGGCGCGCGGGCTGGTGCTGGGGAAGGCGTGATGCGCCTTTACCGCGCGCTGATGCGGCTGCTGCCGGCCTCGTTCCGGGCGGAATACGGCGGGCAGATGCGGGCGATGTTCGAGGGCCGCCGCGCCGAGGCCCGCGGCCCGGCTGCCCGGGCGGCGCTGTGGGTGGAAGCGATCGCCGATCTTCTCTGGACCGCCCTGGTGGTCCACCTGGACCTGCTGCGCCAGGACCTGCGCTACACCGCCCGCAGCCTGCGGCGCAGCCCGGGCTTCGCGCTGCTGGTGGTGCTGATGGCGGGGGTGGGCATCGGCGCCACCACCGCCACCTTCTCGACCCTGGACCACGTGCTCATCCGCCCCCTGCCGTTCCGCGACGCCGACCGCCTGGTCAAGGTGTGGCAGGACCAGACCGCGCGCGGCTACTCGCGCCTGGAGGTGTCGCCGGGCAATTACCGCGACTGGAAGAAGCAGAGCACCAGCTTCGAGGCGCTCGCCTCCTACCGGCCCCTCTCGGTGAATCTGGTGGGCGAGGGCTACCCCCAGCGGATCGAGGGGGCCGCGGTCAACGCCGATCTCCTGCCGATCCTGGGCCGTCGCCCGCTGCTGGGACGGCTGTTCAACGCCGAGGACGACCGGGAGGGCGCCGCGGGCACCGTGCTGCTGAGCCACCGGCTGTGGCAGTCGCTGTTCGCGGGCGACCCGTTCGTGGTCGGGCGCCGGGTGAAGCTGGACGACGCCTCGTACCTGGTCATCGGCGTGATGCCGCCGGACTTCCATTTCCCCAGCCGCGACACCCGGCTGTGGACGGCCATGCGTTTCGCCGCCGACGACTTCACCGATCGCACCAACACCCATCTGTCGGTGCTGGGCCGCCTGCGCGCGGGCGTCAGTGTCCAGCAGGCGCGCGCCGAGATGAGCGTCATCGCCGCCCGGCTGGAACGCGACTACCCCGACGAGAACCGCCTGACCGGCGCCACCGTGATCCGGCTGCGCGACGAGGTGGGACAGGCGCGGCGGGTGATGCTGTTCGCGCTGGGGGGCGCGGCGCTGGGGCTGCTGCTGATCGCCTGCACGAACCTGGCCGGGCTGCTGCTGGCGCGCGCGCTGGGCCGCCGGCGCGAGCTGGCGGTGCGGACCGCCCTGGGCGCAGGCCGCGAGCGGCTGCTGCGGCAGCTGCTGACCGAGAGCCTGGTGCTCAGCCTGGCCGGCGGGGCCCTGGGCGTGCTGATCGCCAGCGCCGCCACCCCGCTGCTGGTGCAGCTGGTCCCCAACGGCCTGCCCATCGCCGAGACACCCGCGCTGGACCTGCGCCTGCTCGGCCTGGCGCTGGGCCTGACCCTGCTGACCGGCCTGGGCTTCGGCGCGCTGCCGGCGATGCGGGCCGCGCGCCAGGTGGACACGGGCGCGCTGCGCGAGGCCCGCAGCACCGCCGGCACCGCGCGCGAGCGGGCGCGCTCGCTGCTGGTCACCGTGCAGATCACCTTGTCGGTCGTGCTGCTGATCTCCACCGGCCTGCTGGTGCGGGCGCTGTGGCAGGTGCAGGCCACCGACCCCGGCTTCCGCACCGACGGGGTCCTCACCCTGCGCACCTCGCTGCCGATGCCCAAATACGAGCCGGTCGCTCGCCGCCAGGCCTTTTACCGCCAGGTGCTGGCCGACGTGCGGGCGTTGCCCGGGGTGACCGACGCCGCCTACATCAGCTTTCTGCCCATGGTGGTGCGCGGGGGCATCTGGCCCCTGAAGCTGCCCGAGCAGGCCGGGCAGCCGCCGGGCGCCCAGACCGCCAGCCTGCGCTTCGTGACGCCGGGGTTCTTCCAGACTTTGGGCATTCCGCTGCGCCAGGGTCGCGACGTGCGCGACGCCGACGGCCAGAACGACCCGTTCGTGGCGGTGGTCAGCGAGTCCTTCGCCCGCCGCTACTGGCCGAACGGCAACCCGCTGGGCCACCGTTTCGAGATCGCCTTCTTTCCGCGCACCATCGTCGGGGTGGTGGGGGACATCCGCGTGCGCGGGCTGGAGCGCAGCAGCGAGCCGCAGGTGTACATCCCCTCGGCCCAGGCGCCCGACGGCGGCGTGACCTGGTACGCCCCCAAGGACCTGGTCATCCGCGCGCGCGGCGAGCCCACCGCCCTGCTGCCGGCGGTGCGCCGGATCATCGCTGCCGCCGATCCCGAGCAGCCGATCTCCGACGTGCAGACCCTGGCCGAGATCGTCGCCGCCGACACCGCCCCCCGCGCCGTGCAGGTGCGGCTGCTGGGCGCTTTCGCCGCCCTGGCCGTGCTGCTGGCGGCGATCGGCATCCACGGCCTGCTCGCCTTCTCGGTGGGCAGCCGCACCCAGGAGATCGGCGTGCGCATCGCCCTGGGCGCGCATCGGGGCCACGTGCT
>JBKPRZ010000423.1:0-4822 GCA_046734815.1 Myxococcota bacterium | reverse complement strand
GGCCCATCGCCTGGCGCACCGAAGGTGGGCGGCCGGTGGGCAGCCGCCGCGCGCGGCGCGCGCCGGGCGACGCGGGGATCGACGTCGTCGAGCGTGACGACCGCATCCTGGTGCTGCCGCAGTCCGGCCTGGCGATCATCGCCCCGCCCGCTTACGCCGCTCTGCTGCTGCCGGGTGCGCGCTCGCGCGGCGAACCGGGCGCGGCCGAGCGGCGCTGGCGCGAGCTGGTCGCGCGCATCGACGACGAGGACAGCGCCCTGCCCGAGGGCGGCGTGTTGATGATGACCGCGAGCAACGTGCTGGGCGCCGGCCGCCGCCACCGCGGCGCAGGGCCCGGGCCCGAGATCTCCGGCCCCGGTGGGCTGCCGCTGCCCCCCTATGCGTCGGTGATCGTCGGCATCGAACCACGCCCGTTCCTGGAGACCACCGCCGAGTTCCGGCAGCCCGCCGACGCCAAGGCCTGGGAATCACGCTGGCCCGGCCTGAAGCAGACGTTGCTGGGCAGCCCGCTTCTGCTGCTGTCCGGCTTCGGTGCCATCGTGGCCCGCGCCGAGATCCAGCGCGAGGACAGCACTGTCACCCTGCGCACCACCGGCAGCCACGAAGAGCTCCGCCGCGTGCTGGGCACAATCGCCCAGTTGCTGGGCGGCGGCCCACGTTGATCCGGTAAAAGGCGCGTCTTCTCCGGGCCGACCCGGGTTGCGGTGTCGGCCGGACACACCAGATTGCCACTTGTAAGGAAGGGAGGATGCCATGCTGAGGAAACAGAGCTGGGTGGTCATACTGACTGGCCTCGCCGTCGGCGCGCCCGCAGCTTTCGCTCGGAGCGATCAAGGTGACAGGGACGACAGGCTGGAGGATCGCGTCGAGAACAAGCTGAAGGCCGATGACAGGCTCGAGCACGTCAAGGTCGACGTCGACAAGGGCGTCGTGACGATGAGTGGTGAGGTCGCCACCGCCGCCGAGCGCGCACGCGCCGAGCGGCTGGCACGCCAGCTGGGCGCGCGCCGGGTGGTGAACAAGGTGGAGGTCGACTCGGACAAGCGGGCGCTGGAGATCGAGGAGCGCGGCAACGACCGCAAGGAGCGTGTCGAGGCCCGCGCCGAGAAGGAAAAGGAGCGGATCGACCGCGAGACCAAGGCGGCCAAAGAGCGTCTGGAACGGCCCAGCGCCGCGCCGAGCGCGACGGTCAGCCATCCGGTGGTCGAGCACCACAGCAGCCCGGCCCGCAGCGCCAGCGACGCCTGGATCACCACCAAGGTGAAGACCAAGTTCCTGGCTGAAGACATGCTGGACAAGTCGGACCTGCACGTGGACACGGACGACCGCGGCGTGGTCACATTGACCGGCACGGTGCCGTCGGAGACGGCACGCAACCGGGCGGTCGAGATCGCCCGCACCACCGAGGGCGTACGCCAGGTGGTGGACAAGGTGGTGGTGGGCGCGCCGGTAGCCCGGTAGCGCTCGTTCGGGGAGAGGTCACATGCGCCGCCTGCGACATAGGCGTTACGAGATCGCAGGCGGCGCTTTTCTGTCTGCGATCGGCCTCGGGGATGGGAGGGTCGACGTGAGCGACAAGGCACACGAGGTGTATCGCCGGGCGGCGCAAACGCTGCTGGACGCGCAGCTGCCGTTCCTGGTGGGGGGCGCGTTCGCGCTGGCGCACTACACGCCGGTGGCGCGGGACACGAAGGACTTCGACATCTTCATCCGACCGGGTCAGCTGCCCGACGTGCTGGCGGCGCTGGAGGCGAACGGATTCTGCACCGAGGTGACCTTCCCGCACTGGCTGGGCAAGGCCTACGACGGCGACATCTTCATCGACATCATCTTCAGCTCGGGCAACGGCGTCGCCCTGGTGGACGACGAGTGGTTCGAGCACGCCCTGCCCGCCACGGTGCTGGGGCTGCCGCTGCTGATCTGTCCGGCCGAGGAGATGATCTGGTCCAAGGCGTTCGTGCTCGAGCGCGAGCGCTTCGACGGCGCCGATGTGTCGCACCTGGTGCGCGACTGCGGTCCGCGGCTGGACTGGGAGCGGCTGGTGCGGCGGTTCGGGCGCTTCTGGCGGGTTCTTTACGCCCACCTGGTGCTGTTCGGCTTCGCCTTCCCGGGGCACCGCGATTCGATACCCGGCTGGGTGATGGAGATCCTGGGGCGCAAGCTGCAGGAGGAAAACGGCGGCGGCGTACCGGCAGACGAGGCCTCGCTGTGCCAGGGCACGCTGCTTTCGCGCGAGCAATATCTGAACGACGTCGAGCGGCTGGGTTACAGCGACGTCCGCCTGCTGCATCCCGATGTCAACATGTCCCAGCAGGACGTCGTCAAATGGACCGGGGCCATTCCCGGTCGAGGACCCCATGGCAGAACACGAGATCCAGGACCCTGAGAGGGTCCCGGGCCCTCCGCGCAGGGACTCCGACGGCGAAGCCACGTCCGCCGCGCGGCCGCCCCTGCACCTGGCGGCCATCGGTGACCTGCACTGCACGAAGGCGTCGCAGGGCAAGCTGCAGCCGGTGCTGTCGGCCGTGTGCGGGCGCGCGGACGTCTTGCTCCTGTGCGGCGACCTGACCGACAACGGGACCGCGGAAGAGGCGCGGGTGCTGGCGGCGGAGCTGAGCAAGGCGGTCAACATCCCCAAGCTGGCGGTGCTGGGGAACCACGACTTCGAGTCGGGGCACTGCGATCAGGTCCGGCAGATCCTGACCGAGGCGGGCGTGGTGATCCTGGACGGCGACGCGGTGGTGATCCAGGGCGTGGGCTTCGTGGGGGTCAAGGGCTTCGCCGGCGGTTTCGGGCGACGCATGCTGGAGCCGTGGGGCGAGCCCTCGATCAAGAAGTTCGTGCAGGAGGCGGTGCTCGAGTCGACCAAGCTGGAGTCGGCGCTGGCCAAGCTGATGCGGGTGGAGACCCGGGTGGTGCTGCTGCACTACGCGCCGGTGGAGGGCACGATCAAGGGCGAGGCGCCCGAGGTGTTTCCGTTCCTGGGCTGCAGCCGGCTGGAAGAGCCGCTGAACCGCCACGAGGTGACGGCGGTGTTCCACGGGCACTCGCACTACGGGTCGCCCGAGGGGCGCACGCGCGAGGGCAGCCCGGTCTACAACGTGGCCGCGCCGCTGCTCAAGCGGCTGCACCCCGAGCTGCCGCCCTTCCGCTTTCTCAGCGTGCCGCGTGGCGAGGCGTCGCACGAGGGGACGGGGATCGAATCACCCGAGGGCATCCCCGCCCAGTGAGCGGCGCCGGTCACAGCACCGGCGCGATGCCGTTCTGGATGGTCAGCACCACCAGCTCGCGCTCGGGGGCGGCGCTGTATTCGTGCTCGGTGCCCTCGGCCATCTCCAGCACCTCGCCGGGGCCGTAGAGCCGCTCCCCGCAGCGCATGGCCCCCTCGAGCACCAGGGTGACCTCGGGGCCGAGGTGGCGGTGGCGGGGAAAGGACATGCCTGGCTGCAGGCGCACGAAGCCGGCGTCGGCGGTGGCCAGCCGCGGGCCGGCGACGAAGTGGATCATCTTCATGCCGGGCAGGCCGGGCTCCCAGGCGCCGGGGTCGTCGATGCGGCTGAACGCCGCGCGCACCGCCTCGACGGTCAGGTCCAGCAGGCCGGCGGCCCGGTCGAGGAAGCTGGCGAATCGGTCGGTGCTGCCCAGGGTGCCCAGCAGGCGCGCGCGCAGCGCCGGGTCGGGCGCCACCGGCGGCAGCGCCTCGACGGTCCGCGCGAGCAGCTCGCGCAGATCGTCGGCTTCCAGGTCCAGCAGCTCGCCGTTCACGACCGCTCCCCGCTGGGCGTGGCCAGCCGATCTCGCAACAGTTGTAGGGCCCGGGCCATGCGCGATTTCACCGTTCCGATGGGGATGTTCAGTTGCCGGGCGATGTCCGAGGAGGACAGCCCGTCGAAGTATGCCAGCTCGACCACCTGGATCAGCTCGGCGGCCAGGCCGGCCAGCTGCCGGCGCAGGCGCTCGCCGTCCGACAGCGTGGTCGGGAGGGAGGTGTCGTGGTCGGCGTCGCGGCCGACCTGCTCGGCCAGACGGGCCTGGCGGCTGGTGGCGGTCCGGCGGTCGAGGGCGCGCGAGCGCATGCGCGTGATCAGCCAGGCGCGCACGCTGCCGCGGGAGGGGTCGAAGTCGCGCGCGCGGTGCCAGGCTTCCAGCACCACGTCGTGCAAGACGTCCTCGGCCAGGGCGCGGTCGCCCAGGATGCGCAGGCCCAGGGCGAGCATCACCGAAGCATGGCGGTCGTAGAGGCGACCGAGGGCCTCGCGTTCACCGCGGACGATCGCGGCCATCAGCTCGGCGTCGTCGGCCGACCCGTCGGCAGGGCGGGCCGGGGAGCCGCCCGGATCGGCCGCCGGCTGGGTCAACACGCCGCCCCCGCGCGCGAGTCGCACCGCGCGAACCGGGACCGATGCAACGGCCAGCAACATGTCGCCATCACCATCTGTCGTACGAACCGGCGGCGGGATCGGATCGAGTCGATCAGCGCACACGCCTGTCCCCCGTTCGGGAGATGGCGGGGCCGCGGAAAACACGGTGTCATGGCGCTCCCACTGCCCGAGGGAACCCATGCCCAAGCACGCTCCTTCACGCTGGATCATCTTCGTGTTCGCGCTGTCTTTTGCTTCGGTGGCCTGCAGCCACGGACCCGAGCCCACCCCGCCGCCCGCGGGTACAGGCGGGGCCGGAGGAGGGGGCGGCCGGCCGCCCGCCCCACCGGTCGCGGGGTCGGGCGGTGAAGGCGGGGCGGGAACCGGGGGATCGGGGAGCGGGGGTGGTGGCAGCGGCGGATCCGGGACGGCGGGCTCGGGCGGCGGAGGCAGCGGTGCAG
>JBKPRZ010000422.1:0-8271 GCA_046734815.1 Myxococcota bacterium | reverse complement strand
CCGGGGCACCGGCGCGGCCAACCCGGTCATCTACGACGTGGGTGAGTCGTACAAGAAGGAGACCCGGGTGTTCACCAACGGCGGCCCCTCGGTGGCGATGCGCTCGCCGGCCTGGCCGCAGGGCGTGTTCGCCATGGAGGGCTTCCTCGACGAGTGCGCGCACGCGCTGGGGATGGACCCGATGGAGTTCCGCAAGAAGAACACCACCGACGAGGTGTACCTGGCCCAGTGGGAGATGGGCGCCAAGATGATCGGCTGGGACCGGCGCAACAAGGTGCCGGGCTCGGGCAAGGGGCCGATCAAGCGCGGCATCGGCATGGCCTCGTCCAAGTGGACCAACATGGGCGGCCGCGACGGCATCGTCGACGTGGTCATCCACAAGGACGGCACCGTCGAGAGCAAGAACGGCGCGCAGGACATCGGCACCGGCACCCGGACCCTGATGGCGGTCATCACCGCCGAGGAGCTGGGGCTCAAGCCCGCTGACATCAAGGTGTTCCTGGGCCAGACCAAGTGGCCCAAGGGTCCCTCGTCGGGCGGGTCGAAGACGGCGGCCACCCTGGCGCCGGTCATCCGCCGGTCGGCCTGGCAGGCCAAGCAGAAGCTGCTGGAGCTGGCCTCGGCCAAGCTGGGTGTGCCGCTGGCCGAGCTGCGCACCGAGGACGGCATCATCGCCGGCCAGGGCAAGAGCCTGACCTGGAAGCAGGCCTGCGGCCTGATCAAGGACAAGATCGAGGTGCGGACCGAACGCCAGGCCAACTACGAGTCGTACACCAAGCAGGTGCACGGCGTGCAGTTCGCCGAGGTGGAGGTCGACACCGAGACCGGCTACGTCAAGCCGATCAAGCTGGTCACCATCCAGGACGCTGGCCTGGTGGCCAACAAGCTGCTGTTCAACAGCCAGCTGCTCGGCGGCGCCATCCAGGGCATCTCCTACGCCCTGTACGAGAACCGGGTGCTGGACGCGCGTTACGGCGTGCAGATGAACAGCGACATGATGATGTACAAGATCGCCGGCCCCATGGAGATGCCGGAGATCGTCGCCGTCCCGTTCGACGTGGTCAACGGCGGCAACAACACCAGCATGATGGGCGTGGGCGAGCCGCCCAACATCCCGACGGCGGCCGCGCTGGCCAACGCCGTGTTCAACGCCACCGGCGTGCGGATGCGCAGCATCCCCATGACCCCCGACAAGGTGCTGACGGCGCTGCTGAACGCCGCCAAGACCAAGACCGCGGCCATCTGAGGAATCGGAAAGAGGAAAACCATGCGAAGCTTCTCGTACGTTCTTCCCGATACGCTGGAGCAGGCCTCCGCGGAGGCCAAGCTCAAGGGCACCATCCTCAAGGCCGGCGGCATCGACGTGCTGGACCTGCTGAAGGGCAACCTCATCGCGCCCGAACGGCTGGTGAACCTGTCCACCATCAAGACGCCCGGCATCCGCGAGATCAATCTCAAGGACGACGGGCTGCACATCGGTGCGCTCGTCACCCTGGCTCAGCTGGCGGCCCACAAGGACGCGCCGGCGGTGCTGGGCGAGGCGGCCGGCAAGGCGGCGACCCCGCAGATCCGCAACGTGGCCACGGTGGGCGGCAACCTGGCCCAGCGGGTGCGCTGCTGGTGGTTCCGCAGCGCCACCTTCCCCTGCGCCCGCAAGGAGGGGAACCAGTGTTTCGCCCAGAAGGGTGAAAACAAGTACCACGCCATCTTCGACAACGGCGACTGCGCGGCGGTGGCGCCCTCCAGCCTGTCGTCGCCGCTGGTGGTGCTGGATGCGACGGTGGTGACCACCCAGCGCAAGATCCCGATCGAGCAGTTCTTCATCCCCACCACCCAGGACATCACCCGCGAGCACGTGCTGGAGCCGGGCGAGATCATCACCGAGGTGGTGGTCCCCAAGGCGACGGCCGGCTGGAAGAACGCCTACCGCGAGGCGGGCGAGCGCGAGTCGCAGGACTGGCAGCTGCTGTCGGCCTCGGTGGCGCTGGACCTGAACGGCAAGACCGTCAACGCCGCCCGGGTGGCCCTGGGTGCGGTGGCGGTGGTGCCCTACCGGGCGCAGGCGGTGGAGGCGGCCCTCAAGGGCAAGACCATCAACGCCACCACGGCGGCGCAGGCGGCCGAGGTGGCCTTCGCCAAGGCCAAGCCCTTCGCCGAGAACGCCTACAAGATCCCGATGGGCAAGGCGGTCCTCAAACGCGCCATCCTGGCGGCCGCCGGGATGCCGGAGATCGGAGGTTAGTCCCATGGCCGAGGAGAAAGTTCGCAGCTTGTACTCGCCGCGGGTGCGTGACGGCCTCTGCCGGCACATCCGCAGCAAGGGCATGATCGTCAACATCGACGAGAGCCCGGAGAACTCGTCCTGGCAGCGCAGCTACCTGGCGGTCGACCCGCATGCGTTGCCCTGGGATGGGACCGTCTGGTGGTGCACGGAGACCTCCAAGACGGTGGGGCCGGACGACCGGCCCTGTGACAGCGGGCGCTGCCTGAAGGGGCGCACCTGCTTCGAGGCGGAAGAACCGGTGGCGTAGGCCCCCGGACTCTGCGAAAGTCGCGGACATGAGCGAAACACCCCAGGTGGGCCCTCCCGCCTGGGGTGGTTTCGATCTGGCGCCTGGCCTGCTGCTGGCCGCGCCCAGCCTGCACGACCCGAACTTCGAGAAGACGGTGGTGCTGCTGGGGCGCCACGACGGCGAAGGGGCGCTGGGCTGGGTGATCAACGGCAAGGAGATCGTGCCGGTGGACGAGTTGCTGCGCGGCTCGGAGGTGCTGCCGGCGACCCTGGCCTTGCCTGACGTGCCCTCCTTCCGCCTGCCCGCGCGGGTGGGCGGTCCGGTGGCCCCGGCGACCGGCTGGCTGCTGTACCGGCGCCGGCCCGAGCCGCTGCCCGGTGAGATGGAGCTGGGCCCGGAGCTGGGGATCAGCGGCGAGGCGAACGCGTTCCTGGCGCTGGCCGAGCCGGGCGGGCCGACGGAGTTCCGCCTGGTCCTCGGCTGCGCCGGCTGGGCGCCGGGGCAGCTGGAGGCGGAGATCAGCGCCGGCGCCTGGCTGCCCGCGACCCTGGACGCGGACCTGCTGTTCGAGACCTCCGGCGCCGCCACCTGGGAGAAGGCCTACCAGCGCTCGATCGGGGCGCTGCCAGCCGTGTTCAGCAGCAAGCCGGCGAAGGCCTGACCCTCAGCGGGCGCTGACGGTGGGCGGGCCGGCCAGGGCGGCGCGAAGGAAGGCCACCGTGCGAGGCCCGTCGGCGGCGATGCCGTTCCTGGGGCGGGCCTCCACGCTGAGGCCGCCGTGAAAGCCGATCGTGCGGATGTTCTCGAAGAACTTCGCGTAGTCGTATTCGCTGGCGTCCAGCGGGAAGACGCGGTCGTTGGGGTTGGCGAAGTGGAAGTGGCGGATGTGATCCCTGGCGGTGAGGAGGATGTCCGGGTCCTCCTGCTCGGTGGCCAGGTGATAGAAGTCGACCATCAGCTGGAAATTCGGGTGGGCGACCTCCTTGACCAGCTTCAGCCCTTCGCCGGCGGTGTTGATGATGTTGCTCTCCTGGTGCCGCAGCGGCTCGACGCTGACCACCAGGCCGCGTGCCTGCGCCTCGGGGGCGATGCGCTTGCCGAACTCCACCAGCTGCTTCCACGCCTGCTCGCGCGGGAAACCGTCGGGGACGTTCCGGGCGCCGGCGCTGCCGAAGACGATCACCTTCACCCCCAGGCGGGCCATGCGATCGAAGGCCGTGCGGACATATTGCAGCTGCTTTTCCGGATCGGCGTCGGGACCGGTCACCCGCACCTCGGCCGGCAGAAAGCCGTTGGCCGCCGGGGTGGGCAGGCCGACCGCCTGATGTCTGGCCAGCGCCTCGGCGTATTCGGCGTCGGACAGGCGCGCGATCGTCGACACGCCCAGCTCGGCGTAGTCGAAGCCGGCGGCCTTGGTCTCCTCCAGCCCGGCGATGCCGGTGCAGCGGCCGATCTTCACGTCGGCAGCGGTGGCGGTGGCGCCCGGCAGGGCGTTACCGGTGGCGCCGGCTGCGGCGGCCGCGCCCGAGCCTGCGGTGGGGTGGGTGGTGGCGCAGGCGGCGAGGAGAGAGGTGGCCAGCGTGGCCAGCGTGCCGATCGCGAGGATACGCATGGACACCTTATACCCCGGTGCCTGCGACCGCGGTCGGCACCACCTCGAACGTCTCTCCGGGGCGCGGGTGGACGGTGTAGAGCGCGTCGAAGCCCTCTTCCGCGGTGGGGCGGATCAGGCGCTTGGCGGTGGTGAAGATGGCGACGTCGGGGACGCGTTCCTTCCCCTGGCGCTGGCGGTTGCGGCCGAGGCAGTCGCGGACCGTCGCCTCGAACACATAGCCCACCACGCGCGCGCCGGCGGCGCGGGCCAGATCGATGGGGCCGGCGCGCTCGGCGGGGGAGGCGTTGGTGTTGTCCAGGACCACGCTGCGGCCCTCGCCCAGGGCGCGCGCGAGCAGCTGGGCCTGCTTCAGGGCGAGCTGGCGGCGATCACCGAGCAGATCCTTGCTGATCAGCGTGTGGGTGTCGGCGAAGCGCTGGCGATAGAAAGTGCTCTTGCCGGCGCCGGGCAGCCCGATCAGGATCGCCAGCTCCATCGCTCACCGGCCGCCCGACGTTCCGGACGCGCGCCGCTGGGTCAGGCGCGGCGGGCGGGGGCCGTGGCGCTGGGCGCCCTCCACCGGGGCATAGGAGAGCTCCTTGTTGGCGCGCACAGCCCGCAGCAGCAGACCGCCGCGGCTCATGTCTCCTCGTCCCACGAAATCTGGCGGAAACAACAGGTGGTCGCCGAAGACGCGGGTCAGCGGCTGAACGTACTTGTCGCTGGCGACGCTGCCCAGGAGAACGAAACGCGTGGTGGAGCCGTGGGCCTGCTCGAGGGCGGTGGCGTGCTCGAGCAGGGGACGGGTGAAGCGCGCGTTGGCGGCGTCGATGGGGACGCGCGACCAGGCGCGGAGCCGGTCGATGGTGACGGGTTCGTGCAGGAATCGCAGTCCCTCCAGCGGGCTGATCACCAAGCCCGGACCCAGACCGGGCGGCGGGCGGCCGAAGTGCTCGGCGTAGGTCATCTTTCCGCGGAAATAGAGACCGCTTATGAAGCTGTACAGCGGTCCCAGGCGCACACCGGCGGACGAACGCAGCTCGCGCGCCAGGGCGAACTGCGCACTGGGATTGAACACCAGAGCGGCGCGTTCTCCCGCCAGGTTGGCGGGAGACAGCAAGAAGATGGTGTAGCGGGCGGCGGTGTCGATTCGAGAAAGGTTAGCAGGCGATCGTCTACACTGCGCCGATGCAACCGACGCTGCGGCGACTGGGACTGAGCGATCTACAGATTCACCCGGTCGTGCTGGGAGCCTGGGCGATCGGCGGCTCGATGTGGGGCGGCCAGGACGACAAGCGATCGATCGATGCGATCGTTGCCAGCGTCGATGCCGGGGTGAACCTGATCGACACCGCGCCGGTCTACGGCACCGGCAAGAGCGAGGAGCTGCTGGGCAAGGCGCTGCGCGGGCGCCGGGACAAGGTTCTGATCGCCACCAAGTGCGGGCTGATCTGGGACCGCCCCGACCAGGGCACGTTGCGCTTCAACATGGTCGACGTCGATGAGCGCACGCGCCCCATCCACTACGACATGTCGCCGGCGGCCGTGCGGCAGGGGCTGGAGGACAGCTTGCGGCGGCTGGGCACGGATCACGTCGATCTCCTGCAGATCCACTGGCCCGACCCGCGCATCCCCACCGAGCGCATGTTCGACGAGATGTTGCGCCTGAAGGCGGAGGGCAAGGTGCGGTGGCTGGGCGTCTGCAACTTCACCCTGTCGCAACTGGAGGCAGCCAGGCCGGTGGCGGGCATCGTGAGCCACCAGCCGCAATACAACCTGCTCGACCGCGACATCGAGAAGGACGCGCTGCCCTGGTGCCTGCGCGAGAACGTGGGCGTGATCGTCTACAGCCCGATGGCCCGCGGTCTGCTGACCGGCAAATACGGAGCGGACCACCACTTCCCGGCCAACGACCACCGCTCGGGCTTGAAGTGGTTCGCACCTGACCGCCGTCCGAAGGTGCTCGCCGCGCTGGAGAAGGTCCGGCCGCTGGCCGAGCAATACGGCGTCACCTTGGGAAACCTGGCGGTGGCCTGGGTGCTGGCCCAGCCCGGCGTGACCGGCGCCATCGTCGGCGCACGCGACGCGAAGCAGGCCGAAGAGAACGCCCGCGCCGCCTCCGTCGTCCTGAAGGACGAGGACCTGAAGATGCTGACCGAGTGCTTCGCGCTGGGCTGACGCTCCGGCACCCGGGACGCGGAGGGCACGCGGGAATACCCCGCCGCGCTCGCGCATTGATCCTCCGATGCCTTCTCTTCGCCGGCTCGCGTCCATCTTCGTTCCGCTGGTCGCGCTGGTCGGGTGTGACCACGTCACCAAGATTGCGGCGAAGTCGCAGCTGGAGAACGGGCCGCCGCGGGAGCTGATCCGGTCCGTGCTCGAGCTGCGCTATACCGAGAACACGGACATCGGGTTCTCGCTGCTGCGCTGGATCCCGGTGCACGTGCGCGGGCCCCTGCTGCTGGTGATCCCGGCCCTGGCGATCGTCGGGCTGGCGGTGTGGGTGCTGCGCTCGCGGTCGACGCCGCTGATGCGGGCGGCGCAGGTGCTGATCCTGGCGGGGGCGCTGGGCAACTACACCGACCGGGTGGCGCGGGGCTACGTGGTGGACTTCATCCACCTCACCCACTGGCCGGTGTTCAACGCCGCGGACATCTGGCTGGCGGCGGGGATGGTGCTGCTGGTCTGGATCAGCTGGCGTGGGCGGAGGCCAGGGCTGGCTCCGGCGGGCGGTGGCGTCGGGCCAGGGTCAGGCTGATCAGCAGCGGGCCCAGCTCGATCACGGCGGCGGCCACGAAGGCCGCCTGGGCGCCGCCGCTGACGTCGACCAGGAAGCCCGAGCCCTGGTAGCCGATCAGGTTGCCGATGCCGAAGGTGGCGGTGGTGAACAGCGCCTGCCCGGTCGCGCGCAAGCTGGGCGGGACACATTCGGCCAGCCAGGCCATGGCCGAGGCCCAGAACACGCCGAAGGTGAACGCGTGCAGCACCTGGACACCGACCAGCGCCACCGGGTGGACCACCACCGCGGTCAGCAGCCAGCGCACGATGGTCGCGGAGGCGGACACCGTCAGCAAGGTGGGCAGCGAGATCCGGCGGCGAAGCCGGCGAAAGAAATAGAAGGCGACCACCTCCGCCAGCACGCCGATGACGTACCCGTAGCCGATGGTCCGGGCGTCGAAGCCGCGCTTGAGGGCCAGGATCCCGAGGAAGCCGTGATACGGCGACAGCGAGGCCCAGTGCAGCGGCGCGATCAGCAGCAGCACGCGCAGCCGCGGGTTGGCGAGCAGGCGGCGCACGTCGCGCAGGTGGGGCGTGGCGGCGGCGACCTCGGTGGTGAGCGGGCCGTGGGGCGTCGCCTTCGCTGTCGCCTGGGCGACGGGGGACGGGCGGATGCCGAAGGAGGCGAGGGCGGTCAGGGCGAAGGCGCCGGCGATCACCGCGGGCACCAGCGGGTCGCCGCCGAGCTGCCCGCGTCGGGCCAGCAGCGGCCCCATGATCCAGCAGGCGACCACGAAGCTGGCCGAGCCCCACAACCGCAGCTGGGTGTAATCACGCCCCGACCGGCGCGCCTCGGCCAGCGCCTGGCTGTCCACCAGGCCGATGATGGCGACGGCGGCCAGCTGGTGAACCGCGTACACCAGCAGCATGGCCGGCATGGTGCGCACGGCGATGAGCGGGGCGATCCCCAGGCACGCGCTGATGCAGGCGATCCGCAGCAGCAGATCCGGCCGGCGCAGTCGATCGGCCACCCAGCCCCACAGCAGGGGGATGCCCAGATGAAAACAAGGGGCCACCGACATCATGAGACCGATCTGCTTGCCCGTCAGCCCCAGGCCCCAGAGGTACGGCGCGAAGAACGGGATCGAGACGCCGAAGGTGGCGAAGTAACAGACGTAGAACAGCTGCAGCATCGGACGGGGCAAACCCCGGCGCTCTTGTAGCACGTCGGCCCCGGCCCCACCCGTCCCGGGGTGACGACCCCCGAGAGGCCCGTTACTGTTCGCGATGTACCGCAATACCCCGTCCCCGTTCCCGTCCTCGTCCTCGTCCTCGTCCTCGTCCTCGTCCTCGTCCTCGTCCTCGTCCTCGTCCTCGATGGTGATCTCTGTGTCCACGTCCCAGGTGATCGGTCTGTCTGTCACCATGTTCCCGCTTGCTCAGATC
>JBKPRZ010000421.1:0-3618 GCA_046734815.1 Myxococcota bacterium | reverse complement strand
TCCCAGCACCGATCCCTCGCCGCCCCCGGCGCTCGACGCTGCGGTGCCGGCGGACGCCCGCGACGCCGCCGCCGCGCTCCTGGACGCCGGGCGCGATGCGACCGTGCGCGCCGACGCCGGCCCGCCGGACCAGCGTCCCCTCGATGCGCCGGCAGACAGCGCCGCGAGCCCCTTGGCAGATGCGGCGGCCGATCGCATGCCGGACGTGCCGGCCCGGCTGGCGCTGCTGGTCGTGCGTGACCTCGCCACGCCCACCGCTGGTGACCTGAGCCTGCGCGCGCTGCTGCTGGGGATGGCCCTGCCGGTGCGCTTGGCCTCGGACGAGGACCCGGTGGATGTCACCGGCGTGCGCATCGTCGTGCTGGCGGCCAGCTGCCTGTCGAACAACCTGGGCGCCCGCTACCGCGACGTCACCGTGCCGATCGTCAGCGCCGAGCCGGCCGTGCTCGACGACCTGGGCATGACCGGGCCAGTCGAGGGCATGGACTGGGAGGAGACCGAGGGGGACTTCATCACCATCGTGTTGCCGTCGCACCAGATGGCCGCCGGCCTGAGCGGCATGGTGACCGTCACCGACCAGCCCGCCACCTTGACCTGGGGGCGGCCCGCCACCACCGCCGAGCGGGTGGCCACCTTCGGCGCCGACGCCGAACGCGCGGCGATCTTCGGCTACGCGCGGTCGGCGCCGATGGTGACCGGGCGCGCGCCCGCCCGCCGGGTCGCCTTCTTCGCCGCCGATCTGGCCGCCGCGCACCTGACCGGTCCGGGCGCCCAGCTGTTCGCGTCGGCCGTGCTCTGGGCCCTCCGGTAGGGTCCCGGATCCACAGCGTTCTTTACCCGGACCGCGCGCGAGGGCAACATCGCCGGGATGCCGCGTGTGGACCCGCTGCGGGACGTGCTCGACCGCATCCCGGTGTTCAAGGACCTGGAACCGCGGGCTCTGGCCGAAGTGCGCGCGCTGGCCCGGCGCCGCACCTGCGCCCCGCAGGAGGTGGTGTTCCGCCAGGGCGACACGGGCGACGGTCTCTACGTGATCGCCACCGGCTTCCTCAAGGCCTGCATCTCCGGCCCCACCGGCACATCCACCACGCTGTCGATCATGGGCCCGCGCGAGATGTTCGGCGAGCTGTCGCTGCTGGACGGGGGCCCGCGCTCGGCCACCGTCACGGCGGTCACCCGGGCCGACCTGCTGGCCATCGACCGCGAGCCCTTCCTCCGGCTGTTCCGGGCGCGCCCCAGCGTGGCCATCGCCCTGGTCGAGGTGGTGGCCCGGCGGCTGCGCCGGCTGAGCGAACGGTCCGACGACGTGACCGGCCTGCCGGTGGCCAACCGCCTGGCCAAGCAGCTGTTGCTGCTGGCCGAGAGCCACGCCTTCCGCCTGACCCCCGCCCGCGTCCGGCTGGCCATCCGCCTGTCGCAGCGCGAGCTGGGCGAGCTGGTGGGCACCTCCCGCGAGAGCGTCAACAAGCACCTCAACCGCTGGAAGCAGCGGCGCCTGCTGACCGAGGACGGCGGCTTCCTGGTGATCACCGACCTGGCCCAGCTGCGGACCATCGCCGAATCGGGCGAATGATCAGCGCGCGACGATCACCACCTCGTCCATGGTGGGGTTGTCGAAGGTCGCGCGCACAGTCCGGCTCTCGCGGCCGGACCCGTCCTGATCGGCGTCGTAGCTGACCTGGACCGCCAGCGCACCGTCGGGGGCCAGGCTGGTCTGCTGGCAGGCGTGGAAGCTGCCGATGTCGTAGACCCGGTCCCACAACCGGCCGTCCCAGGACCAGGACAGCTCCTGCCCGGGGGCCAGGTTCACGTTCACGATCAGGTCGCTGGTGTACGGTCCGAGGATGCAGTGGCGGTTGGGGCACTGGCAGACGTTGGGCACCCAGTGGGAAGCCAGCTGCTTGTCGGCCGAGAAGATCTGCCAGCTGGGCCAGCGCCCGATCGGATCGGGAAGGAGGATCGAGCGGCCACTCTGGTTCTGCAGGCGGAACCGCACCGGCCGGCTGGGCCCGGGCTCGGTGGCCTGTCCGAAGATGCCGGGACCGCAATAGCGCGCGTCCTGCGCCCCGATCGGGCAGTCCTCGACGTGGCCTTCCACCTCCAGCTGGTAGGAGGTGCCGGAACAGTACGGCGGCATGAAGTCGGTCGACTGCGAGCCGCCCACGAACGCGCCGGTCTGCTGGTCGTAGGTGCAGCGCAGGCCGATGCCGATCTGCGAATCGATGAAGCCGATGGTCACGCGTCCCGGGCAGCGCGCGATCACCGGCGCGGTGCGATCCATGGCCGCGCAGTGCCCGTCGATCTCGTTCAAGGTCTGGGCGTAGGTGCGCCGGCACAGCTCGTCCTGGGCCAGGAACTCGTCGGCGCCGATCACGCAGTGACCCTCCATCAGCCTGCCGGGCGCGCCGTCGGCGCCCGCGTCCGCGAGCGGGCCGGGGCCTGAGGAAGAGCAGGCGCTGACCACGACCAGCAGCGACAGCAGGCAACGCGACGAATGCTTCATGGTGCGTCGGACGCGACGGCGGTCGCTGGTCGAGTGTAGCAGCCGCCGGCAACCCGACCGGCAAGTGAACTGGTTCACAACCCCCCCTGCGCCCTCGTTCTACGTTCGATTCCAGCAAAGGGGACGAGCGAAATGCACCTGGTACAGAGCGACGACGACGGAGTTTCGAGTGGGACGTTCGTGGCGAGCACGAACCTGGACGGGTTCGCGGCGGACCTGCTGGCGCAGTTGCCCTCGTTGCAGGCCCGGGCGATCCGGCTCGAGCACAACGCCACCGAAGCGGACGACCTGGTTCAGGACACCATGGAACGAGCGCTGCGCAGCTGGCGGCAATACCAGCCCGGCACCAACCTGCGCGCCTGGCTGCTCACCATCATGCAGAACCTGTTCTTCGACCGCTGCCGCACGCGCAACCGGATCGCCTTCCTGCACGAGGCCTGCGCCCGAGAGGCCGCCGGCTCGTCGCCGGTCGACGGCGAAGAGACCTGGCGCCGCGCCTCGCTGGACGACGTGCGCGAGCTGGCCACCGAGATGCCCGCCTCGCTGTCCGCCGCGCTGGATCTGGTCTTCTTCCAGGGCCTCTCCTACGCCCAGGCCGCCGGTCAGCTGGGCGTCCGGGTGCCAACCGTCGGCACCCGCCTGGTCCGCGCCCGCGCCTACCTCCGCCGCAAGCTACGCAAGCGAATCGCCGCCGGCTCCCCCCTGGTCCGCTACCTCAGCTGACCCCCCCGCCCAATCGGCACGTCGGTTCCGCTCGCCCGGCGCAGATCCTCACTTTCTGCGTTCGTAGCCAGGCTTGCCTGGCGAAGACACACGCCATTTTCCACCGCCAATTCTCCTGGCCCTGTCCCCTCCGGGGGAGAGGGCACGGGGGAGGGGGCGCGGTCTGCCGCGCCCTCTTCCCCGCCTAGTTGCAAATCCAGACGCGGCTGTCGCGGGGCAGGTCGGCGACCAGGGATTTGAGGACGTTGCCTCGCAGCAGGTGCCAGACGGCGCTCCGCTGCGAGGTGCCCACCAGCACCGCGCTCACGCCCAGCCGGCGGGCCGCGCCGGCCACCGAGGCGCCGGCGTCGTGGGCCATCCGCCACAGCGGCACCGCCACGATGCCGGCGTGG
>JBKPRZ010000420.1:0-20155 GCA_046734815.1 Myxococcota bacterium | reverse complement strand
CTCCCAGGTGGTGGCCACCCAGCAGACCACGCACAGCAGGCCGACCGTGACGAACATGGTGGTGGCGAACACCGGGCGCACCTCCGGCGGCGCGGCGGTCTCGTCGGCCGGTCGGGCGGGCTGGCCGGCGACCAGCACGCTGCCCACCTTCGGGTCGCGCAGCTTCCAGATGGCGCCGTCGAGGACGAAGTGGTGCAGGTTCACCGCCGCCGCCACCAGCAACCCCAGCCCCGCCTCGAAGGGGACCCGCCCCAGCGCGCCCGGCGCGAAGGCCAGGGCCGGCAGCACCCAGATGGCCGCCCCGGCCAGCAGCACGCGGCCGCCCCACAACGCCGGCCCGCCGCCCGATCGCGCGTAATAGCGGGAGATCCACAGGTACTGGACGCTGTGCCCGACCGCGATCCAGATGAAGGCGGCCGGCGTGCCGATCCGTTCCAGGGCGCCCGGCAGGGCGTGGCCGATCACCGCGGGCACCGCGAACCACAGCGCCTGCGAGAACACGATCGCCGCGGCCGGCACGAGCGCCGCCCGGGGCGCGCGGCGGAGCAGCCCGATCAGCACGGCGAGGGTCGCCAGGTAGGCGGCCACCAGCAGCGGGAACGCGACGCGGGCGACCGGTTCGGGGATCCCCAGCGGCACGAACCGGTAGGCTGCACCGGGATCGAACATCGGGTCCGCGCTTCCCACCGACAGCACGCGGTGAAAGTTGAGCAAGGTCAGCGCCACCGACAGCGCGAAGGAGGCCAGCAGCACCCGGCGCGCGTTGCGGGTCAGCCGGACGCCCGCGCGACCGAGGAACATCGAGGTCAGCCCGAAGTTCTGCGCCCCGTAGTGCCACGGGCTCCAGCTGAGGTAGAGGGTGATCATCAGGCAGCCCAGCGCCGGCCAGTAGGCCGCCGCCACGAACGCCAGCCACACCGCTGCGCTCAGCACCAGCCCGTGCCAGGCGTAGCGCCGCCGCGCCTCTGCGGTGCCGTAGGCCCGCAGCAAGGTGGCTCCGTAATGCGGCACTCCCGTCACCAGCACCAGCAGCGGCAGCCACGGCTGCAAGGTGGCGATGCCGGGCCTGACCATTGCGAGCGCCGCGATCAGCAGCAGGTAGCCCAGCCCGCACCCGAACAGCAGGTCCGGCAGGGGCCCCACCAGCCAGGGGCGGCGCACATCCGGAGCGGCGGGCATCGCCGCCCCAGTCTAGCTCAGCCGTGCCGGTCGATCGTGTCGGGGAGCTCGTTGACGTCGCCGGGGCGCGGCGGGAAGAAGGGAGCCAGCGAACGGCCGAGGCCGTCGATCGCTTCCACCAGCCCCTCGGTGTAGCGGGCGCTGCGGAAGGCCTCGGTCACGGTCTCGACGACGCCGCGCCAGAATGGGCGTTCGATCTTGCTGGTGATGCCGTCGTCGGCCACCACCACCACGCGCCGCCGCCAGGGCACGATCAGCAGCAAGATGCCGTTGCGGCCGGCAGTTCTGGCCATCCCCAGCCGGCGGAAGGCTTTCTCGGCGACGCCCTGCGGGTCGCCCCAGAACAGCCCGGCGATCGACACCCGCACCTCGATGGCGCAGACCTGCTCGGCCCGGCGGATGGCTTCCTCCACGCGGGGCGCGTCCAGCCGCGCGAGGAACCGGCGGCGGGTCATCACCAGGACCCCGATGCGCCGCCGCCCCCCGAGCGGCCACCGCCGCCCGAGAAGCCACCGCCTCCGCCGCCCCAGCCCCCGCCGCCGCCCCAGCCGCTGCGCCGGCCGCCCGAGCCCATGTTCAGCAGCAGGAACACCGCCAGCCGGGGGTTGGTAATCAGGATGAACAGGAAGATCACCCCGACGATCCCGAACAGGACCAGAGATCCCTTGCCCGGCCGGCGACCGCCCTCGTCGGCCACCGGCTGCGGCTCTTCCTCGGGCCCGCCCGCCGCGCCGCCGATGGTCGCCAGCATGCCGTCGACCGCGGCGGTGATCGCGCCGTCCCTGTCGCCGGCCCGGATCCGGGGCGCCAGCTGTTCGCGGATGATCCGCGAGGAAGCCAGGTCCGTCAGTCGGTCCTCCAGCCCGTAGCCGACCTCGATCCGCACCTTGCGGTCGTCGGCGAACAGGAACAGGGCCGCTCCGTCGTCCAGCCCTTTGCGCCCGACCCCCCAGGCCGCGAACGTCCGCGCCGACCACGCCTCCAGCGATTCGTTCCCCAGCGAGCGACCGATCCAGACCAGCACCTGGTGCCCGCTGCTGCGTTCGAACGCCTCGAGCCGGCCATCCAGCGCCGCCCGTGTCCCCTCGGACAGGAAGCCGGCCTGATCCGTCACCCAGCGCTCGGGCGCCGGCGGGGTGGCCGGATCCGCGCCCGCCAGACCGGCGGTCGCCGCCACCACGGCGAGCGCCATCCACCGCCACGCCCGCATTCTGCGCCCTCCCGGCACGCCCGTTCCCCGATCAGAACTTGACCTTGGGCGCGGTCTCGGCGCCCGGCTGGGCGGTGAAATACGGCCGTTCCTTGAAACCCATCATCGAGGCGATCAGGACGGTCGGGAAGCGCTGGCGCTGGGTGTTGTAGGCCTGGGCCGCTTCGTTGAAGCGCATGCGCTCGACGTTGATGCGGTTCTCGGTCCCCTCCAGCTGCGCCTGCAGGCCCTGGAAGGCGGCGGTGGCCTTGAGATCGGGGTAACGCTCCGACACCGCCATCAACCGCTGGAGGGCGCCGGTCAGGCTCTGCTGCGCCTCCTGGAAGCGCTTGAAGGCCTCCGGGTCGTTCAGGATCTTGTCCAGACCCTGGACCGACACCTGCCCCACGCGCGAGCGCGCCTCCGCCACCGCCGAGAAGGTGTCCTTCTCGAAGTTGGCCGCCCCCTTGACCGTCTCCACCAGGTTCGGGATGAGGTCGGCGCGCCGCTGGTAGGCGCTCTCGACCTGTCCCCACTGGGAGCGGACCGACTGGTCCAGCCCCACCAGCGAGTTGTAGCTCCGGACGCAGCCGAAGCCCAGGATCACGACCAGGACGACAACGACGATCAGGCCCGGTATTTTCTTCACGCAATCAATGTAAGCACGGATCGGCGGTCGGAAAAGCGCCGTCGCGCGGATCGCGTCAGTGGAGACCGGGAGCTTCGTGACCGCTGCGGGCCACGTATTCCAGGTAGCCGCCGCCGTACGGGATGGGGCCTTCCGGCGTCAGCTCGAGCACCCGGTTGGACAGCTGGGCCAGGAACTTGCGGTCGTGCGACACGAACAGCATGGTCCCCTCGTAGTCCGCCAGCGCGCGCACGATCATCTCCTTGGTGGCCATGTCGAGGTGGTTAGTGGGCTCGTCCAGCACCAGGAAGTTCGGCCGCTCGTACAGGATCCGGGCCAGCACCAGGCGCGCCTTCTCGCCGCCCGACAGGATCCGGCAGCTCTTCTCGATGTCGTCCCCGGGGAACCCGAAGCAGCCGGCCAGCGTCCGCAGCGACCCGACATTGGCCAGCGGGAACGCGTCTTCCAGGGTCTGCCACACGGTGCGGTCGGGCTGCAGCAGCTCCATCGAGTGCTGGGCGAAGTAGCCCAGCTTGACGTTGGCGCCCAGGGTGACCGCGCCGGCGTCGGGGTCGGCCTCGCCGGCCAGCAGCTTGAGCAGGGTCGACTTGCCCGCGCCGTTGACCCCCATGACCGCCCAGCGCTCCTGCCGGCGGATGGACAGGTCCAGACTTTCGTAGATCACCCGGCTGCCGTAGCGCTTGTGCACGCGCTCCAGGCGGGCGACGTCCTCGCCCGAACGGCCGCAGCCGCCGAACTCGAACACCAGCGTCTTGCGGCGCTTGGGCGGCTCGACCTTCTCGATCTTGTCCAGCTTCTTGACCCGCGATTGCACCTGCGCGGCCTTGGCTGCCTGGGCCTTGAAGCGCTCGATGAACCGCATCTCCTTGGCCAGCATCGCCTGCTGGCGCTGGTAGGCCGCCTCGGCCTGCGTCTCCAGCACCTCCCGCTGCTTCTCGTAAAAGTCGTAGTTGCCCGAGAAGCTGTTCAGCTCGCCGCCGTCGATCTCGATGATGCGCGTGACGATGCGGTTCATGAACTCCCGGTCGTGGGAGGTCAGCAGCAGGGCGCCCTCGTAGGCCTTGAGGAAGTTCTCCAGCCAGATCAGCGATTCCAGGTCCAGGTGGTTGGAGGGCTCGTCCAGCAACATGGCGTCGGGCCGCATCAGCAGGATGCGCGCCAGCGCCACCCGCATCTTCCAGCCGCCCGACAGGTGGCCGACGTCCCCGTCCATCATCTCCTGCGAGAAACCGAGCCCGGCCAGGATCTCCCGGGCCCGGGCCTCCAGCGCGTACCCGCCCAACTCGTCGAAGCGGGCCTGCACCTCGCCGAACCGTTCGAGCAGGCGGTCCATCTGGTCGGCCTTGTCCGGGTCGGCCAGGGCCTGCTCCAGCTGCTTGAGCTCGGCCGCCACCGCCGACACCTGGCCCGCCCCGTCCATCACCGCCGCCACCGCCGGCTGGCCGCGCATCTCGCCCACGTCCTGGCTGAAGTAGCCGATGGTCACCCCGCGGTCGACCGAGATCTGCCCCTCGTCGGTCGATTCCTCCTTCGTGATCAGCCGGAAGATCGTGGACTTGCCCGCGCCGTTGGGGCCCACCAGGCCCACCTTCTCGCCGCGGTAGATGGCCGCCGATGCCTCCACGAACAGGATCTGCGGTCCGTGCTGCTTGCTGATCTGGTCCAGTCGAATCACGTTCGGGGCGTGCCTTTACATCGGATCGTTCGCCGGCGCCAGGGCGGGCTGGTTTTGCGGTAAACAGGCGCCATGGCCGACCCCACCGCCTCGCCGCGCCTGAACCCAGCCTACCGCGACCGCCTCCTCGCCTACCTCAACGAGGTACCGTTCGTGCGGCACATGGGCATCCGGGCCACGGATCTGGCCTGGAGCCTGGCGCGCTTCGAGCAGGCCGACGCACCTTTCCGCCTGCAGCCCTTCGGTGTGGTCCACGGCGGCAACATCGCCTCGCTGATCGACACCGCCACCTTCTGGGCCTGTTACCTGGCGCTGCCGAACGACGAGGACGGGATGACGTCGGTGGACCTCAAGCTCAACTACCTGTCCGCCGCGCGCACCGAGCCCCTGCGCTGCACCGCCCGGGCGATCAAGTCCGGCCGCACCCTGTCCTACGCCGAGGCGGAGGTCCGCACCCCCGATGGCCGCCTGGTGGCTCACGGGACCTCGACCCTGATGCGGCTGCCCCAGCAGGGGGTCAAGTTCGGGATCCCCATGTGGCTGTGACGTGCCCGTGAAAGCGACGCTGTCCTAGTCCCGGAAGCGCACCGGGGCTCCGGTGCTGGCGGCGATCTTGGCGCGGTCGAGCCCGGCCGCCAGCTCGACGCAGAGGAAATGGTCGCCGGCGGGGTCGAACACGCCGAAGTCGGTGATCACCCGGCTGGCGCAACCCATGGCGGTGGGCGGCAGGCCCAGCTTCGACACCAGCTTGGGCGTGCCGTCCTTGGAGACGTGGGTCTGCAGCACCACCACCCGGCGCGCGCCGGCGGCCAGGTCCATGGCTCCGCCCATCCCGGTGGTCATCTTGCCAGGGACAGTCCAGTTGGCCAGGTCGCCGTTGCAGGCCACCTCCAGCCCGCCCAGGATCGCCAGATCGATGTGCCCGCCGCGGATCATGGCGAACGACAGCGCCGAATCGAACACGCTGCCGCCGGGCAAGATCGTCACGGTCTGCTTGCCGGCGTTGATCACCTGCGGGTCCACCTGATCCTCGTAAGGGAAGGGGCCCATGCCCAGGATGCCGTTCTCCGAGTGCAACATCACCCGCAGGTCGGCCGGGATCTCGTTGGCCACCTCGGTCGGCATGCCGATGCCCAGGTTCACGGTCTGACCGTCGCGGATCTCCGCCGCCGCCCGGCGCAACATGTCCTGCTTGGACCAGCTCATGCCGGGCCTCCCCGCGGGCGGGTGGTGCGAAACTCGATCGGGTTCCTGTGCTCTCGCGCCTCGAAGATGTAGTCGACGAACAGGCCAGGCAGGTGGATGTCGTCGGCGTCGAGCTCGCCGCGACCGACCAGGCGATCCACCTCCGCCACCACGACGTCACCGGCGGTGGCCACCAGCGGGTTGAAGGCGCGGGCGGTCCGGTAAAAGCGCAGGTTGCCGTCGGGATCGCCCACCGCCGCGCGCACGATGGAGTAGTCCGCGTGCAGCGGTCGCTCCAGCACGTAAAGCCGCCCGTCGATCTCGCGCGTCTCCTTGCCCTCGGCCACCACCGTGCCCACGCCGGTGGGGGTGTAAAAGCCCGCGATGCCGGCGCCGCCCGCGCGGATCCGTTCGGCCAGGGTACCCTGGGGCACCAGCTCGACCTCCACTGTGCCGGCGGCGTATTGCTCGGCCAGGTCCGGGTTGCCGCCCATGAAGCTACACACCACCCGGGCGACCTGCCGCTGCTTGAGCAGCACCGCGAGCCCCTGGCCCTGGTTGCCGCAGTTGTTGCTGATGATGGTGAGGCCCTTGACCCCGAGGCGCGCGATCTCGGCGATGCAGTGCTCGGCGTTGCCGCACAGACCGAACCCCCCCGACATCAGCCGCATGCCGTCGCGCAGCCCTTGGAGGGGAATCTGGGGCCCGGACACGACCTTGCTGCTGGGTGCGCTGCTCATGAAGCGAACGTTTCATCCAGGGACTGGCCCAGGCGGGCGAGGCCCTCTTCCAGGTCCTCCTCGGTGACCACCAGGGGAGGGGCCAGGAAGATAACGTGATCCCGCTTGTGGAGGTGAACATGTCGTCGTTCCAGCGCCGCCCGCAGCCGTCCGATGCGCCCGGCCGTCGCCGGGCCTCCCCCGGGCTCACCCAGCTCGATCGCCCACAGCAGACCCAGACCCCGGACCTCCCGGATGAACGGGCGGGGTGAGGCGAAGGCCTGCAACCGCCCGCGCAGCCAGTCGCCCAGGCGAGCGGCCCGCCCGATGAGGTCCTCCTGGCGGTAGATGTCGATGGCGGCGGCGATCGCCGCGCAGGTCAGCGGGTGGCCATAGGCGGTCAGCCCGCAGGACAGCGGCGTGGTGTCGAAGTGCTGCGCCACCCGGCTGCCGACCACGACCGCGCCACCGGGGGCATAACCGCCGGTCAGTCCCTTGGCGCAGGTGAGCAGGTCCGGGGCGATGCCGTCGTGGTCCACTGCGAACCAGCGGCCGGTGCGCCCGAAGCCGGACAGCACCTCGTCGTCGATGTAGAGGACGTCGTGCCGATCGCAGATCTGGCGGATGCGCCGGTGATACCCCGGCGGCGGCACCTGGACTCCGTTGGCGCCCACCACACCTTCCAGCATCACCGCCGCCACCGTCTGCGGGCCCTCGCGCACCAGCAGCGCCTCCAGATCGCCGGGGTGGGGCGTGGCGGAGTAGGGGTCCTCCCAGCAGATGCCGTCGGGCAGGCCGGGATCGAACGGGTTGCGCCGGGGATCGCCGGAGAACGAGAGCATGCCCAGGGTGGCGCCGTGGTAGCTGCGGCTGCGGTAGACGATGCGACGCCGCCCGGTCACCTGGCGGGCCATCTTGATCGCGTTCTCGTTGGCCTCGGCCCCCGACAGGCAGAAGAACACCTTCCCGCTGGCCAGGGGCTGGGGGGCGACCTCCAGCAGCTTGTCCGCCGCGGCGACCTTGTCCGGGAACACCGCCGAGGGCGTGACCAGCAGCCCGCGTCCGGCGGCGTCGGCCAGCGCCTGGCGCATGGCCGGGTGTCCGTGCCCCAGCCCGGCGTTCCAGACCATGCTGCCGAGATCGATCCAGTCGGCGCCGTCGGCGGTGCGGAAGCGGGCTCCGGTACCGCCGACGATCTCCAGCGGCACGGCGTCGCGCTGGGCGCTCCAGGTGTACAGCGCCCGCTGCCCCTGGCGCCCGGCCAGGCCGCTCATGAGGCCGCTTTGCAGGCCTCGGCGAAGATCCGGGCGGCCGTGTCGACCTGCTCCTCGTCGATGATCAGCGGCGGCGACAGGCGGATGGCCTTCTCCCCGCAGCCCAGCACCAGCAGTCCCCGCTCGTAGCAGGCGTGCGCCACCGCGTCGGCCACGTCGGCGGTCTTCAGCTCGACGCCGATCATCAGCCCGATGCCGCGCACCTCCTCCACCACCGGCACGCCGGCCAGCTGCTCCTGCAGCTTCTGCTTCAGCCGGGCGCCCATGCTGGTGCTGCTGGCCAGAAGCTCCGTCTCCAGCAGCCGGATGGTGGCCAGCGCGGCGGCGATGGCCACCGGGTTGCCGCCGCAGGTGGACCCGTGCGACCCGGACGGCCAGCTCATGAACCGGCGGCGGGCCATCATCGCCCCCAGCGGCATGCCCGAGGCCAGCCCCTTGGCCAGCACGATCACGTCCGGCACCACGCCGAAGTGCTCGGCCGCGAAGATGGTGCCGGTGCGTCCCATGCCCGACTGCACCTCGTCGAAGACCAGCACGATGCCGTGCTTGTCGCAGACCGCGCGCAAGCCCACCAGGAACTCGCGCGGCGGCACGATGTACCCGCCTTCGCCCTGCACCGGCTCGACCACGATGGCGGCCACGTCGTCGGGGCTGACGGTCCGGCTCCACAGCTCGCGCTCCAGGCTCTCCAGCCGGCCGTATTCGGCGTGGTGCACGCCGGGCAGCAGCGGGCCGAAGTGCTTGCGGTACTTGCTCTTGCTGGCGGTCAGCGACAGCGAGCCCAGGCTGCGGCCGTGAAAGCCGCCCCGGAACGCCACCAGCTGGGCGCGCCCGGTGTGGTGGCGGGCCAGCTTGATCGCCGCCTCTACCCCCTCCGTGCCGGAGTTCGTGAGGAAGGTCTGCCAGCCCGACGCCGCCGCGGCGCCGGTCGTCCGCTCGAAGCGGGTGGCGTGTTCGGCCAGCTTTTCGCAGAGCTCGCCGTAAGTCGGGTAGAAGAAGTCTGTCCCGCAGATGTGGATGAGGTTCTCCGCCTGGACGGCCATGGCGGCGGCGACCTGCGGATGGCAATGGCCGGTGGAGGCGGCGGACACGCCCGCCTGGCAGTCCAGGAAGATGTTGCCGTCGACGTCCTCGACCATGCAACCCGAGGCCCGCGCCACCATCAAAGGGTAGACGTGGATCAGCGAGGGGCTGAGGTGCTCCTTGGCGCGGGCGATCATCTGGCGCCCGCGCGGTCCCGGCAGCTCGGTGACGATGGAGATCTCCCGCTGGGCCAGCGCCGCCAGCGGGCCTCCCGACGAGCCGGCCTTGTGCGCCCGCAAGCTCACGCGACCACGGTCCGGCTCTGCTCGCGCAGATAGCAAGGGAGGGTGTAAAGACCCCCGATGTTCTTCCCGGTCGAGCCGCTGCCCTTCCAGCCGCCGAAGGGCTGCACGCCCGGCCAGGCGCCGGTGGTCGCTCCGGCGGCGCGGTTGACGTACACGACACCGGCCTCGATGTGGTCGAGGAAGGCGTCGATCTCCTGTTGCTGGCGCGAGAAGAAGCCAGCGGTGAGGCCGAAGTCGGTGTCGTTGGCCAGCTCCAGCGCCTCGTCGAGGCTGCGGATGGTGTCCACCGCCAGGATGGGGACGAACAGCTCCTTGCGGACCAGCTCGTGGTCGCGCGGGACGCCGGTCAGCACGGTGGGCCGCGCGAAGTAGCCGTGGGCGTAGCTGCCCTCGGTCAGCAGCCCGCCGCCGGTCTGGATCTTCGCCGCCGAGCGGGCCAGCTCGAGGTACCGCTTGTAGTCCTCGTAGCTGCCCTTGGTGGCCAGCGGCCCCACGAAGGTCTGCCGCTGCAGCGGATCGCCGATCACCGCGTCGCTGGTCTTCTTGACCAGCCGTTCGAGGAAGTCGCCCGCCACCTTCTCGTGCACGTAGACCCGCGAGCAGGCCGAGCACTTGTGCCCGTTCATCCCGAAGGCCGAACGGAACACGCCGGTGGCGGCGCGGTCGAGGTCGGCGCTGTCCATGATGATGGCCGGGTTCTTGCCGCCCATCTCGACGATGGCCGGGCGCGGGAACTGCCGGGAGAACTTCTGGTACAGGTCGTAAAATCCGACGTCGTACGACCCGGTGAAGGTCAGGCCCTGCAGGTCCGTGTTCTCGAGCAGCGCCTGCCCGAACACCCGACCACTGCCGGTGATCAGGTTGAGGGTGCCGGGAGGCAGACCGGCCTGCTGGAAGACCTCCGCCACCAGCACGCCGGACAGCGGCGTGTCCGAGGACGGCTTGGCCACCACGGTGTTTCCGGTCAGCAGGGCGGCGGCGATGGGTGCGCCCAGCAGCGCGTAGGGGAAGTTCCACGGAGCGATGACCGCCCAGACCCCGTACGGCCGCAGGACGCTGGTGTTCTTGTCGCCGGGACCGAGGCTCCCCATGGCGCGCACGTAGCCGTCGTTCGCGCGCATCTGTTCGTTGTAATAGTCGATGAGGTCGGCCAGCTCCTCGATCTCGCCGAGCGCCTCGATCCGGTTCTTGCCCATCTCGAGGACCAGCCAGGCGGCCAGCTCGAAGCTGCGCTCGCGGACGATGCGGGCGGCGCGGCCGAGGATCTGCGCCCGCTCCTGCCAGGGGGTGGCGCGCCAGGCGGGAAAGGCAGCCTTGGCGGCGGCGACGGCGTCGCGCACGTCCTCCGCGGTCGCCGAGGCGACCCGGGCGACGAGCGTGCGCGTATCGGTGGGGCTGGTGCTGGTGCTGGTGTCGCGGGTGACACGCGGCCGCCCGCCGATGTAGAGGGGTGTCGCCCGCCCCAGGTCGGCTTTCGCCTTGGCGATGCCCGCATCGAACTTGCGGTGCATCTCGTCGTCGTCGGCCGAGAGCGTGGCGTAGGTGATCTTCGTCTCGCTAGCCATGATCCCTCCCTCCATCAGCGTACGCGGCGGTACGCAAAAGGGCAAGAAACCCGCGGATTTCTGGTGTTTTTGTGATGTCGGGAGCCGACATTTGCGTCCTTGCGCTCACTGTTGCACGACCGCGCAGGTCGCGGAGGATACGACCAGGCTGGCCCCTAAGCACTCGACCGCGGCCGCCCGACCCGCGAAACCGCCCGGCCGTCCATCGCCCCAGGGGACCCGCCTGACGTTTGTTACACGCGCGAGACCCAAGTTTGCGCCCGCGCGCGCGCGTGAAATGCCGTCGAGCGAGTCGGGATGTTTCACGGCAGAAAGCACTGCACGCGCGCGCGCAGCGAAGCCGGTTGCGCGTTGACACCTCCGCGCGCGCTGCTTAGTCTCGTCGGTCTCTCTGGGGGACAAGAGGGAATCATGACCAAAGCCGACCTTATCGAGAGGGTGGCGAAGCGTAAGGACGTGCCGCGGGAACTCACGAAGAAGGCAGTGGCTCAGGTGGTGGACGCTATCTTCATGGAGGTCGGGGACTTCTTCATCCGCGCGCGCGGGGGACGCAAGACCGCTCGCTTCAGCTACCCGCGCTTCGGCACATTCAGCAAACGTCGTCGCAACGCCCGCTCGGTCCGCAACCCGCAGAACGGCGAGCGGATGATGATCCCGCAGCAGGTGACGATCGTCTTTTCACCCGGGCAGGATCTGCGCCAGCTGCTCAACGACACCTTGAAGGTCAGCCGCGGCACCGCTGTCTGACCACTCCCGGGCGACGCCCGGCGGGATCGACGCGGCCGACATCCGCCGTCGTTCTCGCTAGTTGCTCCTTAGTTGCCCGGCACTTGCCCGGTCGTCGCGCGGCACCGGCCCGGCGCTTGCCGCGTCCGAACACGACAGGATCGCTGCGGCAGGCTACACTTCAGCATGCTGGATCCACAGCTGGAGCTGGGCGACCTGCACATCCACGTCGGGGGCGCGGTCGCGCCCCACATCTTATGGTCGATCGCTCACGAGCAGGGGTTCAAGCTGCCGGTGCAGACCTACTGGGAGTTCCGCGACCTGGTGACCGCCCGGCCCGACAAGGTGGCCTCACAGGACGACTATCTCGAGATCTTGCACCGCTGGACCGAACGGATCCAGTCCTCGCCCGCGGCCATCGAGCGGTCGGTCTACGAGATCATCGGTAAGGAGTTTCGATCCAGCCGGGTGTCGCTGCTGGAGCTGCGGTTCAACCCGATGAAGCGCAACCTGGGCGGCGAGCGGGACCTCGACCACATCATCCATGCGGCCCTGCGGGGGATGGACCGCGCGGTCCTGGAGTACGGCTCGCGCGTCGGGCTGGTGTTCTGCCTGGCCCGCGAGTTTCCCATCGAGCTGAACGAGAGCCTGGACACGAAGGCGAACAAGTACCGGGCGCGGGGGGTGGGGGGGGTGGACCTGGCTGGCTCCGAGCAGCACGCCATCGAGCTGGGGCCGCAGGTGGACGACTACGCCGAGCTGTTCACCCGCGCGCGCAACGGCGGGCTCGGGGTCACCATCCACACTGGCGAGACCCGGCTGACCGACGCGCGGGGCTTGCTGACCGTGCTGGAGCGCTGGCGCCCCTCGCGCATCGGCCACGGCATCGCCGCGGCTCGCAGCGAGGAGGCCATGCGCAAGCTGGTCGAGCACAAGACGGTGCTCGAGGTCTGCCCCAGCTCGAACCTGCGTACGCGGGTGGTCAGCGATCTGGGCGAGCTCGGCCGCATCATGAACACCTTCTTCGAGCGCGGGGTGGCCTTCACCATCAACACCGACGGCCCCTACCTGCTGGATACCCACCTGCGGCAGGAGTTCGAGATGCTGCTGGCGGCCGGGGTGCTCACCGAGTCGCAGGCGCTGGCCTGCGTGGAGACCGCGCGCAGCGCCACCTTCATCGGCTGATGGCGGCAGCACGCCGCACGGTCGACGGACGGGTGCGGGCGCGGCTATAACAGCCCCGCCGTGCGTGCTCCAATCCGGCTTCCCCTGTTCACCCTGTCCCTGACGGCACTGGCGCTGGCGGCGCCCATCCCGGCGTCGGCCGCCGGCCGCGAGCTGGTGGTGGCCCACGAGATCCTGGCCCAGGCGGGTGACCACCTGTCGGAGAACCTGAACGTCTTTCTCCGGCGGGTGGAGGAGGTGGCGGGCTGGCCGAAGGGATCGCTCAAGGGCAAGGCCTTCGTGCGCCCGGGCGAGGCGCTGGCCTACATCCGCAAGAACCACGTCGCCTTCGCCATCTTGCCCGCCCACCAGTTCGTCGAGGGGCAGAAGGACCTGAAGCTGGAGGTGCTGGGCCGGGCAGTTGGCCTGGACGGGTCGCCGCTGGTGTTCTCCCTGGTCGCGCGGCGGCCGCGGTCGTTCGGCGAGCTGGCCGGCACGCCGGGCCTGCGGGTAGCGGTGACCGAGACCTACGACCCGGTCTGGATCAAGATCCTCACCGAAGGGGCCATCGACAAGGAGGTGGCTCCGGTCGCGCTGGTGGAAGTGCCGTCGGTAAAGGTGGGCATCGAGCAGGTCCTGGCCAAGAAGGTCGACGTGACGATCGTGCCCGAGCTCGAGTACCGGGCGCTCAAGCCGCGCATCGAGCCGGGGGGCGACTTGGAGTGGGTGACGAGCTCCCCGCACATCCCGCCCTCGGCGTTCCTGGCGGTGGGCAGGTTCGTCTCGGCGGCGGACCGGAAGAAGATGGCCGCTGCGGTGGATCAGGTGTGCAAGACCACCGGAGGCCCGGCCTGCTCCCGCCTGGGCATCCTCTACATCGAGGCCAACCGGGCCGAGAGCTACCAGGGCCTGCTCGAAATCTACCAGAGCCTCAAGGGCGGAAAACGTTAGCGGCGGAAGAAAGCCCGGCGCCGACGGGTCGGATGTAACAGAATCGGCAACATGTTGACCCTGTACCGGCAGACCGCGGTGCTGGCTCTCAAGCGGGCGTTCAAGGCCTGGCCGGTGGCCTTCTCGCTGGTGGTCTACGCCATCATCCTGTCGGTGGCGGCGCAGCTGCTGTCGCCGCTGGGGTTGCTGGGGGGCCTGCTGTTGAGCCTGGTCGCCGCTGCCTGCGGGTCGGGGTATCTGTATCTGCTGCTGCAGGTCGTCCGTGGGCTGCCGGTCCGATTCGACGACCTCCGGCGGGGCTTCTCGGCGCTGTTCGGGGACGTGATCAGCGTGATGTTCGCGCTGATGATCATCGGGCTGTTGCTGGGCGTGTTCGTGCAGGGCGCCGGCCAGCACGGGGACGCGATCGTGGCCATGATCGGGCTGGCCATGGCGTTTTTCCTGAACCCGTTGCCCGAGATGATCTACCTCGGCAAGAGCCGCTCGTTCGCGCTGCTGCTCGATTCGTCCCGCTTCGTCTTCGCCAACCCGGTGGCCTGGTTCCTGCCCAACCTGGTCTTCGCCCTGATCATGCTGGCGCCGACCGGCGAGCTGGCGGTGTCCCGGCCGGGTCAGCTGCTGCTGGTGTTCAGCGAGCTGTTCTCGCCGACCGGGGTGATGCGGATCCTCGCCAAGCTGATCTGGAGCTTCCCCCGGGTGCTGCTGCTGCCGGTGCTGTTGCTGTTCCTCCATTACGTGATGGTGTTCCGCGGCCTGCTGTTCGAAGGCCTGACCTCCGGTGGCGCCCGGCGCCGCACCTGGCAGGCCCGGCTCTGAGAAGGATTCGCGGCCAACCCGCAGCGGGTTTCTGCTTTTCGGGGCGCGCGGCGCTCGGGTAGGGTGCGGGCCTCGTTGGCCCATGTCCTCGTCCGCCGCCGCCGGCTGGTCCGCCGAGCTGCAGCTCGGTTTCGTCTCGCGCGCCGGGCGTACTCTGCTCGAGCGGCGGAGCCACCGTGGGCCCCTGGTGGTCCAGCGACCGTTCTGCCCGGAAGGGCCGCAGCTGCCGCACGTTTACCTGCTGCATCCGCCCGGCGGTCTGGTGTCGGGCGACTCCCTGGCCACCGAGGCGCGGCTGGGCGCCGGCGCGCAGGTGTTGCTGACCACCCCTGCCGCCACCAAGGTGTACCGCAGCCGCGACGGGACGATGGCATCGCGCCAGTGTCAGGAGTGGCTGGTGGACCCCGGCTGCAGCCTCGAGTGGCTGCCCCAGGAGACCATCGTCTTCGACGGCGCCCAGGTCGATCTTCAAACCGTGGCCCGGCTGAGCGGGGACGCCGTCTTCATCGGCTGGGAGATCCTCTGCTTCGGCCGGCCCGCTGCCGCGGAGCGATTCGCGCGCGGCGCCTGCCGCCAGCGACTGGAGCTGTGGCGCGACGGGCGGCCGCTGTGCCTGGAACGGATGCAGCTGCGCGCCGGCGCGCCGGTGTGGCAGGCGGCCTGGGGTCTGCGCGGCCAGCCGGTGGTGGGGACCCTGCTGGCCAGCCCACCGGCGCAGGCGTCCCTGGACCAGCTGCGGGCCTGCTGTGCGGCGCTGCCGGCCGGGGACCTGGCGGCCGTCAGCGAGCTCGACGGCGTGTTGCTGGCCCGCTACCTGGGCCCCAGCGCCGAGCGGTGCCGGGCCCTGTTCGTGCAGCTGTGGACTCTGCTCCGGCCGCCCTTGCTGGGCCGGCCGGCCACCCGCCCGCGCATCTGGTCGACCTGAATCCGCTTCCAAGGGAGACGTTCATATGGATCTGACACCCCGGGAAAAGGACAAGCTGCTGCTCTTCACCGCCGCGCTGCTGGCCGAGCGGCGCAAGGCACGCGGTCTGAAGCTCAACTACCCCGAGGCGGTGGCGTACATCTCGGCGGCCATCCTGGAAGGCGCCCGCGACGGCAAGACGGTGGCCGAGCTGATGAGCTACGGCGCTCGCTTGCTGGGCCCCGCCGACGTCATGGAGGGCGTGCCCGAGATGATCCCCGAGGTGCAGGTGGAGGCCACCTTCCCCGACGGGACCAAGCTTGTCACCGTGCACGACCCCATCGCGCGCGGCGGCGAGGGCGAGGAAGCGGGCGCCATCGAGACAGCGGACGGGGAGGGGATCGTCATCAACGCCGACCGGACGGTGGTGGCGCTGTCGGTGGCGAACAGCGGCGACCGGCCCATCCAGGTCGGCTCGCACTATCACTTCTACGAGACCAACCCGGCCCTGGTGTTCGATCGCCCGCTGGCGCGCGGTCACCGGCTGCACATCCCGGCCGGCACGGCCGTCCGGTTCGAGCCGGGCCAGACCCGGGAGGTCGAGCTGGTGCCGTTCGCGGGCGAGCGGGTGGTATACGGCTTCCGGGGCGAGGTGATGGGCCCGCTCGACAGCAAGCGGGGCGCTCCCCGCAGCGGCAAGGGCGCCCCCAAGGCAGCGTCGAAAAAGAAGAAGACCCCCGCGAAAAGAGGGGGGCGCCGATGAGCCGGCGGATCGATCGCCGGGCCTACGTCGAGATGTACGGCCCCACCGTGGGCGATCGCATCCGGCTGGCCGACACCGAACTGCACATCGAGGTCGAGCACGACCACACCGTGTACGGTGAGGAGGTCAAGTTCGGCGGCGGCAAGGTGATCCGCGACGGGATGGGGCAGAGCCAGCGCACCGGCAAGGATGTGGCCGACACGGTGATCACCAACGCCGTGATCCTGGACCACTGGGGCATCGTGAAGGCCGACGTGGGCATCAAGGGCGGGCGTATCTCGGGGATCGGCAAGGCCGGCAACCCCGACGTCCAGCCGGACATCGACATCGTGATCGGACCCGGCACCGAGGTGATCGCCGGCGAGGGCAACATCCTCACCGCTGGCGGGATCGACAGCCACATCCACTTCATCTGCCCGCAGCAGGTGGAGGATGCCTTGATGTCCGGCGTGACCACCATGATCGGCGGCGGCACCGGACCGGCCGCGGGCACCAACGCCACCACCTGCACGCCGGGCGCCTGGAACCTGGCTCGCATGCTCCAGGCGGCGGACGCGCTGCCCATGAACCTGGGCTTCCTGGGCAAGGGGAACGCCAGCTTGCCCGCGGCGCTGGACGAGCAGGTGCGGGCCGGGGCCATCGGCCTCAAGCTGCACGAGGACTGGGGCACCACCCCGCAGGCCATCGACACCTGCCTGACAGTCGCCGACAAGCACGACGTCCAGGTGGCCATCCACACCGACACGCTCAACGAGTCCGGGTTCGTCGAGGACAGCATCGCCGCCTTCGAGGGGCGGGCGATCCACACCTACCACACCGAGGGGGCGGGCGGCGGACACGCTCCCGACATCATCAAGGTGTGCGGCGAGAAGAACGTGTTGCCCTCGTCCACCAACCCGACCCGGCCCTACACCGTCAACACCGTCGACGAGCACCTGGACATGTTGATGGTCTGCCACCACCTCGACGCCGGCATCCCCGAGGACGTGGCCTTCGCCGAGTCGCGGATCCGGCGGGAGACCATCGCCGCCGAGGACATCCTGCACGACCTGGGCGCCTTCAGCATGTTCTCCTCGGACTCGCAGGCCATGGGGCGGGTGGGGGAGGTCATCACCCGCTGCTGGCAGACCGCGCACAAGATGAAGGTGCAGCGGGGGAGCCTGGCCCCCGACAAGCCCCGGGCGGACAACTTCCGCGCCCGGCGCTACATCGCCAAATACACGATCAACCCGGCCATCACCCACGGCATCGCCACCGAGGTGGGGTCGGTCGAGATCGGCAAGCTGGCCGACCTGGTGCTGTGGAAACCGGCCTTCTTCGGGGTCAAGCCGGCGGTCGTTTTGAAGGGCGGTCTGATCGCGGCGGCGCCGATGGGCGATCCGAACGCATCGATCCCGACGCCGCAGCCGGTGCACTACCGCCCGATGTTCGCCGCGCTGGGTGGAGCCCGCCATGCCACCTCGGTGACGTTCGTGTCCC
Organism: Myxococcota bacterium; assembly: GCA_046734815.1. GTDB lineage: Bacteria > Myxococcota_A > Polyangia > Fen-1088 > Fen-1088 > CAVYGB01. The sequence goes on along the minus strand of JBKPRZ010000420.1, from coordinate 2,589 downwards.
GGGCGTCGCTGGAGGCGGGGGTGCCCGAGCGGCTGCAGCTGGCCAAGCGGACGGTGGCGGTCAAGGGGACGCGCAAGGTTGGCAAGAAGGACCTGATCCACAACGACGCCATGCCGGTGATGGAGGTGGACCCCCAGACCTACGAGGTGCGCGCGGACGGCCAGCTGCTGACCTGCGAGCCGGCCCGGGTGTTGCCGCTGGCCCAGCGCTATTTCCTGTTCTGACCGATGCGCACCGTGCACCAGCGAGCGCCCGAGGGGGCGGTGGCCACCGCCCGCCTGGTGCTGGACTACCACCGCCGGCGCAAGGCTCGCCAGCGGGCGCACCTGGCCGATGGGCAGGAGCTGGGGCTGATGTTGCCCCGGGGCACGGTGCTGCGCGGAGGGGATCTCCTGGTGGCCGACGACGGCCTTGTGATCGCGGTGGAGGCCGCGCCCGAACGGCTGTCGTCGGTCAGCACCGGGGATACGTTGCTGCTCGCCCGCGCCGCCTACCACCTGGGCAACCGCCACGTCCCGCTGCAGGTCGAGTCGGGCCGCCTGCGCTACCGGCACGACCACGTGCTGGATCAGATGGTGCGGAGCCTGGGGCTGCAGCCCACCGAGGTCGATGCGCCCTTCGAGCCCGAGGGGGGCGCCTACCAGGGACAGGGCCACGCGCACGGGGCGCACGATCACGCGCACCATCACGCCGACCACGACCATGACCACGACTGACCTGTCGCTGCCCGGCCTGCTCCGGCTGCTGCAGCTGGCGAGCCCGGCGCTGCCCGTCGGCGCCTTCGCCTACTCGCAGGGCCTGGAGCCTGCTGTGCACGCGGGCTGGATCCGCGACGAGGCCAGCGCCGGCGCCTGGCTGGGCGAGCTCCTGGATCACAACCTCGGCGGGCTGGAGGTGCCGCTGTTCGCGCGCCTGCACGCGGCCTGGTCCGACGGCGACAGCGCCCGGGTGGCGCGCTGGAACGACTTCCTCCACGCCGCCCGGCCCACCCGCGAGCTGCAGGAGGAGGACCGGCGTCTGGGAGCCGCGCTGGCCCGGGTGCTGGCCAATCTGGGCATCGCCGAGGCCGCGCCCTGGTGCGACGACCGACGGGTCACCCAGATCACGCTGTTCACCCTGGCCTGCGCCCGCTGGCAGATCCCGCTTTCACCCGCGGTGTCGGCCTTCCTGTTTGCCTGGGCGGAGAACCAGGTGGCGGGGGCGATCCGCCTGTTGCCCCTGGGTCAGAGCGCGGGCCAGCGGATCCTCGGCGAGCTCGGCGCGCGCATTCCTCCGGCGGTCGCGGCCGGGCTGGCGCTCGCCGACGATGACATCGGGCAGGGGGCGCCGGCCCTGGCCCTGGCGAGCGCGTTGCACGAGACCCAATATTCACGGATCTTCCGCTCATGAATCGAGACAAGCAGCCCCTGCGGGTGGGCGTGGCCGGTCCGGTTGGATCGGGAAAGACCGCCCTGATGGACGCGCTCTGCAAGCGCATGCGCGCGCACTACCAGCTGGCGGCGGTGACAAACGACATCTACACCCAGGAGGACGCCCAGTTCCTGATGAGGAGCGGGGCGCTGCCCATCGAGCGGATCGTCGGTGTGGAGACGGGCGGGTGCCCGCACACCGCCATCCGCGAGGATGCCTCCATCAACCTGGAGGCCATCGATCGCCTGCAAGAACGTTTTCCCGACCTGGATCTGATCCTCGTCGAGAGCGGCGGCGACAACCTGGCCGCCACCTTCAGCCCCGAGCTGGCCGACCTCACCCTGTACGTCATCGACGTCGCCGCCGGCGACAAGATCCCGCGCAAGGGAGGGCCGGGCATCACCCGGTCGGACCTGCTGATCATCAACAAGATCGATCTCGCTCCCCTGGTGGGCGCCTCGCTGGAGGTCATGGACCGCGACGCCCGCCGCATGCGAGGCACGCGGCCCTTCCTGTTCACCAATCTGAAAACGCAGCAGGGACTGGACGAGGTGGTCGCCTTCATCGAGCGCGAAGGGCTGCTCCGCCCGTCGAGCTGAGGCCACGTTTACGGAATCTTTCCCGACAGGAAATCTGGCCGAAACGTCGAGCTGCGATAGTGGCCGGGCTTCAAAATCAAGGAGGAAGCCGATGCGGACCATTGCGAGTGCGACGCTGCTGTGGGGGGCCCTGAGCCTGATCGGAGCCTGTGAAAAACAGCAGCCTGCCCCCGGGGCGCCCACCGCCGCCGCGCCTGGCGCGGCTCCCGAAACGGCCAAGGCCGATACCGGCCCCATCAAGGTGGGCATCTTGCACTCGCTGTCCGGGACCATGGCCATCAGCGAGACCTCGCTGAAGGACGTGGCCCTGATGACCATCGAGGAGATCAACGCCAAGGGCGGCGTTCTGGGACGCAAGCTGGAGCCGGTGGTGGTGGATCCCGCTTCCAACTGGCCGCTGTTCGCCGAGAAGGCGCGCGACCTGATCCAGAACCAGAAGGTCGCCGTCACGTTCGGCTGCTGGACGTCGGTGTCGCGCAAGTCGGTGCTGCCGGTGTTCGAGGAGCTGAACGGCCTGCTGTTCTACCCCGTGCAGTACGAGGGCTGTCTCTTATACACATCTCCGAGCCCACGAGACTAG
>JBKPRZ010000419.1:0-29813 GCA_046734815.1 Myxococcota bacterium | reverse complement strand
ACCCAGGTCACCGCCCGGGTGGCGGAACTGGAGGCGGAGCTGCGGGGGCTGGGGTTCGAGGTGTGAGGCTCCCAGCCCTCAGCGGGTGAGGGTGGAGGTGAACGGGTTCATCGCCTTCAGCTCTTCCGGGGTGTCGAAGTTGAGGCTCCCCTGGCCGCCGCTGCTGCAGTCGCCGTTGACTTTCCAGCGGTAGGTGCCCGTGACCTCGCCGGTGATGAATTTCAGGACGACCTCGCTGCCGTCGTAGGTGGCGGTACCGGAGGCGAAGCCGCAGCCGGTCTCGTTCGCGGTCCAGTTGCGGCGGTCGGTTCCTGCAGCGGTGAAGGTCCACTGCGAGGACATGCAGGAGCTGCTGGTGACGCTGGTCCAGGGGGCGCCGCCCAGATCGCAGGCGGGGCGGCTCTGACAGCGGTTGTTGCTGCACAGCCGCTCCAGGTTGCGCCCCGGGTTCGGGCAGTTGCTGGCGTCGGTGCCGCAGCAGGCGGCGCAGCCGCCGTTGCATTCGATCTGTCCGTCGGGACAGGAGCAGCCGTTGCCCCGCTTGACGAAGGGGTTCTGGCAATTGAACCCGCAGTTGCCTCCGCTGCAGGTGGCGCTGCCGTGCTGGGGCGCGCGGCAGTCCTCCGAGCTCAGCTGGCCGTTGCCGTTGCACACCTGGCGGCGGGTGCCGCTGCAGCTGGTGGTGTTCGGCTTGCACTCGCCGCTGCATGCGCCTTTACCCGAGCAGATGAAGGGGCAGGGGGTGAGGTTGCGGTAGGTCCCGGTGCCGTCGCACATCTGCGGGGTGGCGCCCGAGCAGCGCAGGTCGCCCGGATTGCAGGTGCCGCTGCACTCGCCCTCGGTGCAGACGAACTTGCACGCGGGCGCGGTCTGCCACTTGCCGCTGCCGTCGCACACGCGCGGCACCAGGCCGAGGCAGGTCTTGGTGTCGGGCTTGCACTCGCCACAGACGCCCTCGCCGGTGCAGGTGAACTCGCAGGGCCGCGGCGCTGGCTCCCACTTGCCGGCGATGCTGCAGGTCTCGGGCGTGTCGTTGGGCCCGCAGCGCTTGACGGCCGGCTTGCACTCGCCGCACTGGCCGTCGCCGGTGCAGACGAACTCGCAGGGCTGTTTCTCGGCCATCCACTCGCCCGCCGGGCTGCAGGTCTCCGGCGTCTGGCTGGCCCCGCACTGGCGCGCGCCGGGCGTGCACTTGCCGGCGCAGGCCCCGGCCGCGCAGACCGCGTCGCACTTCTGCTTCATCATCCACTCGCCCGTGACGGTGCAGACCTCGACCAGGTTGCCGGCGCTGGGCGCGCAGCGGGTCTCGCCCGGCGTGCAGGCCAGCGGCCCGTCACCAGCCTGGGCGTCCGTGGTGAAGGTCGGATCGGCGTCGGGCGTCGCGCTGGGCGTCGGTGTCACCGGGGCGGTGGCAGCGTCCGGCCGCGGACCCGTGATCACCGACCCGTCCGGCGCCCCTTCCGCTACCTCGCGCAGCGGAGGTGGGCAGGCCAGCGACAGCAGCGGAAGAGCCAGGAGCAGGACACCGCGGGGGGAGGCGGCGAGGACGTCAGGTCGAGCGGGAGTTGTCATCGGGCGCCTCCATCGGAGCGAGCGTGGGGGCCTGAGGAGCCGTGTGTACCACGGTTCGGTGGCGCGAAATTGCAAACTTCCGTCTTGTGCGGCGGCGCACCGTTATCCCAGGCCTTTCCACGCAATCCCAGCACGGCGAGCCGTCGCCGCATATATGTAGTTCTTTAACTGCCGCCTTCTCACGCGTCACATTGCGTTCCAGTCGGCCGCGCTCACACGGACGACGGGCCGGGCGGGCGAATGTCACGCCCGGACGCGCGAATGCCCGCGCTGGATGACCCGACTAGCTGAAGAGGGGACGTCGTGCCGCTGCAGGTCCGCTGGTTCTGGGACGGGGACGGGGACGCATACGGGGACGGGGAGAGGGAGGGGGACGGGCCCGTGGATCGCGCGGGGACTACCGGGTCTGCTGGCGGACCTTGGCCTCCAGGCGCTCGAGGACCTGGGTTTCGTGGTGGGCGTTGTACAGGGTGTTGGCCTCGAGGATGCCGGTGGGGCTGGTCACGTTGATCTCGGTCAGCCAGCCGCCGATGACGTCCAGGCCCACCAGGAAAAAGCCGTGATCGCGCAGGTGGGGCGCCACCACGTCGATGATGGCGCGGTCGCGTTCTTCCAGGGTCGTGGGCATCGGGCGCGCGCCCACGTGCAGGTTGCCGCGGGCGTCGTCGGGCGCGGGCACGCGCAGCACCGCGCACAGCGGCTCGCCGTCGACCAGGAAGATGCGCTTGTCGCCCTTGCGCACCTCGGGCAGATACCGCTGCGCCACCGTCCAGCGGCGGCCGAGGTTGGTGGCCTGCTCGAGGATGGACCCGGTGTTGGGGTCGCCCTGGCGGACGTGAAAGACGCCGAAGCCGCCCGAGGCGTCCAGCGGCTTGATCACCATCTCGCCGCCCTGGTCGGCCAGGAACGAGCGCAGCCGGCTGGCCTCGCGCGTGACCACCATGGGGGGCGTCAGCTTGGGGAAGCTCAGCACCGCCAGCTTCTCGTTCGACTCGCGCAGCCCGCGCGGGTCGTTGATCAGCATCGTGCGCCCGCGCGCCCGTTCCAGCAGCAAGGTGGCGAAGTAGTAGTCCATGTCGAAGGGCGGGTCCTTGCGCATGAACACCACGTCGAAGTCGTCCAGGAAGGCCTGCGACTGCGGGCCCAGCAGGAAGTGGTCGCCCGGCACCGGGCGCACCGTCACCTGCCAGGCAGCCGCGCCGGCGCGTTCGTGCTCCAGCCCCAGGTGCCGCGGCTCGCAGAACCAGTTCTCGTGACCCCGCGTCTGCGCCTCGAGCATCAACGCGAAGGTCGTGTCTCCGGCGATCTGGATCCGGGACAGCGGATCCATGACGAAGAGGAACTTCATGGATCCGATCTTACCCAAGAATCGGACTTCCGCCGCAGCTTCCGCCGAAGCGTCGCCGAAGCTGGGCGCGTGGTCAGGATTCCGCCGGCGTCTCGCCGGGTGGGGGCGGCTCTTCGCGGGTGGGCAGCAGGTGCTCCAGATCGTGCTTGCGCATCCGGTAGTACAGGGTCGACCGGTTGATCCCCAGCGACCGGGCGGCGTGCGCGATGTTGCCGTGCGCCCGCTCGACCGCGGCCATGATCTCGTTGCGCTCCTGCTCGGAGATGCGCTTGTAAAAGGAACGCCCGCTCTCGCCGCCCTCGGCCGGCGCCGCCACCGCCCCCGCCGGCCTGGCGGCGGCAGCCGTGGCGCCCAGGCGGCGGCCGAAGTCCAGGTCGGCCGAGGTCAGCTGCGGGCCCCGGGTCAGGATCATGGCCCGCTCGATGACGTTCTCCAGCTCGCGCACGTTGCCGGGCCAGGGGTAGGCCCGCAGCTCACCGATGGCGGCCGGGTCGGCGCCGCGCACCGGCTTGCCGGTGGACTGGCTGAACTTCTGGATGAAATGGTCGACCAGCAGGGGAAGGTCGGTTGTCCGCTCGCGCAGCGGCGGCAGGGTGATGGGGAAGACGTTCAGCCGGTAATAGAGGTCCTCCCGGAACTTGCCGTCGGCGATCAGGGCTTCCAGGTCGCGGTGCGTGGCCGAGACCACCCGCACGTCCACCTTGACCGTCTCGACCCCGCCCACCCGTTCCAGCTCCCGTTCCTGCAGCACGCGCAGCAACTTGACCTGCACGTCCATCGGGATGTCGCCCACCTCGTCCAGGAACAGGGTGCCGCCGTCGGCCAGCTCGAACCGACCCGCCCGCCGCGCCACCGCCCCGGTGAAGGCGCCCTTCTCGTGGCCGAACAGCTCGGACTCCAGGACTCCGGGCGCCAGCGCGGCGCAGTTGACCTTCACGAACGGGCGCGACTCGCGCGCGCTGTTGATGTGGATGGCGCGGGCGACGATCTCCTTGCCGGTGCCGGTCTCGCCGCGCAAAAGGACGGTGGCGTTGGTCTGGGCCACCTGCTCGACCTTGGCCAGCACCTCGCGCAGGCCCGGCGATTCGCCCACGATGGCCCCGAAGTTGAAGGCGCCGTGAGCGTCGCGCGACAGCACCCCGGCGTATTGCTCCAGCTGGGCGGCCAGCCGGCGGTTCTCGCGCAGCAGGAAGAAGCGCTCGACGGCCTGCATGAGGGTGCCCTTGAGCTCCTTGCTGTCCCAGGGCTTGGTCACGTAGCGGTAGATGCGGCCGAGGCTGATGGACTCGATCAGCACGTCGACGTCGGTGAAGGCGGTGACGATGATGCCGGTGGCGTCCGGCCGGACCGGGCGCAGGGCCTTCAGCAGGTCCAGCCCGGTCATCCGCGGCATGCGCTGGTCGGTCACCACCACCGCGATGTCCTCGGCCGCGGCCAGCTGGAGGGCCTCCTCGGCGCTGCTGGCCAGGCGCAGGGGGAAGACCTTGCCGAAGTTGAACCGGAAGGCGTCGAGATTATCGGGCTCGTCGTCCACGACGAGGATGGGGAATCGGGACAGCTCCAGCCCCGCAACGGCCATGCCAGGCACCGTAGCACGAACCCGGTCGGTGTTTCCCCGGCTTTGGCGCTGCCCTACGCCAGGGGTCCCCGCAGCCTCAAAAGGGGATATAGATACGGAAAGCGGAGGTCTCCTTGAGCGAAAGACAGGGCGGTCTGGTCCTGGTGGTCGATGACGACGACGATATCCGCGAGAGCCTGGAGGTGCTGTTGCGGCTGCACGGCTATCACGTGGCCACCGCCGCCGACGGTTCCGAAGCTCTGAAGCGGATGCAGATGGGCGGCTGGCGGCCCTGCCTCATCCTGCTGGATCTGATGATGCCGGGGATGAACGGCTTCGAGCTGCGCAGCGCGCTCGACGCCAACGAGACGCTGGCCGACATCCCGGTGGTGGTCATCACCGGCGCCGGTGCCAAGGTGGCCGAGCGGGCCTCGGCCATGCACCTGGACGTGTTACGCAAGCCGTTCGAGCCGTTGACTCTACTTCAGACGGTCCGCCGGTTCTGCTTGGGCGCGGCCGCTGCCGGCTCCTGACCGGCCCCGCCTAAGAGCGGGGCTTTTTCCTTTGCGCCTCATCGGCGCGCACCTCCTCCATGGTCGTGCGGAGGTTGCCGCCCTTGTCGTCGGGGCGCACGCCCTTGGGACGGTCCCAGGGGATCTCCTGCAGCGGCTGTGAACCCGCCACCTCCCAGATGTAGCGGGCGAACATCGGGACGTTGAGCATGAAGGCCGCGTCCTTGTAGCCGAGCGGCCGCTCGCGCTTGTCGTCACCGATCCAGGCGGTGGTCATCCAGCGCGAGGTGTAGCCCACGAACCAGGTGTCCATGGTCGCGCTGGAGGTGCCGGTCTTGCCGGCGGCCGGCAGCCCGATGGCCCGCAGCGCAGCCGAGTGCCCCTTGGTGACCACCCGGCGCAGCAGCTTGGAGGTGAGGTAGGCCGTGCGCGGCGGGATGGCGGGCTTGACCTCCTGGCCGGCCAGCGCCACCAGCCGGTCGAGCCGCAGGGTGGGCGCGCCCATCGGGTCGGACGCGGAGGTGTTGTCCTCCAGCACCTGCCCGTTGCGGTCGCGCACCCGCCGCACGTAGATCGGGTTGACCACCACGCCGCCCCTGGCGAAGGCGGAGAAGGCGCGGGTCAGCTCGTCGGTCTTCACGCACGAGGCCCCCAGGGCCAGAGCCTGGTCGGGGATGATGGGGGTGGTCATCCCCAGCTTGCGCGCCCACGCTTCGACGTCGTGTCCGCCCACCAGCTTGAACAGCTGGACGCTGGGGACGTTCTTGGACCAGACCAGCGAGTACTCCAGCGTGACCTGGTACTCGACGGTGTTGTTGAGGTTGGTGGGCACCCAGACCTCGCCGGTGATCGGGTCGACCTCGGCGCGGGGGATGTCGTTGAGCAGCGATTCGTACCCGTAGTCCTTCTGCAGGGCCAGCGAGTAGTAGATCGGCTTGTAGGTGGACCCGGGCTGGCGGCAGGCCTGCGAGATGCGGTTGAACTCGGACCGGTCGAAGTCGTCGCCGCCGACCATCGCCACCACGTAGCCCGAGTCGTGGTCGTAGCTGAACAGCGAGCCCTGCACCCGCGGGTTCTGCTCCAGCCGCAGCTGCGGCTTGCCGGGGGGCGGGGCCCGGTCCTGGTAGGCGGGCAGCCAGCGCGGCTCGTTCTTGCTGTCGTAGTCCCAGTCCGAGAAGCGCCGCAGGTTGCTGACGTGGGCGTTGGCCACCCAGATCACGTCACCGGCGTGCACGACGTTGGTCGTGTTCTGGACGGTGCGACCGTTGCTGGAGTCCTTGGCCGAGTAGGGGAAGGCCCAGCGCATGTTGGCCGACGGCAGGAAATAGACCTCCGACCCCACGCGCACCTGGGCGCCGGCCGGGCCGTTCGACTCGACCAGCCCGAGGTACAGGCGCCCCTCGGCCGGGGCCGCGCTGCCGTACCGTTCGGCGCTGCGGGCCCGGAACGCGGGCATGTCCGGACCATTGAGATGGGTGACCGGGCCGCGCCAGCCCTGGCGCTTGTCCAGCTTGCGCAGCGAGAAGTCGACGTTCTCCTGGGCGGACGCGTCGATCCACGGGACCAGGGTGGTCTCCAGCTCGAGGCCGCCCTCGTACAGCATCTTGTCGCCGTAACGCTTCAAGATGTCGCGGCGGACGTGCTCGGCGAAGTAGGGCGAGCGCTCGCGGAAGAAGTCGGGCGGCTGTCGCAGGATCAGCGGGCGGTTCCGCCAGCGGGCCTCGTCCTCGGCGCTGATGTAGCCGGCGGCGGCCATGGCCGCCAGCACCTGGTCGCGGCGGGCCTGGGCGCGCTGCCGGTTGGCGGTGGGTGCAAAGCGGCTGGGGGCGCGGGCGATGCCGGCGATGGTGGCGATCTCGCCCAGGTCCAGCGTTTCGACGTTCTTGTTGAAGTAGCGGCGGGCGGCGGCGGCCACGCCGTAGGCGGTCTGGCCGAGGAAGATCTGGTTGAGGTACAGGGTGAGGATGTCGGTCTTCGTGTACCGGGATTCGATGCGGCGGGCGAGGATGGCCTCGGGAATCTTGCGGAACAGGCTGCGCGCGAAGAACAGATCCTTGTCGAAGAACGAGCGCGCCACCTGCTGGGTGATCGTCGACCCTCCCTGCGCCACCTCGCCGGCGCGCAGGTTGGCCAGGGCGGCGCGGGCGATGCCGCGGAAATCCAGGCCCGAGTGCTCGTAGAAGCGGCGGTCCTCGATGGCGAGGAAGGCCTGGATCAGGCGGGGCGGCACCTGGTGGGCGGTCAGCACCTCGCGACGTTCGTTGGCCCAGTCGGCCAGCGGGGTGCCGTCCCAGCCGCGCAGCACGGTGGATTCGGCAGCTTCGTGCTCGTACCGATCGATGTCGGGCAGCGGCGGCAGGCGGGCGTTGAAGTAGCCGTAGATGCCGAGGCCGGTCAGCACGAACAGGCCCAATCCGCACAGGGCGCCGAACGCGTAGAACTTCAGCAACCAGTGCAGAAAGTTCCCGTCCGATGGGTTGACCACCTCCACCCTGTCGAACGGAGGCATGGGATCAGGTAGTCGCCACCACACGGGGTCACTTTACAACGGCCGCGGGCCCTGGCCACCGCCCTTCGCCGCTCACGTTCAGGCTGCAAATAAGATGATAGCGCCTGACCCCTCACAGGGCTCGCCGGCCACTTGACATTGACGCGCGAGTCGTCTCCGCTGACCAGGGGATGGATCTCTTCGAGCGCGCTGCGGCCAAGCCGGGTTCCCGATCCGGGGAGGGCGAGGCACCCGAGGAGGCCGTCGAGGGCACGCTGGCCCGGGTCGTCTTCGCCGGCCGCGGGGGCGAATACACGGTCGCGCGGCTGAAGCTCGACGGTGTGCCGGATCTGCTCACGGTGGTCGGGACCCTGGTCGGGGTGCCCGTCGGCGCCCGGCTGCGGGTGCGCGGGCGGCGCGAGACCGACCCCCGCTACGGGCCGCAGCTGCGCCTGACCGGGTACACCGAGGTGGCCCCGCAGACGGTCGAGGGGCTGCGGCGCTATTTGGGGTCCGGGCTGATCAAGGGCATCGGGCCCGAATACGCCGGCCGGATCGTCGACGCGTTCGGGATCCGGACCCTGGAGGTGCTGGATACCGCGCCCGACCGGATCGCCGAGGTGCCGGGCATCGGCCGCCGCCGGGCGCAGTCGGTCAAGGAGGCCTGGATCCGCCAGCGCGAGGTCGGCCAGGTGATGGTCTTCCTGCAGGGCTACGGCGTGTCGCCGGCGTTCGCGGCGCGGGTGTATCGGCGGTACGGCGCGTCAGCGATCGCGCGCGTGCGCGAGAACCCGTACCGCCTGGCCTTCGACGTCTGGGGCATCGGCTTCCTGTCGGCGGACCGGCTGGCGGGGGCGCTGGGGATCGCCAAGGACGCCGAGGTGCGGCTGGAGGCGGGCGTCCGCCACGCGCTGGGCGAGGCCGCCAGCGCCGGTCACTGCTACTTGCCCCGCTCGCGCCTGGTCGAGGCGGCGGCGCAGCGGCTGGAGGTCGACGCCGACAAGGTGCTGCCGGCGATCGAGCGGCTGGCCCGCGCCGGCGAGGTCGCGATCGAGGGGGCTTCAGTCGATGCGGAGGGCGATGGACGGCGGTCGATCGGTGATCCCGCGTCGGATTTCGCCGTGTTCGATGCCGACCTGTACCGCGCCGAACGGGCGGTTGCGGCGGGGCTGCTGCGGCTGGCGGGGGCAGCGGTGCCCGCGATCGCGGGCGACGGGATCGAGGCGGCGCTGGCGAGCTACGAGACCGAGGCCGGGATCCAGCTGGCGCGGCAGCAGGCCGAGGCGATCCGGCAGGTGCTGCGGCAGCCGGTGGTGGTCATCACCGGCGGGCCGGGCGTGGGCAAGACGACCATCGTGCGCGGGATCGTCGGCATCCTGTCGCGGGCGGGGCAGCGGGTGGCGCTGGCGGCGCCGACCGGCCGGGCGGCCAAGCGCCTGTCCGAGGCGACCGGCCGTCCCGCGGCGACCCTGCACCGCCTGCTCGAGTGGCGGCCCACCGACGGCAGCTTCAACCGCAACATCAAGCGGCCGGTCGAGGCCGACGTGCTGGTGGTCGACGAGGCCTCGATGCTGGACGTGCGCCTGGCCGCCGACCTGGTGGCGGCGCTGCCCACCGGCACGCGCCTGGTGCTGGTGGGCGACGTCGACCAGCTGCCGTCGGTGGGCCCGGGCGCGGTGCTGGCCGACGTGATCGGCTCGGGCCGCATCCCGACCGTGCGGCTGACCGAGGTGTTCCGGCAGGCGGCCGAGAGCCTGATCATCACCAACGCCCACCGCATCCACGACGGCCTGCCGCCCGAACTGGGCGCGCCGGCGGCGGGCGGCCCGTCGGCCGACCAGCGCGACTTCTTCTTCCTGGAGGAGAACGATCCTCCGCGGGCGGCGGCGCTGGTGCGTGACCTGGTTGTGGCGCGGCTGCCCCGCCGCTACGGCCTGTCGGCGGCCGACGTGCAGGTGCTGGCGCCCATGCACCGGGGCGAGCTGGGCGCGGGCAACCTGAACCAGCTGCTGCAGGAATCGCTGACCGCCGGCGCCGAGGAGGTGCGGCGGGGCAACCGCCTGTTCCGCTGCGGCGACCGGGTCATGCAGCTGCGCAACGACTATGACAAGGACGTGTTCAACGGCGACGTCGGCCGGGTCGAGCGGCTGGGCCCCGACGGCGACGGCCTGGTGGTCCGCTTCGACGACCGCGAGGTCCTGTACGAGCCCGACGACCTGGACGAGCTGGGCCTGGCCTACGCGGCCACGGTGCACAAGTCCCAGGGCTCCGAGTACCCCGCCGTCGTGATCCCGATCCACACCCAGCACTACGTGATGTTGCAGCGAAACCTGCTGTACACCGCCGTCACCCGCGGCAAGCGCCTGGTCGTGCTGGTCGGCTCGAAGAAGGCGCTGGGCATCGCCATCCGCAACGGCGAGGTCGCCGCCCGCTCCACCGGCCTCCGCGCCCGCCTGGCGGCCGGTTAACGCGTTTTTTGCGTTGTCGCGTCACCGGGCGTACCGTACCCAGACATGTCGGCTGGTGTTCCACATCGTCTGCCGCCCGCGGCGGACGGAGCGAGCCGGCCGGTGGTGGTCCGCAAGGGACCGGCGCCGGCGGGGGAGGTGCGTCCGCGGCTGCTGCTGCGGCCGATGCTGCGGGTGCGGCGGATCAGCCTGTTCGAGCGCGAGGTGCGCGAGCGGCTGTCGCGGGCGGCGCTGGACCTGGTGTTCGCCGCCGCCGCCATCATGTCCGAGGGCCAGCGGTCCTCGCGCGGCGGGCGGGAGGTCTTCTTCGGCTCGACCATGCTGACCGTCGAGCTCGACGGTCTGGCCGCGGTCCTGCGCGACGCCTGCGACGTCCTGTCGGCGCAGCGGATGGCCGCGCTGCTGGCCACCGACAGCGGCGCGCAGGGGCGGATCCGGTCCATCGCCTCGGACGAGGTGGAACGCCTGGGCGGCACCCGGCCCGCCTCGCTGAGCACCGAGATCCGCGTGCGCGCCCGCGGCACCACCGTCTACGTCGACGTGGACGTCGAGGCGTCGTTCTGATGGCGGCCGCCACCGGCTACTCGTTCGGCGCCGCCGCCGCCATCCTGGGCATCAGCGAGAGCCGCCTGCGCTACTGGTCGCAGGTGGGCTTCGTGGGCCCCTCGCGGCGCGAGGGCGGCAAGCAGGTGTACAGCTTCCAGGACCTGGCCGCGGTCAAGGCCGCGCGCGAGCTGGTCGACCGCGGCCTGTCCACCGCCGACATCCGCCGCGCGCTCGACCGCGTGCGCGCCTCGCTGCCCGACATCGACCGCCCGCTGGAGCACCTGCGGGTGGCCTTCGACGGCAAGGAGCTGGTGCTGGTCGAGGAGGGCGGTTCGTTCTCGCTGTCGGGCCAGCGGGTATTCGACTTCGGTCTGGGCGAGCTGCGCGCGCGCGCCTCGGGCTGGGGCCGCACCACCCCGCTGCCCGCCGACCCACCCGCCGCCCCGGTGACCGAGGACAAGGCCGGCACCGCCTACGGCTGGTTCCAGGAAGGCCTGCGCTGCGAGGCCGAGAATCGCGAGGACAGCGCCGCCGCCGCCTACCGCCGCGCGCTCGAGCTGGACCCCGGCCTGGCGGCCGCCCACAACAACCTGGGCGCGCTGGCCAGCAAGCGCGGCGACGCCGCCGAGGCGCGGGCCTGCTTCCAGGCCGCCCTGGCCCTGGACCCCGACCAGCCGGAGGCCCGCTACAACCTGGCCAGCGTGCTGCTGGAGAGTGGTGAGCTGGAGCTGGGCGCCGCCGAGCTGCGCCGGGTGCTGGAGGCCGAGCCCGACCACCCCGACGTGCACTTCAACCTGGGCATTGCCCTGGAAGCCCTGGGCAGCAAGAAGCAGGCGCGCGAGCACCTGACCCGCTACCTCGATCTCGCCGGCCCCGCCCTCGCCGAACCCTACGCCAGCAGCGCCCGCGCCCGCCTCCAGCGCCTGGTCTAGCCACCCGGACAGCCGGGATCGGGTCGGCCGCAGGGCCTGCCATGCGGCGCTCAGAAGCCCTGGCTGGAGGGAACGCCACGTTCGGCGTCCGTGACGTCGTCGAGGGCCGTGGGGCAGGGGTTCGCCGACGAGGTGTTCCGCGTGTGGGCCGGCCAGCATACGGGGATCGCGCTGCGGCCCGAGAACATGGCGCCCACGGTGGCGTTCATGGTGGAACGCGCGCGGCGGGCCGCTGCGGGTGAAACCGGCGCCGGCTAGAACGCCGGGCGCGATCAGGGCAGGGGGGCGCGGTAGGTCTGGTTGTCGATGTGCCAGTAGAGGTGGTCGCCCTGGACGCCCAGCAGGTCGACGGGGCGGTCGGAGCCGCGAACCAGGACGCGGGAGCCGCTGCTGTCGACGTGGAAGATGCGGTTTCCGGCCTCCTGCCACAGCAGGCCCCGGCCGTGGACGGACAGGGTGCCGGAGACGGGGGCGCGGGCGATGGCCAGCAGCCGGCCCCCCTGCGTCTGGATCGCGAAGATGGTGCGGTCGCAGCGGCCGCCTGTGGGGTCCAGCACCGACATCACGATGCGGTCGCCCTGCAGACCCAGCCGCGGCTGCACGGTCGGGGGCAGGCCGTCGACCAGGACGAACGGCGAGCCGCCGGACTTGAACTGCCGCACCAGGCGGGCGGCGGTGGGCTGGGCGGGGTCGGGGCCGTCGAATTCGATCCAGTACAGGAAGTTCGTGTCCTGGACGGGCGGCCCGAGGTGGCGGCGCGAGGCCAGGGTGGCTTCGTTGCCACCCTGCTTGTCGGTGCGGATCAGGTCGTGAAACGAATCGTCCCGGTAGACCAGCCAGGTGATCGAGTTGCTGTCGGCCAGCTGGGGGATGCGGGAGGGTGGGTCCAGCGGCGCGCTGAACACGGTGCGCTCCTGCTGGGTGAGAAAATCGACCGCGATCAGCTCCTGCTTGCGTTCGCTGGTGGTCTCGACGTTCGACGTCGACCAGACGTAGGTCCACCGCGGGTTGGCGCCCGCCCGTTCCACCTGGTCGAACGCCAGCCGATCGACGATGGACAAGAACCGGCGCGAGCGGGCGACGCCCAGGTCGTAGGCGCCGTCCGGTTGCCCGGTGGCCAGGTCGTACTGGCTGAGCTGCCCGTCGGGGCCCTGCAGGTAGAGGTCGTGTTCGTCGAGCCGCATCGGAGACGCGGCGGCGTTCACGGGCCCGAAGGCCTCGCCGGCCAGCAGCCCGTCGCGCAGGGCGGGGTCGGGCAAGGTGCACAGCGAGGCGTCGAATCGCGCCGTCGGGGGCGGGGGGGTGTCGCCGCAAGTGGGCAGCACATCACAGCCGGCCGCCAGCAGGCCGAGCGAGGGGATAAGCAAGTTGATCGAACGCATGCCTGCCCCTGCAGCACGAGCCGTGCCGCACGCGACGAGCGCGGGTCGTCGCAGACGGCCCCGCCGCGATCACGACACGCGTGTCCGGGTGTACCCGCGGACTCACGCCCGGTCGACTGTGACCTCGACCTCGCCCTCGGCGTCGGTGTGGACCCGGACGGACCACGGACGGCAGCAGACGCCACAATCTTCGACGTACACCTGCTCGCCGGGCTCCTCGCCGGGGTCGACCTCCAGCCAGCCTGGCTCACCGCAATACGGGCAAAGGAAAGATGCGTCCAAGACCGAGGGCGTATAGGATAACCTGTTCGTTCGACTGCAGGGACATGCAGGCGCGGATAACGCAGGAAGTAGCCATCGTCGCGGTGGCCATGATCGCCGGTGGCGCCAGCGCCGCGGCCGCGCCGCCGCGGTCCGACCGGGTGATGGTGCCGGCGGGACCGTTCACCCGGGGCTCGACGCGCGCGCTGGACGAACGCCCGGTCGAGACGAAACGATTGCGTGCCTTCCGCATCGATCGGACCGAGATCACCCGCGAGATGTACGCCCGCTGTGTGGCCGCACGCCGCTGCAAGGCACCCCCGATAGACCTGCAGGCCGAGCCGACCCTGCCGGTCACGATGGTCTCCTGGCACGACGCCCGGGCGTATTGCGCCTTCACACATGGGCGCTTGCCCACCGAGGACGAGTGGGAAAAGGCCGCGCGCGGCACCGACGCGCGGGAGTTCCCCTGGGGGGGGGAGGCGGACTGCCGACGCGGCAACTGGGGCAACTTCGACGGCGAGGGACCGTGCGCCGGCACGAACCCTGGACGCCCCGTGCCAGTGGGTCAGTATCCAGGCGGGGCGAGCCCTTACGGGGTGCTGGATCTCGGTGGTAATGTTTGGGAGTGGGTCGATTCCGCTTACGAGGACGAGCCGGGCCGCCGATTGGTGAGAGGCGGTTCCTGCTGCAGCTACTTCGTGGAGCCCCGAGCGGCCAACCGTAACGCTTGGGCGCCCGACCACCGAGACGGCGACCTGGGATTCCGATGCGTATCCAGATAAGCGCACCCTTATTCATCGTGACGTGCCTCCCCCTGGTCGGGTGCGAGGTCGGTTCTCCTGCGGCGGCTCAGACCGCCGGCGGGCCCGTGCACAACGGCAATCAGCCGCCCCCGTCGTCGTCGTCTTCGGTGTCGGCGCGGCGGCTGCCGACCCGGCGCAGCGGCTCGACCACCAAGCCCCGGCCCACCGACGACGACAGCGGCACCCTGGCCAGCGTGCGCAGCCTGCCGCGCGAGCTGAACCCGGCCGCCGAGAGCACCAAGCTGGACATACCGGACCCCAAGGATCCGGCGCACGACCGCATCGTCCGGCTGCAGGAGCAGCTGAACGAGATCGTCGACGGGCCGATCCTCAGTCACGTGCGGGTGGGCATGCGCGTGATCGACGCTGCCACCGGCAAGACCTTCTACCGGCGGGGCGGGACCACCTTGATGGACCCGGCCTCCAACCAGAAGGTGCTCGCCACCACCACCGCGCTCATGCGCCTGGGCAGCGGCTTCCGCTTCCGCACCGAGCTGACCGGGCCTCCGCCCGACGGCAACGGGGTCATCAACGGCGACGTCGTGATCCGCGGGATGGGCGATCCGTCGGTGCGCATGGTCGACATGGAGACCCTGGCGGCGGACCTGGCCTCGCGCGGGGTGCTGCGGATCGAGGGTGCCATCGCGGGGGACCCGCGGCGCATCGGCTCGGGCGAGACGAACCCGGAAGAGCGGACGCCGTTGCGGGTCAGCCGGGCCTACATCAGCGTGCGCGTGCGACCGAGCCTGGACGGCCTGCCGCCGCTGGTGTCGGTCAAGCCCGAGCTGGAGGTGCTGCAGGTCCGCAACCGGGCGGTCACGGGCGGGCGCGGGCGCGGGCTGCGCCTGAACATGACCGCCACCAACGACAAGATCATCATCGAGCTGGCGGGGCGGCTGTCGCCGCATTCGCCCGGGCTGGTGATGCGGCGGGTGGCGCCCGACCAGCGGCTGTTCACGGCGGCGCTGCTGCGGCGGGTGCTGATCGAGTCGGGCATCGAGGTGCGCGACCCGGCCAAGGTGTTCGACTGGCGCAACGCCGACCGGGTGTCGGCGCGCAGCGAGATCCTGGCGGTGCACCGGTCCGAGCCGCTGTCGGTGCTGGTCCGCCGGATCAACAAGGACTCGGACAACGAGTGGGCCGATCGCCTGCTGGACGTGGTGGGGGCCGAGCTGTTCGGCGGTGCCGCCACCGCCGAGAAGGGGCTGCGGGCCCTGCGCGAATCGATGGACGAGCTGGGGCTGCCTCGCGACAGCTACGTGCCCAGCAACGGTTCGGGCCTGGGACACGCCAACCGGCTGACCGCGGATGCGCTGGCCGAGCTGCTGCGCAAGATCTACACCGACCCGCGCTGGGGGCCCGAGCTGATGCAGTCGCTGTCGGTGGGCGGTGTCGACGGCACCACCCGCAACCGGTTCCGCGGCCAGGTGGCGGCGGAGCGGGTTCGGGCCAAGACCGGCACCCTGAGCGGCAAGTCCTGCCTGTCGGGTTACGTCGGCGACGGTCACGAGGTGCTGGTGTTCTCGATCTTCGTCGACGGCATCCGCAACCGGCGGTACACGACCATGGCGGTGCGCGCGGCCCAGGTCAACGCCGTCAACGCCATGATGCGCTTCGCGCGCGGCGTGCAGGCGCCCAGGCCGGGTGAAGAGGTCGAGCCTGGCGTCGACTTCGAGGTGGGCGACGAGATCGTCGAGGCGGACATGGAAGAACGCCCGGTCGACGGCGTCGCCCCGGCCGAGGGCGGCGGCACCCGCGTGGACGTGGGCAACAGCGCAGGCGGTGGCGCGAAGGAACCACGGGTCGAGCTGCCCCGGGCGTCGCGGCCCGAGAGCCGATCCGAGAGCCGCCCGGAAGGGCTCACCCCGGCGCGCTCGCGCAAGGCGGCTACCAACGCCAACGGCTCGCCCATCGAGCCCGAGGTCGAGTTCCTCCCCGACGAGAACCGGGAAACCCCCGCCACCCCGCGCCGCCGCCGGAACTAGGGCGCGCGGGGCAGCGAGCGAACCGGGGCCTACTGCACCTTCACCACGGCGGCCTGGCTGGGGGTCTGGCCGTTGAGGGCGAACAGCAGGTAAAAGCCGGGCGGAGCCACGTTCTTGTTGGGCGGGGCGGTCAAGGTGAAGCTGCCGCTGCCCGAGAAGGCGAGGCGCATGAAACGCTGGTCGCTGTTGACCGAGTGGGTGACGGTCGACATCCGCACCAGTGAGAAGCCGCTGACCGTGCCGCTGGCCGAGACGCTGAAGGTGCCGCCGTTGGCGGTGATGGTGCTGGGCGCGCCGGTGATGGTGGGGCGGGTGGCGCCGAACAGGTAGGGCGGGCTGAGGATCTCGACGTCGGGGTGGTTGGCGGAGCAGTTGTCGCTGGACGAGCAGAGACCGCCGCCGCCCACCATCACCCGGCCGTCGGCCAGCAGCAGGGCGAACGAGTGGTACGGCCGGGACTTGACCATCGGCGCCAGGTCGCGCCAGGTGCTGGTGGCGGGGTCGAACAGCTCGGGCACCTTGATGGCGCCGTCGTCGGAGAAACCCTTGCCGTTGTCCAGGCCGCCCACCACCACCACCTGCCCGTTGGCCAGCACGACGCCGTTGGCGAAGGCGCGCGGCCACTTGAGCGGCGGCAGCTTGGTGACGCTGGCGCTGCCGCTGTTGATGTTGATGACGTAGCTGTTCTGGCTGGAGGGAGTGAACCGGGCGTTGGTGCGGTCGTAGTTCGGGTTGCCGCCGGCCTTGAGGATCTTGCCCACGTCGAACATCACGGTGACGTCGTTCTGCGAGAACTCGTCGTCGCCGCGCGTGCCGGCGGCGGTGACGGTGCCGGAGCCGCCCACGTCGTACCACTGCATGTTGACGGTGGGGCCGGGGATGAAGATCTTGCCGTTGGGCGCGATCAACATGCGGGGGTGCTCCTGGGGGCGGCCGTCGACGGGCTGGCCGTTCGTGATCGGCCCCATCACCAGGTTCGAGAGCATGGTCCAGGTGTTGTTGGCGGGGTTCCAGATCTCGAAGGTCCCGCTCTGCATCGAGATGCGGTTGCCGCCCAGGGTGCCCACCCGGCCGTCGGGCAAGGTGACCGAGACGTTGTACCAGCGCGATTCGATCATCGCCTTGGCGGCGGCCCAGGTGTCGTTGGCCGGGTTGTAGATGCTGGTGGTGCGGGTGCTGCTGTCGTCGCCGCCGTTCACGAAGATGCGCCCGTCGGCCAGCATGGCGATGCCGGGACAGAACATGTTGTGGACCGTGTTGGTGACCGTCTTGGCGCTGGCGGCGCTGGGGTTGGCCGGGTCGACCAGGGCGGTCACGGTCTGGTCCAGCGAACCTGAGCCGCCGAAGCGGGTGCCCTTCCAGGAGGCCCAGGTGATCACCTTCTTGTTCGGCAGCAGCGCGGCCGAGATCGGCACCAGCGGCAGGGTGAACACCTGGGTCCAGCGGCCGTTGGTGTCGGACTGCGCGAGCAGGGGCCGCACCTCGAGGGTCCACAGGAAGTCGTTGCCGCTGCCGCAGGTCTGCTGCACGACCGGCACGCCGCTGCCGCCGGCCGGCGACTGCACGCACTTGCCGCTGGTCTGGGTCTGCAGCCGGTACTGGGTGGGGCTGGCGCTGCCCACCGGGGTGAGGGTGAAGCGGGTGCCGGTGAAGCCGCCGCCGCTGCGCGCGCAGCTGTCCTGTTCCAGGATCGCGCCGTTGTTGCCCGAGCCGCTGTCGACCCGCAGGCAGCGGGCGCTGTGCTTGGCCGACAGCTGGTATTCGTTGTTGGCGGACAGCTGGCGGAAATACCACTGCTGGTTCTCGCCCGAGCTGCAGTTGAACTGCAGGACGCGGACGCCGTTGCCGGTGCCCTTGCCCTCGACATCCAGACACAGCCCGCTGCTTACCGAACGCACCCGATAGTAGCGGCCGGTGTCCGTGCCGCCGTTGCCGAAAGCGGCCTGCCCGGTCCGCTCGATCCCGGTCGTCTCGGGCGGCCCCTCGCAGGCGCCGATGGCCAGCAGCAGCAACCCCATCGTGAACCGCCACATCCTTTGCGTGGTCATATCTCTCCTCCCTTGGCCTCGGGACCCTGGGCCAGCGGTCCCGCTGGACTATTCGCCCGACTCGAACCAATTGCGCACCCGCCGCGGACGGGGTTTGATTGCCAAACGACGGCGCATGCCCGCACGCGGGCCGACGTCGCCTGCTACGTACCACGGGAACGGCGGTGATCGGTTCGATGATCGGGGCGATGCTCCTCCTGGCTGTGACGGCGACGACTCCCTCGCCCCGGACCGAGGGGGCGTCGCGGGGGACCAAGGATGCGGTTGTTGCCTGCACGGCGCGGCTGACTGACCGACGGGCGGGGCCACTTGCGCCAGGGGCGACCGGACGCGCAGCGGGGCCGCTCGAGCGCGGGCCGTGCGAGATCATCGACAGCGTCAGTGTTCTGGGTGATGCGCGCGGTGATGTCGTGTCGCTGGCGGCCAATTTCGGATGGGTACGAAGGAGTGCGGACGGAGCGCTTCGCTATGTCTGTGAGGAGGCGATGCGCGGGCTGGCCACCGGCCTGCGCATGGCGCCGGACGGGACGCTGTTCGCGGTGGGCGCCGAGGGGATCTGGCGGCAGGGCGCGCATGCCATCGGCGCGGACGCGGCGGGTGTCGATGCGGATCAGCCCGCCGCCTGCATGCCGGTGGCGGCGGGCGGTGACGTGCGTGGGCGGGCGGTGCTGGACCTCGCGTTCGATCCGGCGGGCGCGGGGCGGCTGTACGCGCTGGGGCAGTCGCCGCGCGCGGTGTACGTGTCCGACGACGGCGGTGCCACGTTCGCGATGCACGCGCGGTTCGCGGACAGCGAGGACGTGCTGAAGCTGCTGGTCGCGCCGTCGCGGCCGCTGACCGTGTACGCGGCGGGGGAACGGGACGGGAAGCTGCTGGTCCTGCGCAGCGAGGACGCAGGCGTCACGTTCGCGGTGGTGATGCCGGGCGCGGCGTACGCCGAGGGGTTGCCGCTGGACCTGCTGGGGGTCCACCCGACCGATCCGCAGACGATTTTCGCGGCCCTGCGGGCGGCCAGCGGCGCGGACGAGGTCTGGCGTTCCCGCGACGGCGGTCGCACCTGGGCGCGCGTGCTGTCACTGCCCACCAGCGAGGTGCTGGGCGGGTTCACCTTCGGCGCCAGCGGCGACACGCTGTACGTCGGCAGCCGCGAGCCATTCTTCCAGCCCGGTGCCGCGTCCGCACAGCTGTACCGGTCCAGCGACGGCGGCCAGACGTGGTCCCGGCGTCCCTCCGGCGCGCGCGGTCCGCGCTACCGCTGCCTCGCCCGCCGCGGGGGCGTCCTCTTCGCCTGCGCCGGCGGCACGGCCAACGGCGACGACTTCCTGCTCGGCTCGTCGCGGGACGAGGGAGCCACCTGGACGCCGCTGATGACCGCCGAAGCCATCGCCGGCCCCGAGCCCTGCGCGCGGGCGACCTGCGCCGCCACCGCGCAGTGGCTGTGCGATGCCTACGCCGTGTGCGAGACCGACGGAGGCACGCGCGCCGCCCCCGACGGCGGCATCGCCGCCCCGGCGGACCCCGGTGGATGCGGGTGCGCAGTGGGCTCGAGCGACCGCTCGCTGCCGCGCGCGCCGGCCCTGCTGCTGGTGCTGTGGGCGCTGGGGCGCCGGCTCAGCGGCCGCCCGAGGCGGTGAACGCGACCTTCACCTCCAGCGGGTCTGCCACAAGCACGGGCGCGTTCTCGATCACCTGGCCGACGGAGGTCTGACAGCGCGTATCGGTGACCACGTTCTTGAACTCCACCCGTCTGGTGACCCGCTGACCACCCACCGACGAGATGGTGAGGTCGCACGAGCCCGGCAGGATGGAGGTCACCGTCACCGACGTGCAGGCCGGCGAGCGCCCCGCCTCGCCGGTCACCTCGCACCAGCCCGTGCTGGTCATGCACACCCCCCTGGTCTCCACGCTCCCGATGCTGGCGCTTCCGTCGACCGTGTTCACATCGATCTTCGCCGGAAACGACTCGCACGCCCCCAGCGGCTCCGCCGGATCCGCGCCACACCCCAGCAGCGCCAACGACACCACCACCACCACCGCCACCCACCGACCCACCATGATGCACTCTCATCGGCAGCACTCCCCCGCGCATTCAGTGCGCTTCCGCGGACGGCCGCATCCCGCTTCGGGCAGACGCGTCAGCCCCCGGAATTGTTCGAAGCGGGCAGCCGCTAGCCGGGGATTGGGATTGTTCGGGAGCGGGCAGCCCGCTAGCCCGACAGCCAACGTGAGAGAGGGGCTCAGTCCGCCGCTGGTCCGGCGTCGGCCGCGCCGAACCGGACTGTCAGCTCGGGCGGGCTGGCGCGGAGGAACGGAACGTCCGGGTGCACGCGCCCGTAGTAGTCGCGGCAGCTGGTGTTGCTGACCATGCGGACGATCTCGATGGCGGCGCACAGCTGCTCGCCAGACAGGGATGTGATCCGGACGCCGCAGGAGCCTTCTGAATTCGCCGTGATCAGCACGGACGCGCAGCCGGCATTGCCCCCGTCCGAGCCCGCGCTCGGGCCGTCCACGGTGCCCGCGTCCGCGCCCGCGCCGTTTGCAGCATCGAGGGTTCCCCCGTCCGGCGCCGCGCAGAATGGTGCCGTGGCGGTCGAAGCCCCGCCGCAAAGCGCGTTCATCACCTGGCAGGGCCCGCTCACCTCGACGCGCGCGATGGTTGGTTTCCCATCGGCGGTCCTCACCTCGACCCCGATCTGGAACTGCTCGCACTCGCCGATCGGCGGTCCTTCCGGGCCGGCCTTGTCCGGCGACTCCGAAGTGTCCTTCTCGCCACCGCCTGCGCTGGCGTCCGACGGGGGCGACGCCGCGTCGGCTTCCCCCGTCTCACCACCCGCGCACCCACCGGCCACCGCCAGCATCAATCCCGCCGGCAAGAACATCCTGATCACAGCGTATCGAGTATGACGGATGCGGTCACGCTCGGCCGAGCGTGCTCGGCGTGGATCGAACGTGAGGGCCGGCCTCCGAACATCACACCGATCACGGCGAATTCTGGCGCGTGCGACAAGAGCGCACGCCGCCCGAGGATGTCAGCACTCCGCGGTGGGAGTACGCCCTGTCCGCCGGCGCGGATCAGGCTTCGACGGGGGTGGCGGCGCGGGGGGATTTGCGCTTGGGGGTGGACTTGCCGCCGTGGCCGTTCTTGGTGTGGCCGTTCTTGCTGCCGTTGCGCAGGGTGGGGGCGCCGGCGCTGCGGGCGGCGTCGCGCAGGCGGGCGGCCTTGTCGGTGCGCTCCCAGGTGAAGTCCGATTCGCTGCGGCCGAAGTGGCCATAGGCGGCGGTCTTGCGGTAGATGGGGCGGCGCAGGTCCAGCTCGCGGATCAGCGCCGAGGGGCGGGCGTCGAAGTTGGCGCGGACGATCTGGGCCAGCTTCGGCTCGGGCAAGGTTCCGGTGCCGAAGGTCTGCACCAGCAGCGACACCGGTTCGGCCACGCCGATGGCGTAGGCCAGCTGGACCTCGCAGCGACGGGCCAGGCCGGCGGCGACCAGGTTCTTGGCGATGTAGCGCGCGTAGTAGCAGGCCGACCGATCCACCTTGGAAGGGTCCTTGCCCGAGAAGGCGCCACCGCCGTGGCGACCCATGCCGCCGTAGGTGTCGACGATGATCTTGCGGCCGGTCAGGCCCGAGTCGCCCATCGGCCCGCCCACCACGAAGCGGCCGGTGGGGTTGATGAAATATTTGGTCTTGGGCTGGAGCAGCCGCGCGGGCAGCACCGGCTTGAGGACCTCCTCCATCACCGCCTCGCGCAGGGTCTTGTACTTGACCGACTCCGTGTGCTGGGTCGACAGGACGACGGCGTCGATGGCCAGCGGCTGGTTCTGAGCGTCGTAGCGTACGGTCACCTGGCTCTTGCCGTCGGGCCGCAGGAAGTCGACCAGCCCCTTCTTGCGCACCTCCGCCAGCCGGCGCGCCAGCTTGTGGGCGAGCACGATCGGCATCGGCATCAGCTCGGGCGTCTCGTCGCAGGCGTAGCCGAACATCATGCCCTGATCGCCGGCGCCCTGGTCTTCCTTGGTGTAGACGCCCTTGCCGTCCACGCCCTGCGCGATGTCGGGCGACTGCTGCTCGACCGCCACCATCACGCCGCAGGTCTTGTAGTCGAACCCGGCGTCGGTGTCGTTGTAGCCGATGTCCTTGACCACATCGCGCACCAGGCGCGGGATGTCGACGATGGCGCTGGTCGTGATCTCGCCCGCCACCATCACGAAGCCCGTCTTGGCCAGCGATTCGCAGGCCACGCGCCCGTAGGGATCCTCCTTGAGGACCGCATCGAGCACGCCGTCGGACACCTGGTCGCAGAGCTTGTCGGGGTGGCCCTCGGTGACGCTTTCAGACGTGAACAGGTACTCGGACATTCGCTTCTCCTGGGGGGGCGTGCGCGCGTCGCGCACCGCCATTGGGGAGGCGAAGTTTCCCAATCCCCACCCGGTCCGTCAATGGTCCTGCATGTAAAGGCGGGCGCTATTCCTGCCGCAGGGCCACCAGGGGGTCCACCGCGGCGGCCCGTCGGGCGGGCAGGTAGGCGGCCAGGGCCCCGGCGCCGACGAGCAGAAGGGCGGCGCCGACATGGCTGGCCGGATCGGTCGACGCCACGCCGTAAAGAAAGCCGGCCACCAGTCGCGACAGCGCCAGACCGGCCGCCAGCCCGATGGCCACCCCGAAGCCGACCAGGCGCAGGCCACCCAGCACCACCGCGCGCACGATCGCGCCCGGTCCGGCGCCCAGCGCCAGCCGCACCCCGATCTCGTGTTGCCGCTGGCTCACCCCGATGCCGACCACGCCGGCGACCCCGATCGCCGACAGCAGCAGCGCCGTCGCGGCGAACCCGAGCAGCAGCCAGACCCGGAAGCGCTCGCGGGCCAGTGTCTCCGACACCAGCAGGGGCAGGCGCACGATCCGGCCGATCGCCTGCTCGGGGTCCAGGCGGGCGGTGGCCGCGCGGATCGACGGCGTGAGCGCCTCGGGGTCGCCGGTGGCGCGCAGCACGTAGGTGACGGCGGTGAAGCCGCCCGCCTCCGCCTCGGGCGAGCCTTGCCAGGACTCGAAGGTCTGCGGCTCGACGGTCTGGTCCGGGCGCGTGGTCCTGGCGTCTCCCACCACGCCGACGATGGTGCGCCAGGGGGCGGGCGATTCGGCGGGGCCGTTCTTGATCCGGCGGCCGATCGGGTCGCCGTCGCCGAAGGCGGCGCGCGCGAACGTGCGGTTGATCAGGATGGCCCGGGCGCCTTCTTGGGCCCGGTCCTCGGCGGCGAACAGGCGGCCGCGCAGCAGCGGGATGCCCAGGGCCTGGAAGTAATCGCCGGCGACGATGCTGTGGCGGACCAGGAAGGGGCGCTGGCCCGGGCGGGTGACGCCCTCGGCGGACATCAGCTTGAACCAGCCGTCGCCGAAGGGGACGTTGGTGGCGATTCCCAGTGCCTCGACGCCGGGAAGGGCGCCCAGCTCGGCGGTCAGGGCCTGGTGGAAGACGCGCACCTGCGGGAACGCGGGGTAGCGGGCGGCAGGCAACGACAGCGAGACGGCCAGCACCTGCTCGGGCCGGAAACCGGGATCCACCTGCTGCAGGCGCAGCAACGTCCGCGACAGCAGGCTGGCGCCGGTCAGCAGCACGACCGCCAGCGCCACCTGCGCCACCACCAGCATCGAACGCAGCCGCCCCGGCGTGCCGCCCGATCCGCCGGCGCGGCCCGACTCGCGCACCAGGCGCGCGAGGTCGACGCGGCCGAGCCACAGCAGCGGGGCCAGCCCGAACAGCAGCCCGGCCCCCAGCGACACCGCCAGGCTGAACAGGAGCGCCCGCAGGTTCACGCCCACCTCCTGCGCGCGCGGCAAGCTGTCGCCCGCCAGCCCGACGATCAGATCGGTGGCCAGGAACGCCACGACCAGCCCCACCGCCCCGCCCAGCAGCCCGAGCACCAGGTTCTCGGTGCACAGCTGCCGGCCCAGCCGGCCGCGGGTGGCTCCGAGCGCGCCGCGCACGCCCAGCTCGCCCCGGCGGGCCAGGGCGCGGGTCAAGGTCAGGTTGGCGACGTTCGCGCACGCGATCAGCAACACCAGACCGACGGCAGCCAGCAGCAGCAGGACCGAGGCCTCGACCGGTCCCCGCACCCGCCGCGCGAGCGGCACGATCTCGGGGACCAGCTGCGCTTCCTTCGGGTACATGGCCGGGTAGCTGGCGCGCGAGATGGCCAGCACGCGGCGCGTGTCTTCGAGCGCCTGCGCGCTCGAGACTCCCGGCGCGCGCCGGGTGATCACCGCGTGGTTGAAGTTGTCGCCGCGCGCGGCGAGCTCATCGCGGGTGAACGAGATGGGGACCCAGAGCTCGGCCGGCGCGGCGGTGGAGGACATGCCGCGCAGGGGAAAGCGGAACGACGGCGGCATCACGCCGATCACCTGGTACGGCTGGCGGTCCAGCGAGATGACCTTCCCCACGGCGGCGTTCGCGCCGCCGAACAGCCGCCGCGCCAGCACGTCGCCCAGGATCAGCACCTTGTGCCCCAGCCGGTCCTCCTGTGGCGTGAAGGCGCGGCCGGCAGCGGGCGAGCGGCCGAGGAGATCGAACAGCCCCGCCGAGACCCGGGCGGCGGAGGCTCGAAACGGCTGCCCGGCGCCCGACACATCGGTGTTGATGGTCTGCACCGCCGCGACCGCCTGGAACGCGCGGCTGTGCTGCTGCAGATCGAGCACGTCGCCGGCCGAGAAGTCGAACGCCCCCTCGGCAACCGCGGGCGCGCGCACGAACACCATGTCCAGCGCCGCCGGGTCGGCAAACGGCAGCGGCCGCCACAGCACGGCGTCCGCCACCGAGAAGAGAGCGGTGTTGGCGCCGATGCCCAGCCCCAGCGTGGCCACGCACAGCGCGGTGAACCCCGGCGCCCGCCCGAGCAAGCGAACCGCGTGACGCAGGTCCCTCAACATGCCCGCACAGCTTGCAACCGCGCGACCACGCCAAGTGGCGGGATCATGCGGCCGGTGCGCGCGCGGGGGTCCCGGATCCGGGACCGGGTGACCGCCTGCGGGACGTCTCGATCCGCGCCGCGACCCGGGTCAGAACACGCCCTGCGCGCCGAGGGCGGGGAGCGGGCGGGTTCGGCCTTCGCTGTCGGTGACGGGGAGGACCGTGGGCAGCGGAAGCAGGGCGAAGGGCGAGCGCTCGGAGGGCGGTGGCGGCTGGCCCCGGTGGTAGTTGCGGGTCAGCAACCAGCCCGCGGCCAGGCCCAGACCACCGCCCACCAGGGCGAACTGGGCGGTGGTCTGGCGGTATTCGGGGTTGAAGGCGCACGGGCTGCTGCTATCGGGCAGGCACTGGCCGACGATCTTGATCAGCGCCCCGCCGATGCCGCCGGCGGCGGTGGCCAGATCGATCAGCAGCACGCGGTCCCACTGCGGTCCGTAGCTGTTCTGGTCGGGCAGGTAGGCCAGCGCGAGCCCCGCGCCCAGCCCCAGGTTCAGGCCGGCCAGGATGGCCAGCGGCGTGTGCCGGGTCTTCAGATCGAAGGCCGATATGGACAGCGCTCCAGCGATGGCGCCGATGGCGGCGCCGCTCTGCATGACCGCGACCCGGCCGTAGTTCGGGGCATTCTTCTCCAGCAGCCGGCCGGTGGCGGCCCCCAGCCCCAGCCCGACCGCGCCGCCCACCCAGGCGGCGGGGCTGGTGTGGCGGACGGCCGCGCCGATGGCGGCGCCCTCGACCGCGCCGATCCACGCTGCGCCGATGCGGAACAGCGCCAGGTTGTCGCGGATGTAACCGGGCACGAACGCGGTGGCGGTCAACGCCCCGGCCGCGCCGCCCACCAGCGCCGCGCCGGCCACCACGGTGGCCGAGGCGCTGACCGACTCGGGCGTGTTCTGGGTGCGGTTGCCGCGGCTGAGCCAGGCGCCCACCCCCGCGCCCCCCATCACCGCGCCGGCGGTGGTCCAGAACCCAATCAGCTCCGGCCGCCCCGAGCGCTGCACGTAGTTCAGCCGGAACGGGATCTTGCGATTTTCCCCCGGCAGCACGACGAAAGTCTCGGTCCGGCTCTCGTAGTTGCCCGCCTCCGCGTACACCTCGTAGGTCCCCGGTTCCACATCCTGGATGTACGGGTTGCGCGCGCGGTTCCCGCGCACGTACAGCGTCGCGCCCGGCGGATCGGTGAAGATCTGCAAACGCGCCGGCTGCCGCTCGAGCGGGAAGAACAGCGATTTGGTGTCGACACTCTCGAGCGACACCTCCTTGGACTGGCTGATGTACTTCGGCTTGCGCACGGTGACCCGCCACCGCCCGGCCGGCACCATGAACTCGTTCGGCGCCTGCCCGGTGATGACCGGCTCCTGCCCATCCAGCCGTTCCAGCGCGACATCGACCGCCTCGGGCACGGTGTTGATGATCAGCACGCCCTTGCGTCGGTTCATCGCCTCTATGCGCTGGCGCGCGGTCTCGGCCAGCGGGCCGCGCGTCTCGTGCTTGAGGTACTCCTCGTAGTGGGCGCGCGCCTGCTTGAACATGCCGAGGTGGTATTCGCAGTGGCCCATCATCACCAGGTTCTCGGGCCGCGGCGCCAGCTCCTGCGCCATCTGGAACTCCATCAGCGCCTGGCTCAGCGACGGTCCCTTGTCCTCGTTCTCGAACAGGCGCTCGCCGGTGCGGTAGTGCTCGCGAGCGCGCGCCTCGTCCGCGGCGCTGGGGCGGCGGCGCTTCTGAGAGGTGGCGGCGGGTGTCGCAGCGGTGTCCGTCGGCGGGGCGGGCGGCCCCTGCTGAGCCGTCAGGATCCACAGCGCAAGAAGGGCACTCAAATTGGAACGAGCTTAACCCAGGACCGGGCCGCCGCCCGACGTACTGGCACGTTGCGGGGGACGCCAGCGCGGACAGTCGGTCGCGGCAGTTCGGACCAGCCCGGCAAAGCCATCACGGGTCGCGCGGGGAACGAGGCTTTTCGTACGGATTGCCGATCGGCTTGGGATCACCGGTGCCCGTCGTTCCGGCGCCGCGGCCCGCTTCCGCGGCGTTCGACTTGCGCTTGTGGGACGCCCCTTTTCTTGCCGTACGACCGGGCTTGGACGCACCGTCGTCGCCGGCGCGTGGCGTGCGCGCGGCGGTATCGCCGACCCTGCTGATCGATGGGCTGGCTGGCGCGGCCGCGGGTTGCGCCGGCGCTGGCGCCGGCGGCGTTACGGGTCGGGCGGCGGGCGCCTGCTTGATGGTGGTCGCCGGCGGCAGCATCCCGGCGCGGGCGGCGCGGGCGCGGGCTTCGTCCTCGGTGCGGGCGAGGGCCAGGGCGAGGCCGATGCCGGTGATCAGGATCGCGCCGATGACCAGGTGCCAGCGGGCGCCGGTGCGGGGCGGCTCGGGGGCGGGTGGGGTCAGCTCCTCGGGGGGCACGCCGACGTTGGGGTCGCCGGCGAGCAGGCGGTCGAGGTCGCGCTCCAGCTCGGCCATGGTCTGGTAGCGCTTGTCGCGGTCCTTCTCCATGGCTCGCATCACCAGGGTCTCGACGGCGGGGGGGATGCCCAGCTCGGGGCGCAGGCGCGACGGCGGCTGCACGTCCTGGGTCAGCACCTGCGAGATCACGGCCAGGTAGTTGTTGGCGCGGAAGGGGACCTCGCCGGTCAGGCACTCGTACAGCATCACGCCCATCGCCCAGATGTCGGCGCGCGCGTCGACGTCCTCGTTGCCGCGTGCCTGCTCGGGCGACATGTAGAGGGGCGTGCCCAGCACCATCCCGGTGCGGGTCAGGCGCATCAGGTCGCCGCCGGCGCCGCCGTCGTCGCGCGAGCGCACCGCCTTGGACACGCCGAAGTCCACCACCTTGACGAAGTCCTGCTCTCCCCGGCGCAGCAGGAACACGTTCTCGGGCTTCACGTCGCGGTGGACGATGCCCTTGCCGTGGGCGGCCCCCAGGGCGCTGGTCACCTGGCGCGCCACCCGCAGGCAGCGCTCGACCGCCAGGGGGGCGTCGCGCATCACCACCTGGGCCAGCGACTCGCCCTCCAGGAACTCCATCACCACGAAGGCGCGGCCGTCGGCGGTGGTGCCGAAGTCGGTGACGTCGACGATGTTCTCGTGGCCGATGGCGCTGGCCAGCCGCGCCTCCTGCAGCAGCCGGGCGACCAGCTCGGTCTTGTCGTGGAACTTCTCGAGCAGGACCTTGACCGCCACCGCGCGGCCCAGCACGGTGTGGCGGCCCTCGTACACCGCGCCCATGCCGCCCTCGCCGATGCGGCGGACGATCTCGTAGCGGTCGGCCAGCACCACGCCCAGCAGCGGGTCGGTGGTCACGGGCGCGGGCGGGGGCCCGGGCGGCACGCCGACCTTGGTCGCGGCCGGGTCTTCATCCGGCGAAGCCATGGACATACCAGTTTACTACCGCTGCCGCGGCGGGCGAAGCGAGGGCGACCGACGTGGGGTGCGCGGCGCGCAGGAGGCCGTATCCGCTCCCACCCCGAGGCGTGCTCGGGGCCATGCCCGCCGTGGTGTCGGGGGTGGCTCATCGCGGAAATTCCGCGGCTGAGCGCTTGCGGCATGTGATAGCTTGGCCGCGCCAACATGTCGAACTTCAAGATTGCCGACGCCAAGCTGGCCGATTCGGGCCGGTTGAAAATCGAATGGGCCGAGAGCCGCATGCCGGTGCTGATGAGGTTGCGCGAGCAGGGCAAGAAGGACCTGCCGCTCAAGGGGATGAAGGTCGCGGGCTGCCTGCACGTGACCAAGGAGACCGCGGTCCTGGTGCGCACCATCCGCGCGGCCGGCGCCGAGGTTTCGTGGTCGGGTTGCAACCCGCTGTCCACGCAGGACGACGTGGCGGCGGCGCTGGCTGCTGAGAACACCTCCATCTACGCCTGGCACGGGCTGTCGCGCGACGAGTTCTACTGGTGCATCGACAAGACCCTGGAGATGAAGCCGACCCTGACCCTGGATGACGGGGCGGACCTCATCTTCCGGGTGCACGACCGCTTCAAGGAGCTGTCCTCCGGAGTCATCGGCGGCACCGAGGAGACCACCACCGGGGTGCACCGGCTGCGGGCCATGGCCAAGGCGAACAAGCTTCTCTACCCGGTCATCGCGGTCAATGACAGCGAGACCAAGTGGGATTTCGACAACGTGTACGGCACGGGGCAGTCGTCGCTCGACGGGATCCTGCGGGCCAGCTCGGTGCTGATCGCCGGCAAGACCTTCGTGGTGGCCGGATACGGCCACTGTGGGCGGGGCGTCGCCATCCGCGCGCGCGGCATGGGGGCCAACGTGATCGTCACCGAGGTCAAGCCGACGGCGGCGTTGAAGGCGACCCTGGACGGCTTCCGGGTGATGAAGATGGACGAGGCTGCGAAGCTGGGGGACATCTTCATCACCGCCACCGGGATGAAGGACATCATCGTGGGCCGGCACTTCGATTCGATGAAGGACGGCGCGCTGGTGTGCAACACCGGGCACTACGACTGTGAGATCAACCTGGTCGACCTGGAGGGGCGGGCGAAGGCGCGGCGGGAGATCCGCCACGCCAACGAGGAGTACACGCTCAAGGACGGGCGGCGGGTGTACGTGCTGGCGCAGGGGCGGCTGGTCAACCTGGCGGCGGCCGAGGGGCATCCCTCGGAGGTGATGGACATGTCGTTCGCCAACCAGTACCTGGCGCTGTGCAAGCTGGCCCGCGAGGGCAAGAGCATGAAGCCCGGCGTGTACGAGCTGCCACCCGAGCAGGACCAGGATCTGGCCCGGATCAAGCTTGGCACCCAGGGCTTGAGCATCGACGAGCTCACCGCAGAGCAGATCACCTACCGCGACGACTACGCCGCGGGGACCTGAGGATCGAGGAGGGGCGGCGGGGGGGGGGGGGGGGGGGGGGGGGGGGGGGGGGGGGGGGGGGGGGGGGGGGGGGGGGGGGGGGGGGGGGGGGGGGGGGGGGGGGGGGGGGGGGGGGGGGGGGGGG
>JBKPRZ010000418.1:0-5089 GCA_046734815.1 Myxococcota bacterium | reverse complement strand
GCAGCCGAAGCGGAGCTCGACGGTGGCGGAGGCGTCGGCCTTGAGGCGGGCGCAGGTGGCGGGGCAGGTCAAGATGCGGGTGGGGCGACCCATGGCCGGGTCGATGTCGTAATACCAGCCGCCGCGCATCGGATCGCAGCGATCGGCGCCTCCGGTGTACAGGATCTCCTCGGTGCCGGCGCTGCCCTTGCGCTGCACGTTCACCTTGCCGTAGTCGATGGCGCCGCCGGCCCTGGGCGGCGGGATGGCGAACTCGCAGGGCAGCGCCTGACCGCGGATCGCATTCAGGGCGTCGAGGAACTCCTGGCCCAGGTTGCCCATGGGGCCGCCGGTGGTGACCAGCATGCCGGTGCCGCCGGCGGTGGCCAGGGTCTGCAGGGCCATCCGCTCGGCCTCGCTGGCGATGCTGATGCCCACCACATAGGTGGGGATGGACGGCGTGGCCATGCGGGCGGCGGCGATCACCTCGGCCACGCCCGGGATTGTGTTGTTGCCGCTGCTCATGATGCCGGGGATGTTGCCGCAGCCGGCGGGGAAGCCGTCGGTGGCCAGCACGAACACGCCCTTGTGCCCGGCGTGCGCCTGCAGGTGCTTGCGCAGCTGATTCAGCGCGCCCTCGACCGCCGGCCGCATGGGCGTGCCCGCGCCGCCGGGGCCGCGCAGATCCAGCTCTCGAGCCACCAGGTCGGCGCCCGGTCGGGGCAGCGGCGAGATGGGCACCGACAGCTGCTCGTACAGGCTTGGCGTGCAGTAGCTGGTGCCGTCGTACACCTCGCACACGCTGCCCAGACCCTGGCAGCGATCCGAGGCGACGCCGCCGGCGCAGGCCTCGCCGATGTTGGTGCAGTCGACCTGGCTGACCGTGCAGCGACCCAGCGGCACGCAGGCCGCGCCGTCGGGGCAGCCGCGGTCGCCGCACAGTCGCAGCGGCGGGGTGCCGGCGCAGGCGCGCAGCGGCTGGCAGGGCGGACGGGTGGGCGAGATGATGTAGCCGCAGTCGGCGGCGGTGATGCAGGAGGACCCGGTGCCCGGCAGCGGGAAGAACTGCATGCCCAGATTCAGCCCCGCCGACCCGGGGTCGCGCACGAAGGTGACCAGCGCCTGGCGGACCAGGTTGTACTTCGACGCCGGCGTCCCGCTGGCCATCGACTCGGAGGCGTCCACCGTCAACAGCAGGTCGACCGGCACCTGTTCGGCCTTCTGGATGTCCTCGGCGCAGCTCTGCCCCGCGCCCGGCGCGGCGGCGGCGTCGGTGGTGGCGGGGGCGGGAGGCGGTGCGAAGCTGGGGCCGTCGGGCGGCGGGATGTCGATCGGTCCGGGAGCGGCGGCGTCGCCGCCGGGGCCGTCCTTGACCAGCTTGGGGCCACCACAGGTGGTCACAGCGGCGCCGGCCAGCGCCAGACCCAGGACCATCGCGAGGCGCGGTTTGAACATCGGCTGCTTCCTCCCGCTGGCCGCCGCGGCGCGTGGCCAACGCCGTAGGCTACATCGGCTCGTGATAGGCTGGCAAAGCCGCCCGCGTACGGGATTTCCGGGCAGAGACCGACAAAGATCATGATGAATTTCGCCCTGCTGGGAGTCGCTGGTTACATCGCTCCCCGACACCTCGCCGCCATCAAGGACGTCGGCGGCAGCCTGGTCTGCGCCTGCGACCCCAACGATTCGGTGGGCGTGCTGGACCGCTACTTCTTCGAGACCCGCTACTTCCGCGAGTTCGAGCGCTTCGACCGCCACGTCGAGAAGCTGCGCCGCCGCCGCGAGGAGGAACGGGTGCACTACGTGTCGATCTGCTCGCCCAACTACCTGCACGACGCGCACATCCGCTTCGCGCTGCGGGTGGGCGCCCACGCCATCTGCGAAAAGCCGCTGGTCATCAACCCGTGGAACCTCGAGCCGCTGGGCGAGCTGGAGCAGGAGACCGGCAAGCGCATCCACAGCATCTTGCAGCTGCGGGTGCATCCCACCCTGCTCGAGCTGCGCGAGCGCCTGCTAGCCGCCGGCAGCCGACGCCGCGAGGTGGTGCTGACCTACGTCACCAGCCGCGGGCAGTGGTACCTGAACTCGTGGAAGGGGGACGTGTCGCGCTCGGGCGGCATCGCCGGCAACATCGGCATCCACTTCTTCGACTTGCTGCTCTGGCTGTTCGGCCGGGTGGAGGGCTTCGAGCTGCACGTGTCGCAGCCGCAGCAGATGGCCGGCTACCTCGAGCTGGAACGCGCCAGCGTGCGCTGGCTGCTGTCCATCGACCGCCACGACTTGCCCTTCGAGGCGGTGCCCGGCGGCCCCACCACCTACCGCTCGATCACCGTCGACGGCCAGGAACTGGAGTTCTCCGACGGCTTCACCGACCTGCACACCCGCGTCTACCGGGAGATCCTGGCCGGCCGCGGCTTCGGCATCGAGGAGGCGCGGCCGGCCATCGTCCTGACCCACGGCCTGCGCAACGCCACCCCGGTCGGCGCGACCGCGCGCGCCCACGACCTGCTGCTGAAGAAGCGATAGCCTCTCAGTGCCGGGGGCGGCGGCGGCCCTGCACCGGGGCGGGGCGGCCGTAGGGGGCGGGCCGCTCGGTCGGACGGCGCGCGGCCAGCAGGTCGGCGTTACGCAGGTCGATCGCCACCCGGGCCAGGGCGGCGCCCTGCACCTGCACCGACAGGCTCTCGCGTCGGAGCGAGCGCGCCAGGCAGGCGGCCTGCTCGGCCTGCAGCGGCGTCAGCGAGCTGAAGCCCACCGAACGCACCTGGCCGCGGCGGTCGATGTACAGGGTCGCGCGCAGCTGATCGATGCCCAGCCCGTTGCAGTCCTCGGCCAGCCGCACGCCGATGACCGGCAGATCCGGCGCCAGCGCGGCGGCGGGCATGTCGACCACCGGCACCGCCCCGGTCGAGCGGAACTCGAGCGAATATTCGATGGTGGCGACGCCGTAGCCCTGCGGCCGCGGGAAGCGGATGCGCGCCGCCTCGGTGGCCAGGCAACGCTCGACCTCCAGGCTGCCGAGGTCCGAGCTGCGCACGTGCACCAGGGTCGAGCGGCCGTCCAGCCCGACCACGAAGCGCAGGGTCACCTGCCCGCTGGCGAAGTCACGCGCCGGCTCGGCGCCGTCGTAGCAGCGCACCAGCTTCTGGAAGTGGCGGTCCACCGCCTCCTGCACGTCCTCGTGGTCCAGCGACCCCTGCTCGGCCTGGATGTCCATGCCGCCTTCGGGCGCCGCGGGCGCGGGCGCCGGACGCGGCGGTGGCTCGGGCGCCATCCGGCTCGCCGGTGGACTGGAGGGGGCCGTCGCACATGCACCCAGCAACGCGACCGCTGTCAGCAGGCCGCCTCTCGCGAGGAACATCGCCAATGACCATCGTCACATCAGGCCCTTGCTTGAAGACCGGCCCCAACCCACAGGGATCGCAGGCTTTCCCGCGCGCGGGCGTTTCACAAAAAAAACTGCACCCGCTGGCCGTCGCTATTTCCCCGGCGGTCCGGCCTGCCCCTTCACAGCGGTCTTCAACCGGTACAGCGAGGCGGTCGTGGTGACGTACAGCGTGTCGCGGTCCTTGCCGCCGAAGGTGCAGTTGGTGGGGTCCTCGGCCATCAGCAACTTGGACACCAGGCGCGCCCGCGTCCGCTTGTCGTCCAGCTGGAAGACGTAGATCCCCGCCTTCTCCTTGGTGCCGGCCGTCGCCCACACGCGCCCATCGCTGTCCAGGGTCATGCCGTCGATGCCGCGCCCGCCGCCGAAGTCGTAGACGATGCGCCCGTTGCTCGCGTCGCCGCTGGCGTCCAGATCGAACGCCCACAGGGTCACCACCCCGCCCGGGCTGGCGTTGTCGGCGATGTACAGCGTGCTGCCGTCCCGGGTGACGGTGATGCCGTTGGGTCGGGTGAGACGGTCGGTGATCCGCGTGAGCTTGCCGTCGGGATCGATCCGGTAGACCGCCTCCCTGTCCTGCTCCAGGTCCTCGCGGTGCGAGTAGCGCGGGTCGGTGAAGTAGATCCGCCCCTTGCCGTCGATGGTGACATCGTTGGGGCTGTTCAGCCGCTTGCCCTGGTACCGTTCGGCCAGCACCTGGATCTTGCCGCGCTTGTCGATGCGGATGACCCGGCGGCCGCCGTCGGTGTTGCCCTCGCACGCGACCAGGCGCCCCTGCGGATCGTAGGCCAGCCCGTTGGCCCGGCCGCTGGGCTCGCGGAACACCGATACCTTGTCGGCCTCATCCAGCCGCATGGTGCGGTTGCGGGGCGTGTCCTCGAACAGCAGGTAGCCGTCGGCCGGGTGCCAGGCTGGACCCTCGCTGAACTTCAGATCGCCGACGACCTTCTCCCAGCGCGCGCCGGGCGCGAGCAGCGGGTCGCCATCTGCCAGGAGGAGGAGAAGAAGGGATGCGCCCGCGGTCAGCATCGACATCGGGGCGCGAGGATACTACGGGGTGAGCGTGATCAGGCGATCCTCCTTGGGATCGGCCTCCACCTCGATGTCCTTGTATTCGACCTCCGAGTCGCCGGCCTTGTGGATCTGCATGCCGATGGGCCCCTCCTTGCGGCGGGCCAGGAGGTTGGCGCTGTCCATGAAGTCGTGCACCTGCTTGCCGTTGACCGCCACCTGCACGCGGCCGGTGGTGCGGTTGGCCAGGATCTCGACCTTGTGGAACATGAACTTGATGGCGTCGTTGGCCGGTTTGGGATGGTCGGTGTTGGTGCGGTAGTCCCAGATCGCGCCGTTGGGCGGGATGACCAGCAAGCAGCCGCCGAAGCCGAACTTGCCGGCCGCGGGCCGGTCGCCCCACAGGCAGACGCCCAGGTGGTCGTTCGATTTGACCATCCGGGCCTGCAGGATCAGGCGGAAGTTCGAGTAGCTCTTCTTGGTGAAGGCCTGCGACTGCCCGCCCGGGCTGTGCCCGTGCATGGCGCCGTCGACGATGGTCCAGCAGCGCGGGTCGTATTCCCAGTCGGCCCAGCCGCTGCCGTCGAAGATCTTCACCAGCCCGGTCGCCGCGGGTGCGCCTGCGTCCCCGCCGCCGCCCGCGGTTCCATCGGTGCCGACCCCGGCGTCCGGCGCGGGGGCGGGCGCGCCGCCGCTGCCCGGCGTGCCGGCGTTGCC
>JBKPRZ010000417.1:0-5103 GCA_046734815.1 Myxococcota bacterium | reverse complement strand
GGCTGCCTCGAGGAACACGACCGGAGGTCATGCGGGCGGCGGGGCCCGGTAAAATGGCGGCGATGCCCAAGGTCTGCCTTATGCTGAACCTCCTCGGCGGCTTCGAGCTGCGGCGCGGGGACGGGGGCACGATCGATCTCCGGCACAAGAAGGGGCGGGCGCTGCTGGCGTACCTGGCGCTGCGCGGGGGAACGCAGTCGCGCGAGCGGCTGGCCACGCTGCTGTGGGGGGACATGAGCGACGAGCGCGCCCGCCACAATCTGCGCCAGTGCGTGGCCAGCCTGCGCCAGACGCTGGCCGTGGCCGGGGAGGTGTTGCTGGCCGAGGGAGACGGGCTGCGGCTGGATCCGGCGATCGTCGAGGTGGATGCGGTCCGCCTGGAGCGGCTGGCCGGCAGCGCGGATCCGCTCCAGCAGGAGCAGGCGGCGGGGCTGTGTGCGGGCGAGCTGCTCGCGGGATTTTCGGTGGACGAGGATGCGTACGACGGCTGGCTGCAAGGGGAACGAGCGCGGCTGCGCGACCTGGCCTGCAACACGCTGGCCCGGACCGCCCGCGCGGCGCTGGATCGGGGGGACGCCACCGCCGCGCTGGACCTGGCCCGCCGGCACCTGGTCCTGGACCCGGCCTGTGAAGAGGCGTACCGCACCTGCATGCGCGCGCACGCCGCCGCCGGCCGGCGCTCGGACGCTGTTCAGTGCTTCGAGCTGTGTGTGTCGGCCCTGTCGCGGCAGCTGGGGCTGGCGCCATCGGAGGAGACGGTGCAGCTGCGCGACCAGATCGCCGCCGCCCGGGCGTCGGCCGGGTCGGTGACCGCCGGACCGCCGCCGGCGTCGTTGCCCGACCGGCCCTCCATCGCGGTGTTGCCATTCCAGAACCTGGGCGCCGAGGCGGACACCGGCTACTTCACCGACGGCATCACCGAGGACCTGGTGATCGCCCTGTCGCGCTTCGGCTCGCTGTTCGTCATCGCCCGCAACTCGTCCTTCGCCTACCGGGGCACCACCGATCTGCGGCGGGTGGGCCGCGAGCTGGGGGTGCATTACCTGCTCGAGGGCAGCGTGCGGCGGGCCGGCGATCGGCTGCGCATCGGCGTGCAGCTGATCGACGCGGCCACCGTGCAGAACGTGTGGGCCCAGCGCTACGAGCGGAACATGCAGGACATCTTCGAGATGCAGGACGACGTCGCCCGCACCATCGTGGCCACCCTGGTCAACCGGGTCGAGTCGGCGCACCTGGCCCGGGCGCGCCGGCTGCCCCCCTCCAGCCTGGCGGCCTACGACCTGCTCCTGCGCGGCAAGGATCACCACCATCGCTACACGCCCGAGGACAACCGACTGGGGCATCAGGCGCTGGACCGCGCGCTCGAGCTGGCGCCCGATTACGCCCTGGCCCACGCCTGGCTGGCCTGCACCATCGCCCAGTCGAGCGCGTTCTGGCCCGATCCCTCCGCGCTCGACCGGGCCTACGTTCACATCCTGCGCGCCTGCGAGCTCGACGACGGCGAAAGCGAATGTCAGCGGCTGCGCGCCTCCTACTGTCTGGAGACCCGGCGGCTGGAGGAGGCCGAGCGCCACCAGCAGCGCGCCTTCGAGCTCAATCCCAACGACGACCGCATCGTCTGTCAAAACGGAGAGGTGTCGCTGGCCCTGGGCCGACCCGAGGAAGGGGTGCGCTGGGTGCAGCAGGCCATGCGCCTCAACCCCTTCCACCCGGACAACTTCTACTACCACCTCGGCCGCGCGCTTTATGGTTGTGGTCGGGCGGACGAGGCCAGCGGCGTTTTCCGGCGCATCAGCTCTCCCCGTCCGAGCCACCAGGCGTTTCAGGTCGCCGCCCTGGTCCGGTCCGGACAGACAGAGGCGGCGCGCGCCCAGGCCGCCGCCCTTCGCCAGCGCAAACCCGATTTCGACGCCGGCCGCTTCGGCGGCTTGCTGCCCTACAACCGACCCGAAGACGTCGGAGCGATCGTCGCCGATCTGCGCGCGGCCGGGCTCTAGCGCGCCGGTCCGCCGCGCCGAGGCGTCGTTTTAGACGCTCGATAGACGCCGCCTCTGACGGACCGCTGACGCCCCGGGCGGATGCTGCCTTCGCGCCCCAGGAAGGAAGCAATCATGAAAACCAGGCCGACATTGTCCCTGCTGTCGCTCGCGCTCTTCGCCCCGCTCGCCGCCTGCGACGAGCCCGAACCCGCCGCTCTGGCCTGCACCCAGCCACAGGCGCTGGTGTCCGGGCAAGGCGTGGGCCTGAACGGCGTCGAGCTCAACTCCCTGACCGCCAACGGCACCCAGTTCAACTCACTGACCGCCAACGGCACGAAGTACAACGCGCTCACCGACAACGGTGTGAAGTACAACGCGCTCAACGGCAACGGCGTGGCCCCGAACGCGGTGACCTTCAACGGCGTCCGCCTGAATCAGCTCAGCAGCAACGGGATCCTCGTCAACGGTATCCGCCCGAATCAGCTCAGCGTCAACGGGCTCGACGCCAACGGTGTCCACTACAACAGCTTGACGGCCAACGGTGGATGGTCCAACGCCATCAGCCTGCAAGGGACGGATCTGCACGCGGTCCTGGACGGGCGTGCGATCGAAGGCGAGGGCTGGGTGGGGCTCACCTTGGCCGGCGCCCTCAGCGACGGCGGCACCATCCCGCTCACCGTCGCCGCGGTCACCCGCGACCCGGCCGACCCGGAGCTGACCTACTTCTCGCTCGAGACCGCCGCCCGGGAGAACCTGTGCGGCCCGGGCGGACGTGGTCTGTTCGTCGCCGGCCAGTGGGACCAGACAGGTGCTCACCGCGACTCGCCCGACCTGGTGACCTACAGCTGCACCGCCGGGGTGATCGCCAAGTGCGTGGCCTGGGGATACAAGCCCTGGAAGGTCGGCGCTGACATGCACCAGACCTGCACCCGCATGGCCCGCGCCGACTACTGCGGCGACGGCACCCCCCACACCGAAAACGGGACTCCCATCGATGTGTTCGACGGAGAGGGCATCCAGACCCCCGCCAGCGTGCCCGGAGACGGCTTTGCCTTCGAGGCAGCCTGGGGTCCGCAGGGTGCGGTCTGCGTGTCCCACCCCCGCTACCTGGACGTCACTTCGAGCGGTGAGGTCCGGCTGCCGAGCTGCTGGCACGACCGGCCGGTCTGCCGAGATTTCACCGAGGCGCAGTCTCACGCCCCGCTGATCGCCAACGCCTCGCTGGAACGCCGCCGCCTGGTGTGCGGCAACTGAAAGGTCCGGCCCGGGCGGACAGACAGCGATCCGGCGCTCGCCGATCACTGATCTGTCCGCCCTCCGCCTCGCCGTGGCGACCGTCCTCCGCTGTTTGCGACTGGCATGGCAATCGCTTGCTGGGCCGGCATGCTCTCCAGCGCTGCCGTTTCCGGTGTTCTCCCGTTCGCCACCTACCGCCCGGGCAAGACCACAACAATCCGCAGGATCTCGCCAACGACCGTGGCGGGAGCCCTGTCGGTGTTTCTCCATGCTTGTGGGCTGGTGCTGCTGACAATCTGGCCACGATACGTAGATTCCGCGCCGCTGGCGGGGTCCGCGCTGGTCCTGGTGGATACCGTGGAGGCGCCCGCCCCCGCGCTGCCCACACCACCAGATTCCTTGAGCCCGAGACCGATCCGACAAGCTGGACGGGCGCCCAGAGGCGAGCCGCGACGGCGACGAGCCAGGCCCGAGTTCGTGGCCTCGGCCGGCCTGGTCGAATCCGGACACCCGGTCGCTCACACGGAGATCGGGGCCAGCCAGGCCCCCGCGAGCGTCCCACCACCTCCGAAGTGGATAGACGCCGATCTGGCAAAAGAGCTGCGCACCCACGATCCCCTGCCCCGCCTGCCGCCTGCGATGAGGGCCGCCAGCGTGAATTACGTCGTTCTCTTCGAGATCTGTGTATCCAGGGAGGGCACCGTGACCGACGTGACCGTCCCGGGGGCACGCAACGATCCACTGGTCGACGCCCTCCGCGCCACCGTTCGCACCTGGCGCTACCGCCCTCTCGTGGTGAACGGATCAGCGGTGCCTTTCTGTCACCTCACGAGAATCCGATACGTGTATTCCCAGAATTGAACCAACGCCGGAGGTTCCAGCGGCGTGTCCTTTGGGGAATGAAGAGGCGGGCCGGGACGTTCGTGAACCGGGACCCGAGATCAACGATGGTGACCGTAAACACAAAGGAGAAGAGATTCCGATGACCACACCCAGTCGGTGGACACCCGAGAGCTTGTTTCGTTCCGTCGTCGGCGTCGCGATGGCCGTGTTTCTCGCCGGCGCCTGCGTGGTGGGCCAGCGAGCCCCGACAGCCGGGAGCGAGCTGGTGCCGGCAGCGGTGCTGGAGAAGCTGCTCGCGAATGGCCGTCTTTGCCAGACCGTCACCGAATACGACGTCGTCGTGCCTGGATCGCCCGGCTAGCCTTTCGTCGGGGGTGACTGGCGAGCGCGGTCAGGGGTGAGTGTCGTGCCATCCCGTGACCCGCGTAGCGGACGGACGCTGCTCGGAGGGACACAGGCCTTTCGCCGGCGCCACGTCTGTTCGACCGGGATCATCGGTAACGCTCTAACCCGGGGACATCGATAACACTCTTCGCGTGGTCCTGGCCTCGAAGTGGTCCTCTATCGTGCCCCACATCAACCTCGCAAGTTCACGCCTTCCCCTGCGCTTTCGGCGACTGCAATTCCGCTTGCCGTGCCGATCTCGACCTGGTGCGCCCCCCGTGGAAACCTTCCGAGCGTACGAGCACCATTACAGGTCGGGCACAAGACTCTCGCGATTGATATCGAGAAAATCATCTGGTTCCATATCGGCAAGCATATCCTCGAACCGTTCCCAGCCCTCATGGGCGATGAAATGCGCTTCCTCCTTGGTTATCGGCACCAACCAAGGAAAGGATACTCGTGTCCCATCGGGCAGCACTAGCCTCTGAAACGTCTCATCGAAGCACATCGGAGGGGCTACGTAGAGGCCGGTGAGTACTGTGCCGATGACTAGAGTGCCTCGAGGACCAAGGAACTCACCTCGTAAGAGCGCGGTACTTGAGCGGCCAAGCTCTTGAGCGAGTTCCTGCAAGACGCTTGGGAGATTCAACGGACCTTCAGA
>JBKPRZ010000416.1:0-4413 GCA_046734815.1 Myxococcota bacterium | reverse complement strand
GCCGCCGGTTGCCCAGCAGCGCCCGCCGGCCGTCCACCTGGCCCTCCACCCCCAGCCCGGTGATCGATCGGAACTCGGCCGCCGCCGCCGGCGCCACGCCGCGCTCGCGCGCGCCCGCCACGATGGCCGCGGCCAGCGGGTGCTCGCTGGACCGCTCGAGCGCCGCCGCCACCGCCAGGACGTCGCTCTCGTCGGCCTCGATCGCCACCACGGTCACCAGCTTCGGCTTGCCTTCGGTCAAGGTGCCGGTCTTGTCCACCACCAGGGTATCCACCCGGCGCAGGGTCTCGATCGCCTCGGCGTTCCGGAAGAGCACCCCCGCCGAAGCACCCCGCCCCATCGCCACCATGATCGACATCGGCGTGGCCAGGCCCAGCGCGCAGGGGCAGGCGATGATCAGCACCGAC
Organism: Myxococcota bacterium; assembly: GCA_046734815.1. Lineage (GTDB taxonomy): Bacteria > Myxococcota_A > Polyangia > Fen-1088 > Fen-1088 > CAVYGB01. The sequence continues at coordinate 4,006 of JBKPRZ010000416.1, read as the reverse complement.
ACCGCCGCGACCAGCGCATGCGCCATCCGCGGCTGCGGCCCCAGCCAGGCCCACAGCTCGAAGGCCACCAGCGCCACCGCGATCACCACCGGCACGAACACGGCAGACACCCGGTCGGCCAGCCGCTGGATGGGCGCGCGGCTGCGCTGGGCCTCCGCCACCATCCGGACGATCTGGGCCAGCACCGTCTCGGCCCCCACCCGCTCGGCCCGGATCACCAGCGCCCCGGTGCCGTTGACCGTCCCGGCGATCACCCGGTCGCCCGGCCCCTTCTCCACCGGCACCGGCTCACCGCTGATCATCGCTTCGTCCACCGCGCTGCGCCCCTCGACCACCGCGCCGTCCACCGGGACCTTCTCGCCCGGCCGCACCCGCAGCCGATCGCCCACCCGCACCTCGGCCAGCGGCACGTCCTCGTCGGCGCCGTCGGCGCGCAACCGCCGCGCCTCCTTGGGGGCCAGCCCCAGCAGCGCCCGGATGGCCGCCCCGGTGCGGCTGCGCGCGCGCAGCTCCAGCACCTGGCCCACCAGCACCAGGGTGACGATCGCCGCGGCCGCCTCGAAGTAGACGCCCATCCGTCCGTGCGCGTCGCGCAGCGACGCCGGGAACAGCCCCGGCGCCAGGGTGGCCAGCAGGCTGTAGCCGAACGCCACCGACACGCCCAGCGCGATGAGGGTGAACATGTTGAGGCGGCGGGTGCGCAGCGAGGCCCAGCCGCGCACGAAGAACGGCCAGCCGCCCCACAGCACCACCGGCGCGGCCAGCAGCAGCTCGAGGTACGGGCGGAACGGATGCGCCGCCAGCGCGTGCACGAAGCCGAGCGGCACCATCGGCGCCATCGCCACCACCAGCAGCGGGACGGTCAGCACCACGCTCACCCGCAACCGCCGGCGCATGTCGACCAGCTCGGGGTTCTCGGCCTCGGTGGCCTGGATCGTACGCGGCTCCAGCGCCATGCCGCAGATCGGGCAGCTGCCGGGGCCGTTGCGCACGATCTCCGGGTGCATGGGGCAGGTCCACTCGACCGGCTCGGCACCGGCCGGCGCAGCTGGCTCGGTCGGTCGCGGCTGCAGGAACGCCGCCGGATCCGCCCGGAACCGTTCCAGGCAGCGCGGGTTGCAGAACACGTACGTCTGGCCCTCGTGCGTGGTGCGCAACGGGCTGTCGACCGGCACCATCATGCCGCACACCGGATCCCGCGCCGTGGCAGGCGACGCGACGACCTTCAGCCCGGGGTGACGCGCGGGAGGCATGACCCTTCATTCATGTCACAGCCGCCGCTTCCGCGCCGCCTCCGTGACCCCGCGGCCCGCCGGCGCGTAGAATGGACATGTCGACGATGCCAACCTCGCGGACCTACCCCAAGCCCAGCCAGCAGGAGCTGCGCCACCGCCTGACGCCGCTGCAATACGAGGTCACCCAGCGCGACGCCACCGAGCCGCCGTTCCGCAACGCCTACTGGGACAACCACGGCGCCGGCCTCTACGTGGACGTCAGCACCGGCGAGCCGCTGTTCAGCTCGCGTGACAAGTTCGACTCGGGCACCGGCTGGCCCAGCTTCACCCGCCCGATCGAGGAGGGCCGGGTGGTCAGCCGCGCCGATGACAGCCACGGCATGCGGCGCACCGAGGTGCGCTCGCGCGCGGGCGACTCGCACCTGGGCCACCTGTTCGACGACGGCCCCGCCCCCACCCGCCAGCGCTACTGCATCAACTCGGCCGCCCTGCGCTTCGTCCCCGAGGAGAGCCTGGAGGCCGAGGGCTACGGCGAGTACCGGCCGCTGCTGGCGCGGCCCGACCGCCCCGCTTCGCCCGACGACGCCGCGAATAGCTGCGCGGTGCCGTCGCCCGGCAGCGGCCAGCCGGGCTGCACGCCCACCCTGGAGACCGCCATCCTGGCCGGCGGCTGCTTCTGGGGCATGGAAGAGCTGCTGCGCGAGATCCCCGGGGTGATCGAGACCGAGGTGGGCTACGCCGGCGGACGCACCGCCGGCCCGACCTACGATCAGGTGAAGACCGGCCGCACCGGCCACGCCGAATCGGTGCGGGTGGTGTTCGATCCGGCGCGGCTGTCCTATCAGGACTTGCTGGAAAAGTGGTTCTTCCGGATGCACGACCCCACCACCGCGAATCGCCAGGGTAACGACGTCGGCACCCAGTACCGGTCGGCCATCTTCGTCACCTCGCCCGAGCAGCGCCAGGCCGCCGAGTCGGTCAAGACGCGGGTGGACGCCTCGGGCAAGTGGGGGCGCCCGGTGGTCACCGAGATCGTCGACGCCGGCCCCTTCACCCCGGCCGAGTCTTACCACCAGGACTACCTGCAGAAGAACCCGGGCGGCTACACCTGCCATTTCCTGCGCGACTGAGCGCACCGGAACCCGTCCCGCGCGTTATAGTCCCCCCGGTGGGGACGCCCGCCGACAGCCCGCGCGATGGATCCAGCGCCTTCCGCGAGCGCGCGCGCCTGGAGGCGGACCGCTACGGCTCGGACCCCTGGGTCTTCGTGCGCGAGCTGCTGCAGAACGCGCGCGACGCCGGCGCCACCCAGGTCCGCTTCACCGTGACCGAGGGGCCCGGCGACGAGGAGACCGTGTCCTGCCAGGACGACGGCGAGGGGATGACCTTCGAGCACGCGCGCCGCTACCTGTTCGCCCTGTACGCCTCCAGCAAGGAGGGCAAGCGCAACCAGGCGGGCAAGTTCGGGGTCGGGTTCTGGTCGGTGCTGCGTTTCGAGCCCACGACGATCATCATCCGCTCGCGGCCGCGGCACGGCGCCGCCTGGGCAGTGCAGCTCGACGGCAGCCTGGAGCACGCCCGGGCCATCGAGCCGCCCGCCCGCCCGGGCACCGAGGTGGTCCTGCGCCGCCCGCGCGGCGAGCGCGGCCTGGCCCAACGGATCCACGATGCCGTCTGGCAGAGCGCGCGTTACCTGTCCCAGCGCGACGACCCACAGGCGGCGCTGTCGGTGCAGGTCAACGGGCGCTCGGCCAACGCCGAGTTCGCGCTGCCCGCCCCCAGCGCCAGCTTCCGCCGCCGCGGCCTGCGCGGCGTGGTGGGGCTGGGATCGTCGCCGCGGGTCGAGCTGTTCTCGCGCGGGCTGCGGGTGCGATCGGCTGCCTGCCTCGAGGACCTGCTGGCGCCCTCGGGCCGACACACCAGCTGGATGCGCGTGCACTTCGCCGACCTGCCCGGCGGCCTGGCTCCCCAGGCCCTGCTCGAGAGCGACCAGCTGGAGGTGATGCTCTCCCGGTCGGACGCCCGCGACACGCGTGCCCTCACCCGGCTGGTGCGCTTCGCTCAGCGCGAGCTCGAGCGGCTGATCGAGCGGCAGCTCTCCTTCAGCCGCCCGCGCTCGTTGCCCCGCCGCGTGTTCGACTGGATCGTCGACCGCGCCCGCTCGCTGACCTCGCTGCGGCCGCTGGACCTGGCGGTGGTCGGGCTGCTGCTGGTGGTCTTCTCGGCGCTGGGCTGGCGGGCGGCCACCTCCGCCTCGCGCCCACGCGACGGGACCGGCCCCGCCGCGGTGATGCCCGCCCACCCGTACGAGGACCTCGGCCGCCGCTACCGGGGGCCGTCGGTGGAGGTGCTGAGCCCGCAGAACGCCGAGCCGATCGCCCTGCGCTACACCCCGCCCGACGGGTCCTACAACTTCGCCGCCCTCACCTTCTCGCAGCTGGCCCCCGACGGTTCGCCGGTGCGCGAGCCGCTGTCGGACGCCACCGCGCCCTACCCGCCCACCGCCTGCACCTCGGGCTGCCTGCAGATCGAGCTGCCCCTGCGCAGCGCCGGGCCGCTGCGCATCCCCGTGCCCACCGGCCACCGCCTGGTCGCCGGCAAGATCACCCTGGACGGACAGGCGCCGCGCCTGCGGGCCACCGGCGACGGCCAGCCGGTGGCGGTGTTCGCCGGACCGGTACAGGGTCTGCTGCGCTACCAGACCGTGGCCGCGCCGGACGGCGCCGGGCCCCCGCACGCCGAGGTCCCCGCCGGGCTGCCCCGCCCGCTGG
>JBKPRZ010000415.1:0-7074 GCA_046734815.1 Myxococcota bacterium | reverse complement strand
GCCACCAGCACGCCGATCACGATCAGGATGATCCGGTGCCGGCGCAGGAACCCGGGAGCGGAAGCGGCGGGCGCGGTGGTCGTGGCCATGGTGCGCTAAGCCTATGGGGCGCCGCCGGCAACTGCAAGCGGCCGGCTCGCTCATCCGCGCGGGCGCCGGGTGGCGTCTGGCTACTTGGCCACCACCATGTGCACGTCCCCGCTCTTTCTGACCAGGGAGACCGCGACGTCGCCGCCCCAGCGCACGATCAGCAGGTCCAGCACCCCGGCGCCGACGCGCAGCCCCTCGATGTGCAGCTCGTCGACGAAGTCGGGCAGGCTGGGCTTGTGAAAGCGCAGCTCGTTCTGTCGGGCGTCGATTGACAGCCCCAGCACCGATGCCAGCAACAGGAACGGCGCTGCCGAGGCCCAGGCCTGGGGCATGCACGCCACCGGGTACAGGGTGGGCCCCTCGCCCTCGCGGCGCTCGAAGCCGCACACCAGCTCGGGCAGGCGCTGGTTCTCGAGGAACAGCGTGCTGTCGAACAGCGCCCCCAGCACCCGCAAGGTGGCGTCGCGCAGGCCGTAGCGCCCGAAGCCGCCGCCGATGAGGGCGTTGTCGTGCGGCCAGATCGACCCGTTGTGATACGACATCGGGTTGTAGCGCGCCTCGGACGAGGCGATGGTGCGGATGCCCCAGCCCGAGAAGCTGTTCTCGGCCATCAGGGTCTCGGCGGTGCGGATCGCGCGCGGTGGAGTGGCGATGCCGGTCCACAGGCACTGGCCCGCGTTCGACGACCGCACCCGGCACGGACGCTTGGCTCCGTCGAGCGCGATGGCGAAGGTGCCCATGTCCTCGCACCAGAACGCCTCCTCGAAGCGGTGCCGCAGGTGGCGGGCGCGGTTGCGCAGCTGCGCCGCCAGCGAGTCGTGCCCCAGCGCCGCCGCCAGCTCGGCGGCCCCCCGCCAGGCGGCGTAGACGTAGCCCTGCACCTCGGCCAGCGCGATGGGCGCCTCGGCCAGCGCGCCGTCGGCGTGGAAGATGGCGTCGCCGCTGTCCTTCCAGCCCTGGTGCAGCAGCCCGTCGGGCGTCTGGCGGGCGTATTCGACGAAGCCGTCGCCGTCCTTGTCCCCGTAATTCTGGATCCAGTCGAGCGCCGCCTGCAGGTGCGGCCACAGCTGGCGGATGAGCTCGAGGTCGGCGGTGCGGCGGTAATAGGCGTGGGCCAGCACCACGAACAGCGGGGTGGCGTCGACGCTCCCGTAATATTGACCGAAGGGGACCTCGCCCAGCGCCGCCATCTCGCCCCGGCGGCACTCGTGCACGATCTTGCCCGGCTCGGCCTCGCGCCGCTGATCGATCTCCGTGGCCTGCAGCGCCGCCAGGTGGGCCAGCACCCCGCGGGCGATCTCCGGCTGCATCCACAACACCTCGAGCGCGGTGATGATCCCGTCGCGCCCGAAGGTGGTACTGAACCAGGGCACGCCGGCGTAGGGGTAAAAACCCTGCGGCGTCTCGGTCAACATCATCTGCAGATCCGCCGCCGACCGCTCCATCCAGCCGTTGAACAGGTTGTTGTCCGACCGCACCTGCGGCCAGGTGCTGCGCAGGGCCCGCACCCGTTCGTGCAGGGCGGCCTGGCTGTGGTCCAGGGTGCCGGCCGAGCGCAGGCTGCGTTCGCCCACCTCGCAGAACACGCTCAGGTCGATGGTCTCGCTGCCGCGCGCCGGCACCGTCAGCTCGAACCAGACCCCCTCGGCGGTCAGCCCGCTGGGCGGACGCGAGAAGCAGATGCGGGTCTGCCGGCGCACGCCGTCCAGGCCCTGGTACCGCAGCAGGCAGACGCCGTCCTCCACCTGCGGGTCCAGCATCCGCCCGCGCCGCTCGCGCCGGGTGCCGCGCACCTCGAAGATGTCGGCGAAGTCGGCGGCGAAGCGCAGCCCCACCCGCACGGTGAAGGCGTGCAGGCTGTAGTTGGAAAGCCGCAGGCGCTCGTGGCAGGCCGCCTGCCACAGGAACTTGGTGCGGGCCACGTGCAGCAGCCCGCGCGCCAGCATGATCCGGCGCGGATCAGCGGGCGCGGGCACGTCGGGGTTCTCGAGGTGCGCCGACAGCAGCTCGTTGGTGCGGCTGACCGCCGAGGACAGGACGATGGGGCGCTGGCCGTGCAGACGCAGCTCCAGCTGCGACAGGAAGCGGGTCCCCTCGTGGAAGATGCCCTGCTCGCCCAGGCCGTAGGGCTGGATGTCACCGGCGCGATCGAACACCCCGAAGGTGTCGTCGTGCTTGAGGACCCGGTAATGCTCGTCCCGCCGGGCCGAGGTCGCGCGGATGTAGAAGTCGTTGGCGACCTGGATGACGTCCTCGTCCACGCGTTCGCCGCCCGGGGCGGTCGCGTCGGAGGGACTCAGGCGGTCAGTCGACTCTCCTGCAAGGGCCATTTTGCCAGGCTCTCATACACCGTCAGGTAATCTTCGGCCATGCGCGCGACGGTGAAACGCCGGTCGAACACGCTCCGGCAAGCGGCGCGATCCATGGCCAGCAGACGAGGCACCGCCGCGGCGGCGTCCTCCATCCCCTGGACGACGATCCCGCTCAGCCCGTCCTCCAGCACCTCGGGCACCGAGCCACGCCGGAAGGCGAGCACCGGCGTGCCGCAGGCGCTGGCCTCGATCATCACCAGCCCGAACGGCTCGGGCCAGTCGATCGGGAACAGCAGCCCGGCGGCGTTGCCCAGGAACTCCTGCTTCTCCCGTTCGTTGATCTCGCCGATGTATTCCACCACCGCCGGGTCCATCAGCGGCTTGACCACCGCCTCGTAATAATCCTTGTCGACCTTGTCGACCTTCGCCGCCATCTTCAGCGGCACCCCCGAGGCGCGCGCGATCTCGATGGCCCGCTCGGGGCCCTTTTCCGGCGAGATGCGCCCCAGGAAGGCGAGGTAACCACCGCTTCCCGACCCCGGCCGCAGCAGGTCGGGCGGCAGGCCGTGGTACACGGTGCCCAGCCAGTTGGCGAAGGGCACCGGGGCCCGCTGGGCGTCGGAGATCGAGACCACCGGCTCGTGGCCGTATTCGCGGTAGATCCCCTGCAGCTCGGGAATGTCCAGCCGCCCGTGCAGGGTGGACAGCCGGGGGATGGGATGCCGGCGCGACAGGGGGAAGTGCAGGTAGTCGACGTGAAAGTGGATGACGTCGAACTCGGGCGCGCGCCGATACACCTCCTCCAGCATCAGCAGGTGGCAGGCTAGCGCGTCGCACGACCGCGGGTCCAGGCGCAGCGAGCTCTTGCAGCCGGGAACCAGGCGCGCGGACGTCTCCGAATCGGCGCTGGCGAACAAGGTGACGTCGTGGCCGGTCCGGACCAGTTCCTCAGTCAGGAACGACAGGACGCGCTCGGTGCCGCCGTACAGCTTCGGCGGCACACTTTCATACAACGGGCTGACCTCCGCGATCCGCATTCGTCGGTCCGAGCTCCGGTTTCAGGCGGCTTCTTCGAGCACACCCGCATCGGCGAACTCGGACTCGAGGTAAACGCGGATCTTCTCCTTCAGCCGCGACTCCAGCTGGCGGGCGCGCTCGCGGCTGACGCCGTAGCGGCGACCGAGCTCGCGCAGGGTCAGCGGGTGGTCGCTGATCAGCCGATCCGAGAAGATCTGGCGCTCGCGGCCCGACAGGCTCTCGGAGAAGCGCTCGACGAACTCCTTGAGGCGCCGGTGGAACTCGGTCTTCTCCAGCTGCTGGTCGGGGCGGGCGGCCGGGTCGGCCGGAACGACGTTCGAGGTGGCGTGCGGACGGTCGTTGCGCGGGGTCGCGTCCAGGGACACCTCGGGCGAGGCCAGCCGCAGCTCCATCTCGGACACGTCGCTGGGCCGAACCTGCAGGGCATCGGCCAGCTGGTTGACGTCGGCCTCGACGCCCTTGCGCTCCAGCCGCTCGCGCTCGCGCCGCAGGCGATAGAACAGCTTGCGCTGCGCGAGGGTGGTCCCCAGGCGGACGATGCGGAAGTTGCCCAGCACGAACCGCAGGATGTAGGCGCGCACCCACCAGGCCGCGTAGGACGACAGCTTGACCCCGCGGTTGGGATCGAACTTCTCCAGCGCGTGCAGCAGGCCGAGGTTGCCTTCCTGTATGAGGTCCATCAGCTGGTCCTCGTTGCGGCTGTACTCCTCGGCGATCTTGACCACCAGGCGCAGGTTGCCGCGCACCAGGCGGGCGGCGGCGTCCTGGTCGCGCGTGTCCTGGTACAGCTTGGCCAGGCGCTTTTCCTCTTCGGTGGGCAGCACCTCGGCGGCGTGCAGGCTGCGCAGATAACGATGAAAGACGCTGGCCGTGCCGGTCGACGGCGCGCGGTTGGCCGCGGGGGCCTTGGCGTGCTCGCGCGGCTTGGTGGTACGGGCAGGTTCCTCGGACGCGTTGGGGAACTCGACCAGGACTGCCTTTTCCGCCGCCGCTGCCGTCGTGCGCGTCTTCGCCCGCGAGGCCAGCTGGGCAGCCCGACGGATCCGCATCGCCAGGCGCGAAGACCGGCCCTTCGCGGGCACCTCCACCATGTCCAGTTCCGTGTGTGCGTTCTTCATGTCGGCTGGTGCTCATTCATGTTCTGGGCCAGCCCGAGAGCCCCTTACATTCGCGGGCTTCCCGCGGTTTTGCCGTCCGAACGCCGTTACGCGTAAGTAACTGCCGATTCGCCCTGGTAACCGGGCATTCCGGCGACGCGTCGTCGCGCGGCCCCCCGCGCATGCGCCCGCCCGACCCGGGCCCGAACGGGGTCGGTCCCGATGTTTCGTCGGCGTGAACGCTCGAATGCGGTGGCTCTCTTGCCAGGAGATGCGTGCATTCCCAGGTTTTGGCCATCATGCCCGGTGAGAAAAATCGTTTCAGCGTGTGGGCCGCCGAGCACGGCGCCACCTCGCTGGATCGCGACGAAAGCGGGGGCGGCGCCAACCCGGGCGTCCGCTTCCGCATCCATGGACGGACCGGCGAGCTACCCGAGCAGCTGCAAGGCCACGAAGATGCGGGGGACAGCGAGGAGATGAAGGTCCAGCTCGCGAACGCCACCGAGATCGATCTGGCCGATGTATGGATCGAGGATAGGGATTCGTACCTGGAGCTGGACGGGACGGTCGCCGACGAGGGTGAGAAACGTCAGCTGGAAGAGCTGGTGGGCCGCCTCATCAAAGGAAAAGAAGTAAAGAGTCGACTTCGCAGCCGGAATCCTTAGTTTCCTGTACATGCGCTTTCGTGTTCTCGCCGCCGACTACGACGGCACGCTGGCCCACCACGGCCAGACCGCCCCCTCCACGGTCGCAGCCCTGCGGCGGCTGAAGGATTCGGGGCGCAAGCTGGTGCTGGTCACCGGCCGGCAGATCGACGACCTGCTGCAGGTCTTTCCCGAGGTGGACCTGTTTTCCTCGGTGGTCGGCGAGAACGGAGCGGTCATCTACAACCCGTCGACCCGCGAGACCCGTGCCCTGGCCGAGACGCCGCCCCCCGCCTTCGTCCAGAAGCTGCGCGAGCGGGTGGGCGGGCCGCCCGGGACGGTGGCCGCGGGCAAGGTGATCGTGGCTACCTGGCAGCCGCACGAGGTCCACACGATCGAGCTCATAAAGGATATGGGGCTCGAGCTGCAGGTCATCTTCAACAAGGGTGCCGTGATGGTCCTGCCCTCCGGGGTCAACAAGGCCTCCGGTCTGCAGGCCGCCCTGGATGAGATGCAGCTGTCGCCCCGGAGCGCGGTGGCGGTGGGCGACGCCGAGAACGACCATGCCTTCCTGTCGTTGTGCGAATGCAGCGTGGCGGTGGCCAACGCCCTGCCGGCGGTCAAGGAACGCGCCGACCTGGTCATGTCGTCGCCCCACGGCCTGGGCGTGGAAGAGCTGATCGACAAGCTGCTGACCGACGACCTCGAGCAGGAGACGGCCCGTCTGCCCAGGCTGGCCATCCCGGTGGGCACCGATCTGCAGGGCCGCCCCGTCACGGTCTCGCCGCACGCGGCCCCGCTGCTGTTCGCGGGCAGCTCGGGGGCGGGCAAGTCCAGCCTGGCCACGGCGTTCATGGAGACCCTGTTCGAACGGGGCTACCAGGCATGCGTGATCGACCCCGAGGGCGACATGCGCGACCTGCCCTCGACCATGAGCCTGGGTGACGCCACCCATCCGCCGGTGGTCGGCGAGGTGATCGAGCTGCTGTCGCAGCAGCCCCGGCAGAGCGTGGCGGTGTCGCTGGTGGGCGTGCCGCTGGCGGATCGGCCGGGGCTGTTCGAATCGCTGCTGCCGCGCTTGCTCGAGCTACGCGCGCGCATCGGCCGGCCGCACTGGATCGTCATCGACGAGACCCACCACGTGGCTGCCGCCACCCGCCACCCCGGCGGCCTGACTCTGCCGGCCGAGCCGCGCGGCTTCCTGTTCATCACCGTGCACCCCAGCCACGTGGCCCCCACGATGTTGACCCAAGTGGATGCGGCCTTCACCTTCGGCAGCCTGGCCGGCGAAGCGCTGGCCGAGCTGGCCCAGGTGCGCGGCGAGCCGCCGCCCGCGCCGGTGGACCCGCCGCCCGATCGCGGACAGGCGCTGGCCTGGTTCCCGGGGCGCAACCCGGTCGTGGTCCGCTGCCGCATGCCCACCACCGAGCGCCGCCGGCACGTGCGCAAATACGCCGCCGGCGAGCTGGGCCCGGACAAGAGCTTTTACTTCCGAGGACCGGACCTGAAGCTGAACCTGCGGGCCTACAACCTCGAGCTGTTCGTGCAGATGGCCGAGGGCGTGGACGACGGCACCTGGCTGCACCACCTGCGACAGGGCGATTACTCGCAATGGTTCGTCGAGGCGATCAAGGATCCCGAGCTGGCCGGCGAGGCGCGCGCGATCGAGCGCGACCGCAGCCTGACCGCCCAGCAATCGCGCGCCCGCATCCGCAGCGCCATCGAGAAACGCTACACCGCCGCCGCGTAGCCGGCGTTCATTGGCGATCGCCCCCCTCCGGGTGCACCGGTGTTTGTTTCCGGCAGGGTTGCCCGGATCGGTGGGGGCGCCCCATGTCGGGGGCATGAAGTCTTCTGTGCAGATCTGGATGCTTGTGGTGGCGGGCGCGGGGG